>CP046107.1:642996-964494 GCA_016864895.1 Neisseriaceae bacterium | reverse complement strand
GATTATAAATTATGGACTAAAAATAACTGGCAGGCATTATTAAAGAAAAAACATATGGATGATGCTTATCCTGTTTTATTGACCTGGGGTAATGAAAAAGAATATGAAGCAAGTAGAAAAATAGCAGAAGGACTTGATTTTGTTTATTTATGTCCTAAGATGGACTTAATACAAGTAGCAAAATTAATAGATTTAAGTACCTCTGTTGTCTCTGTGGATACTGGTTTATTACACTTAGCAAATGCTTTAAATAAACCAACTGTGGGGATTTATCCTAATAGTTCGACGGGTAATACAATGGTAGAAAATAGAAACTGGGAACAAGTAATTGGTGGTTTAAATTCTACTGTTAGTGTTGAACAAGTGTATAGTATTTGGAATGAGGTATTGAAAAATAAAGAGATAAGTCAAAATAATTAAAAGCTATTACAGGATTTAACTTTATTGATAAAAAAAGGATTTTTTTTATGAAAGCACTAGTGGCTGTTAAAAGAGTAGTTGATTTTAATGTTAAAGTGAGAGTAAAAGCTGATGGTTCAAATGTAGATACAGATAATGTTAAAATGTCAATGAATCCTTTTGATGAAATTGCTGTAGAAGAGGCAGTTCGTCTCAAGGAAGCAGGAAAATTATCAGAAGTAATTGTATTATCAATCGGGGTAAAAAAATGTGAAGAAATATTGAGAATAGGATTAGCAATGGGTGCTGATCGTGCTATTCATGTTGAAACTGATAAAGAAATTGAAACATTAGCAGTCGCCAAAATTATTCAAAAAATTGTTGAAAAAGAAAATCCAGACTTAATTTTTTTAGGAAAACAAGCTATTGATAATGAAGCTAATCAAGTAGGTCAGATGTTAGCTGCTTTAATTAATGCACCACAAGGAACATTTGTGAGTAAAATTGAGTTATCAGGAGGAGAAGTTGAAATTACTAGGGAAATTGATGGTGGTTTAGAAATGTTAGTACTTAAACTGCCTGCAGTAATTACAACTGATTTACGTTTAAATGAGCCCCGTTATATTAAGTTACCAAATATTATGCAAGCAAAGAAAAAATCTTTGGATAAAGTATGTCTTGAAGAATTAGGAGTAGATATTGAACCTAGAATTGAAATTCTTGCTTATATTGAACCAAAACCAAGAACTGGTGGTGTGAAGGTACAGTCAGTACAAGAGTTGGTAGATAAATTAAAAAATGAAGCAAAAGTAATATGAGTAGGAGAGATAAATGAGTACATTAGTTATTGCAGAAATTAATGAAAGTCAATTAGCCCCTACCTTATTTAATACGGTAACTGCTGCCAAACAACTAGGTGATGTGGATATTTTAATAGCAGGAATGAGTGTAGACGGTGTTGCTAAAGAAGCTAGTCAAATTGAGGGTGTTAATAAGGTATTAGTGGCAGATGCTGAACATTACCAAAACCAATTAGCTGAAGAAATGGCAGTTTTAATTAAGTCTTTGGCAGAACCTTATCATTATATTATGGCAGCAGCTAATACCTTTGGAAAAAATATTTTACCCAGAGCAGCAGCACTACTTAATGTAGCACAAGTATCGGATGTATCAGAAATTATTGCTGCAGATACTTTTTTGCATCCAGTTTATGCAGGTAGTGTTTTTCAAAAAGTTAAAACCAAAGATAATAAAGTTATTTTAACCGTTAGAACTACTCATTTTGATGTAAGTAATAGAGGTGGATCTGCCAGTATTGAGAAAGTTTCTGTCCCTAACCCAGTTAATTTAAGTCGTTTTATAAAAAGAGAGATTTCTAAATCAGATCGTCCAGAATTAACACAAGCAAGAGTAGTTGTTTCAGGTGGTAGAGGTTTAGTCAGTAAAGAAAACTTTGAAAGTTTAGTATATCCATTAGCTGATTCATTAAATGCAGCGATAGGAGCTTCTCGTGCAGCAGTAGACTTGGGTTATGCTCCTAATGATTATCAGGTGGGTCAGACAGGCAAAATTGTAGCACCAGAATTATATATTGCAATTGGTATTTCTGGCGCTATTCAACATTTAGCAGGAATGCAAGATAGTAGAATTATTGTAGCAATTAATAAAGATCCTGATGCCCCTATTTTTAATGAGGCCACTTATGGTTTAGTTGCTGATTTATTTAAGGTAGTACCGGAGTTAGTTGAAACATTAAAATGATCATATTGAATAATGAGACTAATTGACGGCTATTTTTTACAAATAAATTGTGGATAATATGATCGATCACTTTAAAACAATTGATGAAGAGGTTTTTGCAGAATATAAACATAAGGGTAGCCGTTTTTTGGCTTATGCTTACCCTACTCAATCTATTGGTGAGATAAAGATACAACAAGATTTATTGCGTAAAGAACACTTAAAAGCAGTTCATGTCTGTTATGCTTATCGCCTCGGTTTTGATAGACAACACTATAGAGCGAATGATGATGGTGAGCCATCTGGTTCAGCAGGATTACCTATATTGGGTCAGATTGATTCGTATAAATTAACTAATATTAGTATCATGGTGGTACGTTACTTTGGAGGTATACTTTTAGGAGTACCAGGATTAGTAAAAGCTTATAAAACAGTTTCTAAAAATGTTTTATCTCAAGCACACATCATAGAAAAAAATGTTTATAAAACTTTAACTATCGATTTTGACTATTCAAAAATGAATGAAGTAATGAGATTGATTCAGAAAACTGGTTCTGAGATTATTGAGCGAAATTTACAATCAAATTGTCGGTTAATTGTGAATATTCCATTGGTAGAATATAATACTTTTTTGGTCTATTTTAAAGATCATTTTGCAGTTAACATGGGAGATTATGAATGAAAATATTGGTGGTTGGTTCTGGAGGTAGAGAACATGCATTGGCTTGGAAAATTGCTCAATCAGATAGAGTATCCAAAGTATTTGTAGCGCCTGGTAATGCGGGTACTTCAGTAGAACCAAAAATAGAAAATATTAATTTAACTGAGCAAGATGATCTTATCCAATTTTGTCGAGAACAATATATTGATTTTACTGTTGTTGGACCAGAAGCATATTTAGCTGAAGGTATTGTGGATAATTTTAGAAAATTTGATTTAAAGATTTTTGGACCAACTCAATTTGCAACACAATTAGAAAGTTCCAAAGATTTTGCTAAACAGTTTATGAAAAAATACCATATTCCTACGGCTGATTATCAAACATTTTTTAATATTGATGAAGCAAAAGCTTATGTGTTGCATAAAGGAGCTCCTATTGTTATTAAGGCAGATGGATTAGCTGCAGGTAAGGGTGTAGTTGTGGCAATGAGTATTGAAGAAGCTAATCAGGCTATTGAGGATATGCTATTAGATAATAAATTGGGTGATGCAGGTACTAAAGTAGTTATTGAAGATTTTCTGGAAGGTGTTGAGGCAAGTTTTATTGTAATGGTTGATGGTCAACATATTTTACCTATGGCTACAAGTCAAGATCATAAACGATTATTAGATCAGGATCAGGGGCCTAATACTGGTGGAATGGGAGCATATAGCCCTGCTTTGGTTGTTAGTGAGTCAATTTTTCATAAGGTTATGGAAAGAATTATAGAGCCAACAGTTAAAGGTATGCGAAAAGAAGGGTATCCATTTACAGGTTTTTTATATGCAGGTCTAATGATTGATTCTAGTGGAGATCCTTATACAGTAGAATTTAATTGTCGTTCTGGGGATCCAGAAACACAACCAATAATGAGTAGATTAGAAACAGATATTGTTGATTTATTAGAAGCTGCAATTGAAGGAAGACTAGATAAATCTAGTATTCACTGGAATGAAAGAACAGCAGTGGGAGTTGTGTTGGCAGCTGAAAATTATCCACAATCACCCAAAAAAGGTGATTTTATTCAAGGTATAGAAGCTGCAAATAAAATTGCAAAAGTTTTTCATGCAGGGACAGCTTTAAAAGATGGAAAAGTTGTGACCAATGGTGGTCGTGTTTTGTGTATCGTTGGCTTAGGTAATGGTGTAGAAGATGCCAAACAAAAAGCTTATGCGGCAATTAAAGAAATTTATTTTGATGGTATGCAATATCGAAATGATATTGCAGATAAGGCAGTGCTTGCTTAAGGTAATTATATTTTATAATGGTTGTTTATTAATTGATGTAGGTGTGTTAAGAAAATCTATTATTTCTTAATTTTTGTGTAAAGTGTATAAATTATTGTATCCCCATATTTGTACTCCCAGGTGTTGGTCAAGTACCTGGTTCTTTTCATCCTATTAGTAAGATATGCACACTAAATCAGAGAATTATGTATGTTAAACAGTATCCATTATTATGATTACTCTTTTGTAGTTAGAGTTATTTTTCTAGTGTCTTTATCCATATACTGCTTAGCAGAGAATCTAGGATAGTATTTCTTTTTTTTAGATAGAAATACTTCTGTGTGCTACACATCAAAGAATACTCCATAATTGTGGATACTCTGTGTACTAACCAAAATTATAGATTAAGTTAGTGACTACAATTAAGTAGTCTTTTTTCTTGAGGATATCGGGTGGTCATACAAATATTACGTTGGCCGAATTATCTCATACACAGGCTTAATGACGTAATTCAAATACAAATAATATAGACTTTTTTCCTCTTATCCATTTGGATCTTTTGTCTACTAATTCTGGGGTATAGGTTTCTGTATCAGGGGGCTAACATTTTTTCATTGTTAATATAGGGAAACTCATGTCTTTCCCACACTATATTACTGATAAATAGATTTAAAGGTATCTGTTTAATGTATTCTCTGTATAGCTAAAAAAAATTATTATGTCATCATACATATTATAACCCTCAACCTTAGAATCATGGTCTGTTCCTTTGAAGTAAATAATTTTTTCATCCATCAATACTAAATTTTTTTGGATAGCTAAGCTGAGTGATTGTATGGTATCTATATTATAGTAGGTTTTTTATTAAGTTAATGATTAAGAAACAATTAAGTAGTCTATCAGAGATTATATTGATCTGTTTTGATAAAAAATTAGTCTTATCACAATTGGCAGATAAAAATATTTTGATAAAGTATTTTTCAAGGGATAACATGAAAACCGAACTTAAATTCATGTGATATATTGATAATAAATATAAAATTTATTATTTATCTCTTAGTAAGGCTTCTACTGGATTTAATTTTGAAGCATTTCTAGCTGGGACATAACCAAATATAACGCCAATTAAGGTAGAAAAGAATACAGCAATCATAACAGAAGTTATCGAAAAGCTAAAACCAATCATGGTATCAGGATCGCTTGCAATGATTTTAATGATTCCTCCTATTAAGAAAGCTAAGATAATACCAATAAAGCCTCCAAAAATACATAAGATAACTGATTCGATTAGGAATTGTTGTTTTATATCTTTTTGTTTAGCACCAACAGCCATACGAACACCTATTTCTGGTGTTCTTTCTGTCACAGAAACCAGCATGATATTCATTACGCCAATACCACCAACTAATAATGCTATGGAAGCAACAATTAATATAAATAACCTAAGCCCATCGGTGCTTGAAGTAAATTTTTGAATTTCATCATCAAGAGCAAATGTTTCAAAATCTTCATTATTTTGATGTTTTATATAAAAATAATGTTTTATTTTTTCCTTTACATCAGAAATTGAATATCCTTTTCTAACAGTTATTGAAAAACCTGGATAATCAGTATTGAAGCCCATAAAACGAACAGAAGCAGTAGTGTAAGGTATATAGGCCTGTCCAGAGGAGTGCTGATCATAATCTGGTTTATTTTTGACAACACCGATGACTTTCATAGGGCTATTTTGAATTGAAATAGTTTTGTCAAGCGCACTTTCATAGGGAAACATCTCTTTCGCCGAAAGATCATCAATAATAGTGACTAAGGAAGCACTATCAATTAAATTCTTGTTAAAGGGTCTACCCTCTAGTAATTTTAAATCTTTAGTGTGAATACAGTTAAAATCACAACCAAAAACATTAGTATTAATAGATGTATTACCATACTGCATTACTCCTCTGAAATTAACATCAGGTGTAACATCCTTCAAATACGGTAATGATTTTAGATATTGTAAATCACTTTCATTAAACGATTTGGCAGGAGATTTTAAGTTAGTTGCATTAAATTCTTGACCTTTGAAAATATATATGGTTCGTATTGTGTCTTCACCGAGTGAACTCATAATTTTAGTGACTGTTCCATTACCTATAGAAACCATAGAGACCACAGAGGCAATTCCAAAGATAATCCCAAGCATAGTTAAAATGGCACGTAATTTATTATTGCTAATAGATCGAGTAGCCATTTTATAGTTTTCTTTAAGAGCACTTAATATAGCATTAATATCAATTAATTTCTTTGTACTGTAAAAGGAATCTAACTTATTACCTGATATAGACTTTAGTCTTTTGTCACTAATAATCTGCCCATCTTTGATTTCCACAATGCGTTTAGCCTGATGTGCCAGATTGGGATCATGCGTGACCATTATGATAGTATGACCTTGATCATTCAAATTATGTAGAATTTGCATGACTTCTTCACCATTTTTACTATCTAAAGCGCCTGTTGGTTCATCAGCAAAAATTACTTCTCCACCATTCATTAGAGCTCTGGCAATACTTACTCGTTGTTGTTGTCCACCTGATAATTGTGCGGGGGTATGGTGTAAATGTTCTCCTAAACCTAATTGGGTTAATAATGAAGTAGCCCTTCTCTTACGTTCATCAGAAGGCATACCATGATAAATAGCAGGCATTTCGACATTTTCCAAAGCTGTCATACCGGAGATTAGTTGATAGCGTTGGAAAATAAAACCAAAATGACTACAGCGTAATTTAGCTAAATCATCTGGTTCTATATCACTAATCTTCTTACCATAGATTTCATAATTCCCATCAGAAGGTTTATCTAAACAACCCAAAATATTCATTAAAGTTGATTTTCCGGAACCTGACTGCCCTACAATGGCAATAAAATCACCAGAATCAATTTCTAGATTTATATCCTTCAAAACATCAACTGTTTCTTCCCCTTGTTTAAAGGATCTATATAAATTTTTAATTTTGATAATAGGAGAACTCATTTAGGTACCTTTGTATTTTTATTCAAGAGCCACAGACTCTTTTAAGATGGTATCACCTTCTTTTAGTCCCGAAACGACTTCTGTTTTGATGTTATCTGTAAAATTAGTTTGTACTTCTTGCATGTTTTTATTACCTTTTGAATCTATTAAGGTAACATATTTTTTACCATCTTTTTCGGTGATGGCAGTGTTTGAGATAGCAATTACATTTTTTCTTTCATCCGTAATAATATGTACAGTAGCAGTCATATTAACCCTAAAACTTTTATCAATTTCGTTAACATTTAGGGTTGTATAATAGTACGTCGAAGCAGTACCATTGGTGTTATCAGAAACATAAGTAGGTGCAGGATGCACAATATCAACCTCAGCTGGATAGTTTTTATTATTACCGACTACAGTAAACGTGGCTCTTTGGCCAGGCTTTATGTTATAAATATCTGCTTCGGATACCTGAGCTGTTATGACCATTTTATCCATCTGAGCAATGGTTGCTATAGTGGGTGTGCTATAACCAGCAGTTAAAGTCTGACCCTCCTCCACAGGTAGAGATATGATCACACCAGATATAGGTGCAATAATTTTGGTGTAAGACAAATTTTTAGTCATATTATCTACATCTAGTTTAGCCTGATCAACTTTTATTTTAGCCTGAGTTACCTCATTGGATATTTCCTTATAAAAAGTAAGGTATTTATTATATTCTGTTCGAGAAGTTGCGCCATTTTTGTATAACATTGTATAACTATTCAAATCAGATTTAGCAACCGCTAATTTTCTTTGTAGGGAATTCAAATCTGATTGGGTAGAAATCAGATTACCTTTGGCTTTATTTAAGTTGTTTTCTTGTACAGTGGGATCTAATTCAGCTATTAATTGTCCCTTTTCAACTCTGTCCCCAACCTTTATATGAAGTGTTTTTATTTCTCCTGTTGTTTGAGCACCGAGCGTTGTTTGTTTATAAGGACGTAACTGACCAGAAGTGATGACTTCAGCAGCAATATCCTGTATTTCCACTTTTTCATAAATCATCTCATCGGTTTTTTCTGATCTTATATTTTTAGATATAAGGTATAGAATTAACAGAAAAACAATTATAGAGAATATAATAAAATGTTTTTTGGTAAAAATTTTTTTTTCTCTTTTTATATGATTTTGTTTAGTTGCCATATATACTGTTCGTTGATAATTTTTTTAATATGGGCAATTGTAAAGATAAAATTTCAATTTGGCTATAGTTAATAGTTATTAATTTAATTTTCTAGTAACTATTTGATTATAATTTTATTATTATATAGATTTGATAATCATATGCTAAAAATAGTTCAATAGATCATTTTAATTTGGAGGAGTTGAATATGTGGCACAAGATATTTGCATATTGTGTATTCTATTTATTCTCTTTTAATTGTGTTTTGGCAACAATTAATCTTAATTCTGCAACTAAGAAAGAGCTTGAAATGTTAGTGGGAATTGGAGCAGTGAAAGCTAAAGCAATTATTAATTATCGTCGTGAACATGGTCAATTCACTAGTGTTGAAGAAATAATGAAAGTTCCAGGCATAGGAAAGAAAATTTACTTACAGAATATTAACCAATTATCTGTCACAATACCAACAGATACTGATGAATATAAGAAGAAACAAAACAAGCAAAAAAAAATTAAAAACAAGCAAAAAAAAATTAAATCGATTTATCCAGTAACTTAAAGGGTGATAACTCAAAAAATCTTTTATTTATATATAGTATTCTATTGGGTGTGTTAATGCTGGCAATTGAGTAGATCAAGCCCATGATTTTTGAGTTAATAATATTTTTTAGGTATTGCAGGAGCAGATGAGATTCCTCAACACATATTCGGAAAATAATTATTGACAATGTAGTTAAGTCTCCGATTATTATTTAGGGTTAAAAAATTGGTTGGAAGTATTTGGCCTCGGTTAGTTGTTGACCTGTAACAATTTTAGGATCAATTAATGTAATTTTTTTTTAATTATTTTATGTTTTTATTGGTATAGGTATAAATAACTTGATCAAAATATATTCAGAAAATTGAACATATTGGAGACTTAACTTCTCAAGATGTAGTTATTTTTGGTGATATTATTTGAGATAGCTTTGAAATCCTTGAAATCACTTAAAATAAGCGATACTACGATAGGGAAATTAGATGGGAACTCATCAATGTGTGGTTGTGCCTTTAAATCTAATAAAGGAAATATTTTTTGTGATGAGTATCAAGGTCATCTTTGAGCCATTTTACGAGTTTATTACCGGGTTAATGGTCAAAATTGGTGATAATTTAGAGGATGGTTGGGTTCATTATTGAATATTTTAGGACAGCCATTGTTTATCTGAATTAGTTGTAGGGAGTTAGGAAGTAAGGTTATATATCTTACAAAATTCTTTTGATGTTTTTTAGTATGTAACATAATTTAATCAATATGTTAGTGTGACTACTGGAACTTCTACTAAAGGGGGTTTAATTCAAGTTTAGCTCTTTTGATATAGGTGGTGTTTATTAGTATTGTAGTGATTATTTTCTAAAATATTAAAAGTTTGTAATGAGCTGAATTCAGCTTATGTTTTGGTTGTTTCCACAGTACTAAGATAACTTAAATAATGTTAGAATGCTAGGTTGATAACACTATCGAGGTGTAGTGCCTAAACCAAATACACGAAATCTTTGGAGTATTCATCATGGATGATAATTTAAAAAAAGCTGCGTTAGAGTTTCATGAATATTTAAGACCTGGAAAGATTCAGGTAACGCCCACTAAGCCTTTGGCTACTCAGTACGACTTGTCTTTAGCATATTCTCCTGGAGTTGCTGCTCCCTGTATGGAAATTTATAGTGATCCCACATTAGCTTCGAAGTATACAGCGAGGGGAAATTTAGTTGCGGTTGTTTCAAATGGTACAGCAGTACTAGGTTTAGGAAATATTGGCCCCCTAGCTGGCAAGCCAGTAATGGAAGGTAAAGCGGTCTTATTCAAGAAATTTGCAGGGATTGACGTATTTGATATTGAGATTGATGAAACAGATCCAGACAAAATTGTTGATATTATAGCTTCTTTGGAGCCAACTTTTGGTGGTATAAATTTGGAAGATATAAAAGCACCAGAATGCTTTTATATTGAGCAAGAATTACGTAAAAGAATGAATATTCCAGTATTTCATGATGATCAACATGGAACTGCAATTATTACAGCTGCAGCTATTATCAATTCTTTAGAAATAGTTAAAAAAGATATTGCAGAAGTTAAATTAGTTTGTTCAGGTGCAGGTGCAGCAGCAATAGCTTGTTTAGATTTATTGGTTGCTTTGGGATTAGATAAAAATAACATTGTTGTATGTGACTCAAAAGGTGTTATTTATGAAGGTCGTGGAAAATTAGATCCTTCGAAAGAAAGATACCAAGTAGCAGATACTGGTAATAGGACATTAGAAGATGTAATGCCAGGTAAAGATATTTTTTTGGGATTATCTGGACCAGATGTATTAACCCCAGAAATGTTAAAGGGTATGAATGAAAATCCTATTATTATGGCGTTGGCAAATCCACAGCCAGAAATCTGGCCACCTTTAGCTAAGCAAGTAAGACCGGATGTTATTATTGGCACAGGTCGTTCAGATTTTCCTAATCAGGTCAATAATGTTTTATGTTTTCCATTCCTATTTAGAGGGGCATTGGATGTCGGAGCTACTACTATCAATGAACAAATGAAAGTTGCCTGTGTTCATGCTATTTCTAGGCTAGCTAAAGCAGAAAAAAGTGATTTAGTACGTAATGCGGTCGGTAATAAAGATCTAACATTTGGGCCAGAGTATCTTATTCCATCACCTTTTGATCCCAGATTGATTGTGGAAATTGCGCCAGCAGTGGCAAAAGCAGCTATGGACTCTGGTGTTGCCATTCGTCCAATACAAGACTTTGATGCATATGTTAATTCATTGACGCAATATGTATATAAAACTAACTTGTTTATGCGTCCGATTTTTGAAAAGGCTAAGCAAGATAAAAAACGTGTAGTTATCTGTGATGGCGAAGAAGAAAGAGTATTGCATGCGGTAAATACTATTATTTCTTCTGGGTTGTGTGAACCTATTCTAGTGGGTAGAAAAAGTGTCATAGAGAAAAAATTAGCAAACTTAGGTATTAAATTAAAAATAGGCAAAGATTTTGAAATCTTTAATAGTGATGAGGATTCGAGATATGAAGACTACTGTGAAACCTATTACCAAATAGGTAAAAGACAGGGTATCACGCGTTCTATGTCTAGACAAAGACTATTGAATACACCAACTTTAATAGGTGCATTAATGGTTTACAAAAATGATGCTGATGCTTTGGTTTGTGGGGCTGTCGGACCATTCAAAGAAAATTTTAAGATATTAGAACAAATTATTGGTTATGATAACCCAGAAAAAATAGCTTGTGCTATGAATGCATTAATTTTGTCACAGGGTAATATTTTTATTGCTGATACCTATGTAAATGATGATCCTGATTATAGGCAAATAGCGAGAATTACAGAATTAGCCAGTAAGGAAATGTTAAGATTTGGTATAAGACCCAAGGCTGCATTATTAGCAAATACTAATTTTGGTTCTATGCAAACTGAAGTAGGACAGAAGATGGCTAAGGCACTAGAAATTATTCATGAAAGATGTCCAGATTTAGAAGTAGATGGTGAAATGCAAGGGGATGTTTCTTTAGTAGAAGAGATGAGAATGAGTATTATGCCAGATACTACTCTAAGATCTGGTGCTGCTAATTTATTAGTCATGCCTAATGTGTTTGCTGCCAATATCAGTTATAACTTATTACGGGTTTCTGCTTCTGATGGGGTAACCATAGGACCTATTTTAATGGGTATGGCTAAACCTTGTCATATTGTAACACCTATTTCTTCAACTAGACGAATTGTTAATTTATGTGCTATTGCTGCAGTAGACGCTCAGAGAGTGGGTGATAAATAGGAAAAATAATGAATAAGTTTAACAGGAGAGATTTTTTAACATCTTCAGGTATTGCAACTGTGGCCTTTTTACAAGCTTGTACCACAACTAAATCTGTACCAGAACAAAGGAGTAAAGTTTTAACCAAATATGGTTTAGATAATAATGTTGCTCATTTTTTTGCTAGTTCTGGGTATATCACAGATTATAATCGTATTAGTTTAGCCATCTCCAAATTTGAAAGAGCGGGATTTGTTGTTAATAATCAAGAATCAGCATACAGACGCTATAGGAGATTTGCAGGTACAGATGCTCAAAGAGCTGCCGATTTTCAAGATATTATCGAAGGAAGAACACATGTTCCAAAGCTATTATTAGGTGTTCGGGGTGGTTATGGTGCAGTGAGAATATTACCCATGGTTGACTGGGTTCGCCTTGGTGCGATGATGAGGGAGCATGGCACAATGTTATTTGGCTTTAGTGATACAACAGCTATTCAATTAGCCTTAATCGCTAGGGGAAATATGGTTAGTTTTAGTGGTCCTATGGTATACAGTGATTTTGGTAATCCTAGGGTATCTAACTATACGATAAAAAGTTTTATTGAGTGTGTTTCTAATCCATCAGTCACTGTGGTCGCTAATGGCTCTTTTATTAAAAATTCTATTGAAGGTATGTTTTGGGGGGGTAATTTAAGTGTTCTTTCGGCTTTAACTGGTACTGATTATATGCCTAAAATAGAAGGAGGGATTTTATTCATAGAAGATGTGGGTGAGCAACCTTATCGTATAGAGCGAATGTTGCAGACCCTTTATTTATCAGGTATTTTATCTAAACAAAAAGCAATAGTGTTTGGTAATTTTAAGATGGACAATATAGTTGATCAATATGATAGTAGTTATAACTTTACTTCTGTTATTGCAACTATGCGTCGTTTAACTAATGTTCCTATTTTGACTAATTTTCCTTTTGGACATGTGATAAATAAAGCGACTATACCATTAGGGGTTATGGCTAAAATTAGCCCAAATAGTTATGGCTATTCAGTTACTTTTATTCAGTATCCACATTTGGATCCTAGCCAATTTAACTTATCTTCGTTAATGGATGTTGAAGAACCAATGACAGTTCCCGACTATATAAATGAAGGCGCCAGTGGTTTGGAATGGGAATAGATACAATAGTCATGAATAAAATGAATAAGCCAAGAGTCATTAATTAAGTAATGTTAGTCTAATGATTTGTCTCGATAAAAATATTTTCAATATTTTAGAGGCTTATTTTGGTGAGGTGCAACACATTTCTATAGGTTTGATGTATCACCCTAAATATTTATGGCCTTAGTAAAGACTGATGGTTGGTCATAAGAGTGCGGCATATCAAGATCAAAAATACTATCAGTAGTTGGCAGTAAGTGATCCAATGTGTAGATACTTATGCCTTCTTTTTAATAAACTAGTTTTCTGATGTAACCACTCTATTGCTCTGAGGATCTAAATATACTAGGGTTGATAAATGGTAGCCACGACTATTGATTAATATACTTTTCTTTTCAACAAGGCATTCAATTCTTTATTTATTATTTTTAGTTTAATTGCATTTAGGATTATATGGTGATTTCCAGGTGATTATATTGTTGAATAATAGAAAATTTACTTTGATATTCAATGTTATTTTTGAGTTATATGGGAGGTTTTCTTATTAATCTTTGTTATCATTGGGCGTGTTTATTCTCTATTTTATGGTATGACAATATTTACAATATTAAAATTACATATTCCCATGACATTAGTAGATTTAATATCTTATATAGATATTAAAACAATTAGTTATTGACGATTCGATACTTTAAATTAATTTCTTTTGGGATTTCATCTTTTTTGTATTTATTTTATAGGTATAATTGGTAGGACAGTTATTTGAAAGGTATGTATGTATCATCGTATTTGGGCGATTTTGTTTTTCATTCTATCATCTAGTATTGTTTTTGCCGGAGAGCTGGATGGACGACAATTACAAGCAATATGGGGGTTGCCATTTTTATGCGTATTATTATCGGTAGCAATTGGTCCATTAATTCATCAGCATTTTTGGGAAAAGCATTATGGAAAGATTTTATTATTTTGGACTTTAATATTCATCATTCCATTTTTTTATTTTTATGGTATGGACGTTGCTAGTTATTCGATAATTCATGCATTATTAGAAGAATATTTGCCTTTTATATTATTACTCTTGGCTCTATATACTGTGTCGGGGGGTATTTTGGTTTGGGGAACATTGCATGGAACACCGAGAAATAATTTAATAATTTTAGCAATGGGAACTTTTTTATCTTCTGTTATGGGAACAACAGGTGCTGCTATGTTACTAGTTAGACCATTAATTCGTGCTAATGAAAACAGAAAATATCGGGTGCATCCAATTATCTTTTTGATTTTTTTGGTAGCAAATATAGGTGGTGGATTAACACCTATTGGGGATCCCCCCTTATTTTTAGGTTTTCTGCAAGGGGTTGACTTTTTCTGGACATTAAAGCATATGGGATTACCTGTGTTGCTAAATACAGTTATTTTATTGTTGTTATTCTTTATTTTAGATACTATATTATACAAAAAAGAAGATCCAATTATAAAACAGTTCCCAGAAGATAAAGAAAAAATCAGATTATATGGAAAATGGAATTTATTGTTGTTAGCACTTATTGTGGGAGCAGTGATTTTATCTGGAATTTGGAAACCTGAGGATTTTATAGTTATTTATGGTATTCATATTGGTTATCAAGACGTGGTCAGGGATGTAATTTTAATTGTCATTACTATTATTTCACTTTTAATTACGTCAAGTCAGGTTAGAAGTGGAAATGAATTTAATTGGGAACCCATGAAAGAGGTTAGTAAGCTGTTTTTAGCTATATTTATTACTATAATTCCAGTGTTAACAATTTTAAAAGTTGGTGTTGATGGGGATTTTGCGCCCTTAGTTTCTTTGGTAACAGATAATAATGGACAACCGATTAATAAGTTATATTTTTGGGTAACAAGTGCTTTATCATCATTCTTGGATAATGCTCCGACTTATTTAGTATTTTTTAATATCGCATCCGGAAATGCAAATTATTTGATGCATGAAATACCAAATACACTATTAGCTATTTCGATGGGGGCTGTGTTCATGGGGGCAGCTACATATATCGGTAATGCACCAAATTTTATGGTGAAATCTATTTCAGAGCAGAGAAGAGTAAAAATGCCTAGCTTTTTTGGTTATATGTTATGGTCAATAGGTATTTTGGTACCTGTGTTTATTCTTGATATGGTTGTATTCTTAATGTAAGTAGGGAAAATTTTACCAGTTTTGTCGTAAGATTCTAATTGTTTGGGTTGGTGGATGTTGATAATGTCAAATTTTGAGTGTTAGCAGTGTCATAAACTTGAGATTATTATTTTCCTAGTTATTTTAAGAGACTTTTGGCAAAGATATATTTGGTGAAAATATCTTTTACAGCTGCGGGCGGAATATCTTTTTTCGACATGGGCTACCACTGTTATTTGTGGAATGGTGTTAAGACTTATCAACCTAGTGAATATATATGTATTGAGGTATCTTAATGCCAAGAATGATATTTTTATTGGTTGAATTGATTAAGAAGTTAGCATGAATGTCGTGAAATATTTACAAGCTCAGGGGGTTGGTTCTAGGAAAGAGTGTCATATTTTGATTGAGGAGGCTGCTGTAGAAATTAATCATAGATTGGTTATTTCGGCTCATCAAGAGATTAGGTCAGAATTGGTGGATTCATTGTTGATTTATGGAGAGCCTCAGCATATAGTTCCTTTACCTTATTTTTGCTTAGTATTGAATAAACCTAAAAACTTTGAAGTGTCACATAAGCCCAAATACTATCCTAGTATATTTTCTTTATTACCTGGCCAAATAAGAAATCTACCTTTACAGGCTATTGGAAGGCTTGATGTTGATACGACAGGGTTATTGTTGATTACTAATGATGGAAAATTAAATCACCGTCTAACTTCTCCTAAGCATGATGTAGAAAAAGAATATTTGATTAACCTAAAGTATGAATTTGATTTAAAACAAGAACAAAAACTATTACAGGGGGTATTGTTAAAAGATGATAATGAAATTGTTAAAGCTAAAAGTGTCCAAATAGAAGCAGGTAGGTTAATTAAAATGGTTATTACTACCGGTAAATATCATCAAATAAAAAGAATGATAGCGGCCGTAGGAAATCGTGTGGAATCTTTGCATAGAACTAGATTTGGAAAATTAAATTTGCCTTGTGATTTGCAAATAAGTTGTTGGCGATTTGTTACCCCAGAAGTGATTTAATTTAAGGTATTTGATTAGAATAATGGAACAAAATATTGCAATAGGTAGCCCAAAAAAAATTAAGTTTAATCAATTACTTCAGCTTAAAAAAGGAGTTATATTACCAGAATTTGAATTAATGATAGAGACTTATGGCATATTAAATCAAGCACATTCTAATGCTGTATTAATTTGCCATGCTTTATCAGGTAATCATCATGTAGCAGGTAAATATACAGAGAAAGATAAATATTCTGGTTGGTGGGATAATATGGTTGGACCCGGTAAGCCTATTGATACTAATTATTTTTTTGTTGTTGGCCTAAATAATTTAGGTGGTTGCCATGGTAGTACTGGTCCTAGCTCTATTAATCCTAAGACAGGTAAATTATATGGTTCTGATTTTCCTGTGATTACGGTGGAAGATTGGGTTCAATCACAAGCACTATTAGCAGATTATTTGGGGATATCTCAATGGGCAGCTGTGGTTGGTGGTAGCTTAGGAGGTATGCAAGCACTACAATGGGCAATTGATTTTCCACAACGGCTAAAGCATGCAGTGATCATTGCCTCAGCACCTCAGTTATCAGCGCAAAATATTGCTTTTAATGATGTCGCTAGACAAGCCATACTATCAGATCCTCATTTTTATCATGGATTTTATCAAGAATATGCTGCTAGACCACGAAATGGTTTGAAGATAGCCAGAATGATGGGTCATATCACTTATTTAGCAGAGCAGGGGCTGGGTATGAAATTTGGCAGAGAATTAAAACATGGTAAGTTACGATATAACTATGATACTGATTTTGAAGTAGAATCTTATTTAAGGTATCAAGGAGATAAGTTTTCTGATTCTTTTGATGGTAATAGTTATTTGTTAATGACCAAAGCTCTTGATTATTTTGATCCTGCACAGGCATATGGTGGAGAACTTAGGCAAGCTGTTAAAAGAATACAAGCCAAAACTTTTTTAGTGAGTTTTAGTAGTGATTGGCGATTTGCACCGAAACGATCTAAGGAGATTTTACAAGCATTGATTCATGAGGAAAAAACAGTTCAATATTTGGAAGTTGAATCAATTTATGGGCATGATGCCTTTTTATTAGATGATCCTGCTTATATGAGAGGTATGAAAATTTATTTTTCACGTATCAATTGGGAGATCAATCATGTTGAGGATTGATTTAAAGTATATTTTTGATTGGATACCTGAGCGTTCTAGAGTGTTAGATTTAGGATGTGGCGAGGGAGAATTATTGTATGCCCTGAAAACACAAAAAAATTGCCAAGGCTATGGTATTGAAATTGATACCAATCGGATATTGAAATCAATGGAAAAAGGGATTAATGTTTTACAAGGTAATATAGAGAATGGATTAGACATTTTTAATAATGGTCAGTTTGATGTGGTGGTTTTATCTCAAACTATTCAAGCTATGCGTAATACAGAAGGTATTTTGCAAGAAATGGCTAGAGTAGGTAATCAGTTGATTGTCACTTTTCCTAATTTTGGTTATTGGCGCAATCGAATTCAAATTGGTTTTGGAGGACATATGCCAGTTTCAGAAAGTATGCCTTATAGTTGGTATGACACACCCAATATTCATTGGTGCACCTTGACTGATTTTGAAAAATTATGCCAAGACATCGATATCAGTGTAGAAGAGCGTATAGTTTTGACCAAGGGTAAAAGCATTCAACATTTTTCAAATATTTTGGGTAGCTTAGCAGTTTATCGTTTAGGTCGAGTAAGGATGTAAAATGCAAGCTTATTTAGATTTATTGGATAGAATTTTAACACAAGGAATAGATAAGTCTGATCGAACGGGGACAGGGACTCGTTCCATTTTTGGCTATCAAATGCGTTTTGATTTACAAAAAGGGTTTCCTGTATTAACAACTAAGAAGTTACACTTACGCTCGATTATCCATGAATTGTTATGGTTTTTAAAAGGTGATACTAATATCAAATATTTACGAGATAATAAAGTCAGTATTTGGGATGAGTGGGCAGATGAAGATGGAGAGTTAGGACCTGTGTATGGTTATCAGTGGCGTTCATGGCCAACTTATGATGGTAGCTCAATTGATCAAATTAAGCAGGTGATAGATACCATTAAAACCAATCCAGATTCTAGGCGTATGATTGTTTCAGCGTGGAATCCTGCTTTAGTTGAAGAAATGGCATTACCACCTTGTCACACTTTGTTTCAATTTTATGTGGCAGATAATAAATTGTTTTGTCAGTTATATCAACGTAGTGCCGATGTATTTTTAGGCGTGCCTTTTAATATTGCTAGTTATGCTTTGCTGACCATGATGGTAGCTCAAGTAACGGATTTAGAAGTGGGTGATTTTGTGCATACTTTAGGTGATGTACATTTATACAGTAATCATTTTGAGCAAGCAGAATTACAATTAACCAGAACACCTAAAGAGTTACCTATGATGAAAATCAATCCAGAAATTAAAGATATTTTTCAATTTAGTTTTGAGGACTTTGAGTTGGAGGATTATAATCCATACCCTTCTATAAAGGCAGAAGTGGCGGTTTGATATGGTAAAGCAAAAAATTACTTTAGTGGTAGCTAAAGATAGGAACAATGCTATTGGTGTTGACAATCAAATACCATGGTATATTCCAGAAGACTTTGCTTTTTTCAAAGAATATACCATGGGTAAGCCTATTATTATGGGACGAAAAACTTGGGAATCTTTGCCTAAAAAACCCTTACCAGGGCGTCAGAATTTGGTAGTGACACATAATAAGGCCTATGAAGCTAAAGGAGCTGAGGTATTTTTTAGTCTTGAAAAAGCCCTTGAGGTATGTGCAGCAGAATGCGAAATTTGTATTATTGGTGGTGCAGAGATTTATCTACAGAGTATAGAATTAGCCACAGACTTAATAGTCACTGAAGTTGATTTAGAAGTAGAGAATGCCAGCAGTTTTTTTCCTAGAATTTCTGATAAAAATTGGAAACGTATTCCACTTAAACAAAAACAAATATCAATCAATAAAATTTCTTTTAACCTAATGCATTATATTAGAATGTAGTTATGTGGTTAAATTTTTCTGTTGACTGGTGTAAGGATATTATTACAGAAAATGAAGGGATTGTAGTAAAGATTAATTAAATATGGCGATATTATGTACTCGCAGGATTTTTACGTTCTGTTTTGTTTTATTAAAAGATACTTACGATAAAACACAATAAGCTATTTTATTTATTATCGACAATTTTTAATGTGATTTTTCTTATTTTCGGTAGTGGCTATTAATTCCTTTTAGCTTGTGATAGTAAGCTAGGTATTCAGTAATAAATTCTGGATTCTGACAAATCGCTGAAATAAAAGCGATACCTTCAATGCCTGTTTGAAGGACAGGCTGATAATTGTTCGCATTAATACCACCAATTGCTACAATCGGTATGTTTGGTGCTGTTTTTTTTATTGATGTTAATTCCTTAATACCAATAGGTTCTTTAGCATCAGATTTGCTATTAGTAGGAAATATTGGACCAACACCGATGTAATCCACCTTTTCTTGTAGTGCAAGTGCTAGATCCTGTTCGTTATGCACAGAGTAGCCCAAGATCATATGTTCAGGTAGAATTTTTTTGAGCTCTTTTAGGGGCATATCGTCTGCTCCTACATGGACACCATCAGCGTTTAAAGATAGAGCTAAATCAATGTTATCATTGACTAAGAAAGGAACATGATATTGATGGCAAAGGTTTTGACATGTTTTAGCAAACATGAAACAATCATTTCCTGTTTTAGCCTTTCTTCCTTTTTCTCGAAATTGAAATAAAGTAATACCTTTTTGCAAGGCTGATTCTAAAATTTTTAATGGATTTTGAGTATCTTGGCTACCCATAATGAAATATAGAGCTAATTGATTAATGTCCATAGGTTTGTACTTCTATCTGAACTTTTGGTGTAATTTTATGATAAGCAAAGTGATTGATTGGTCCATGCCCATGTCCAAGATGAATAGGATTCTCTATAGCCATTTGAATAAATTTTTTTGCTTCTATCACAGCATCTAGTAATGCATAACCATCGGCCAATAAAGCTGTAATAGCAGCAGATAAAGTACATCCAGTACCATGTGTATCGGAGGTATTAACACGAGGAGTTCTTAGGTAAAATATTTTATTATCATTAAGTAAATAATCTTCAGCAAATTCGTCATGATGTAGATGACCTCCTTTAATCAGAACATTCTTTACTCCTTTTTCTATTAATCTGTTTGCAATATTTTGGATATCTTGTTTTGAATTAATCTTCATGTTACTCAATACTTCTGCTTCAGGAATATTGGGTGTGATGAGGTAGGCCATCGGTAAAATATTTTGTTTGAATTCTTCAATTGCATGTATATCGAGTAAAGTCGCCTTTGATTTAGAGACCATAACAGGATCGACAATAAGTGGTTTATTGGTGGTTTTGAGGATAGATGAAATTGTTCGAATAATATCTTTAGAATATAGCATTCCTGTTTTGATGGCACAGATATCAAAATCATTTAATACAGCTTTTAATTGATCAGCAATAATATTAATATCAATTGCTTGTATAGAATATACATGTTGAGTATTTTGTGCGGTAATAGCGGTAATGACACTGGTACCGAAAACATTTAATTCCTGAAAGGTTTTTAAGTCAGCCTGAATACCTGCTCCACCACCACTATCAGAGCCGGCTATCGTTAATACACTTTTCATTTAAACTCCTAAAGATAGCTGATATAAGCGATTAATAAATTCAGTTTGGAATTGACCCAATAACCGGGATTGTGTAAAGGCATGCCAAGCTGCTTGCTTATAGGATTGTAAAGTTTGTTGTAGTGATTGAAAATTATTGCTGTTTAAACAAAGAGAGGCTGCACAAATTGAGCTTAATAAACAGCCAGAAGCTGTTACTTGAGTGATAAGATGATGTCCTCCCGAAATGGTTATCATCTTGTCGGCACAAGCCAAGATATCTTCTTCTCCAGTTACGGCGACAATACAATTATATTCTTTAGCAAAAAATTGAATTTTCTCTTTGATTTCATTTAAATTTCCAGTGCCTGCATCAACACCTTTCGATTGCCACTTGATGTTGGCTAAAGCAGCAAACTCCCCTAGGTTACAACGAATAGCCTGTACCTCAAAGGATTGTAGTAACTGTAAAGTACTTTTAGTACGATATTGAGTAAAGCCTGCACCAACAGGATCTAGAACAACGGGAATATTAGAATGATTGGCGGCTTTTCCAGCAGTAGACATTAAATGTATTGTATTAGGGTTCAAAGTGCCGATATTAAGGCAAAGTGCTTGTACTTTTGAGGCAATTTCTTCACTTTCATCAATGGATTCAGACATGATGGGAGAGGCACCAACAGCCAGTAGGCCATTGGCCTGAAAATTAGCTGATACAATGTTGGTAATACAGTGTACGATAGGACTTTTTTGACGTATTTGTTGGAAAATCATGTTGCAAGATGCTTTCTATATTAATTCAATCGATTAAGAAAGCAATGAAGATAGTTTGATAATGCTAGAAAAATCATTGCTCCCTACGCTCGTGTTAACGAAACAGGTTCCAAGGGTTTAGAAAAATCTATCTCAACTCATTAACTGTTTATTTTAAGGAGTACCCCTGCAATTGTCGATTATTATAGAAATATAGTCTGATTAAGTCAATGACTCAATTTGGATAAAACAAATAGATATATGTTGTTATATCCATAATTTTGTACCAATAGATTCTAATCGTTTTGGACTGATAGTTTTTCATATGGTTTCGTATGACTTAACAACAGTTGATATTTTAATTTTGTGACGATATGCTTGTTGAATATTTGGTTATGGCAGTATTTTTTAGCTTATCACGATTGTTTAATGACAGTTATGATTTAAAAATATTTATCGATAATAATCAAGTCTACAATAAAATCGCTACATACTTTCTTAAAGAGGATTTCTATGATGGTGGTTCAAATTGATGAATTCAAATGGATGAGGTCAATGATAACTTTTCTAATTAGATTAGGTAAGGACTTTTTTGTTATGACACAAAAGCTATCGAAACGAGAACTAGGCGAGCGTTTATTGCTACTGAAAGAAAAACAAGAGTTATTAGCAAAACGGATTAATGCATTAATACAGGAAATCAATGAACTGGTGCTGCCCTTTGCACCTAAAGAGCCTAAAGTACCACCATTAATCACATCAGTTCATCATAGGTTGAGTTTTCATCTGCATGAATACGACGGCTCAATATAGGTATTGAACAGTTTCTTCGCGGTATCGGTATTTTCTGAAAGAATCGGAAACGTGATAGTTTTCTTTGCTCCGACTAATTGAGAGTTACGAGAAGTTTCTTGCTCAGAATAACACTTACGCATTACTAATACCACAGGTTTATTTGGATTGGCATTTTCTTTTAATAGTCTATCTGGGCGTACAGCGGAATACACGTGAGTACCGTCAATATGTACTTCGATTGATAGTGCGAATAGCTCACGTTGCACAATCAGGCTCTCACGGATTTTGTGAGCAAGGGTAAAAGCGGTTTTGTACTGTACATTCAAATTATGAGAGAGTTGTCAAGAGCAAATTCCTTTTACCGCATTCAAAAATAACGCAAAGGTGAATGAATAAGTATGTCTGAATTGGCAGTTTGTGATTTGAAAATTCGTACCTGATATAATGCATAAAGGTATGATTACAACGTTTACATCGCCATTGTTTGCGAGTGGAGATAAAATAGGCTTGATGTTTTACACCACACTTAGGGTAAACTTGTTCACTTCCACTTCCCCAACGAAATGTGTAAAGCATAGAAAACGCTTTGTCATCAGATAGTCGGGCTATCTTGATGGTCGAAAGCGTTTGGGCTTTGCTGGAAAGGAGGAAATGTTGTGCCATAAATTTGAAATAATGTGTAATATATGGGTGTATAGAATTATTGAATTAACATAAAAGTCAATAACGGATACTGAAATGAGTATAAATAACCGATTAAGATATGTAATGGAAAATAAGAGTTTAAATATCAAAACCTTTGCTGAGTTGCTTAATATGCCTTATCGTACACTTCAAAATTATTTGTTGGATGAACGCACACCAAGTGCTGATATTCTAACTAAAATAGGTAGTGTATTGAATGTTGACTTAAATTGGTTAATGTGTGGTAAG
The DNA here is from genome assembly GCA_016864895.1 of Neisseriaceae bacterium. Lineage (NCBI taxonomy): Bacteria > Pseudomonadati > Pseudomonadota > Betaproteobacteria > Neisseriales > Neisseriaceae > Neisseriaceae bacterium. The sequence goes on along the minus strand of CP046107.1, from coordinate 940,932 downwards.
GGGGAAATATTTTATAGTTCAGTAGATGAAAATAAACTAACTGAAAAAGAAAAAATATTAATCAATCGCTATCGAATGATGTCAGGTGATGTGTAGGATGCATTTGACGTATCTTTTAAATATTTATCTACAGAATAAGGGTTAACTATGTTGTTTATTCCACAAACAAACAAGGATTGTTACGTTAGTAGTATCGTTGCATTAAATATTCGCAGCCCGAATGGTACAGGGGATTGGCATAGTTCAGCCGCACTAAGTGCTAATGCTTATCCACCAGATGTTTATGGTAACGGACAAAAAAATACTCATCATTTACTGGGCGATACGGGGATTATTGATGGTACAATACGCCATCAATACAATGACGGGTATTACCCTGAAAATACGCCTGTTCGGATAGCATACCACCCTAGAGCCTACGTTGATTACCTTTATACTTCGGTGTTGAAAATAGGTAATTCTTGGACGATTGATGCTAGATGAATGGTTTCCAAGTGTTTAAGATAAGGAAACAGTTTATAACCTGATAAATAAAATTGCACCACATCTAAACTCTCAAGAAAAGGAATATCTTTTACAATGGAAACACAAAAATCCAATAATTTAATACTTACAGAGCGAAATAGATATCACGAAAAACTAATGGTTAGTATTCTCCAAAATTTAGCCGAAACACCTCTAACGTTGAAAGGTGGCGGAGCAGTTTATCTTGGGTATGGTTTAAATTGCTTTTCAGAAGATTTAGACTGTGATTTGTCTAAAAAATTAAATTTGTTAGGTAAAATAAAATCATCTTCGCCACAAGGTATTATAATTGATGAAATTAATGTTCAAAAAAGATACTGATGCAGTAAGTTATTCTAAGAATGAAATAAATTTGCCTGATATCAATTAAATTTAAATAAGGAAAAAATGAGCCTACAAACCTACAATCTTATGGATAATCTAAATACAGTCAATATAATTGAGTTGATTTTATGATCACCGAAAAATTTTTCAATGCGGAAAACATCACTGCTACATCCACCCAATTAAGCCAACTTAAACAACTTTTTCCGAACTGTTTTAATGCCAATGGTGAATTTTTGCTAGAAAAATTTCAAGCGGAAATTACATTGCAAGCCGAGATTAGTAAAGAATTTTATGCAATGAATTGGCTGGGTAAATCTTATGCGAAATTGTTACGCAATTTGCCGCCTGAAACCTTATTATCAGAAGATATTGAGCATAACAAGCGGCCTGAAAATGCAGATAGCCAAAACGTGCTAATTTGCGGTGATAATTTGGAAGTGTTGAAGCATTTAAAAAATGCTTACCGCAATAGCGTGAAGATGATCTATATCGATCCGCCTTATAACACGGGTTCGGACGGCTTTGTGTATCAAGATAACCGCAAATTTACCCCCGAACAACTGGCAAGTCTTGCCAATATCACGCAAGACGAGGCTGAACGTATTTTGAATTTCACCGACAAAGGCAGCAATTCCCACAGTGCGTGGCTAACCTTTATGTATCCACGTTTGTATATTGCACGCGAATTGCTTAAAGATGATGGTGTGATTTTTATTTCTATTGATGATAACGAAGGGGCACAGTTGAAGATGTTGTGTGATGAGGTTTTTGGGGAGGGGAATTTTATTAGCCAAATTGTATGGGAAAGAGCGTATTCTCCCGTTAATCTAAAAAAACATTTTTCTGAAAATCACGACTTTATACTTTGTTATACAAAAAATATAAATTTAGCTGTATGTAATGGCTTACCAAGAAGCCAAGAAGCAAATGATCGTTATGCAAACCCTGATAATGATCCCAGAGGAGTTTGGGGAAGTAGCGACTTATCCGTAGGTCCTGCTATTGAGCAAAATATATATGAAATTACCACTCCCACTGGTAGAAATGTCCTTCCCCCTAATGGATATAGTTGGAGATTAAGTAAAGAAAGATTTGAAGAATTTCTAAAAGATAATCGTATTTGGTTTGGTGAATCAGGAAATAATGTACCACGTATAAAGCGTTTTTTATCAGAGACTAAACAAACTATTACTCCTATGACGATATGGAAATATCAAGATGTAGGGCATTCTCAATCTGCTAGTCAAGAATTAAAGCGTATATTTGATGAAAGATCCTATTTCACTTACCCTAAACCTGTTAATTTAGTTAAAAGAACGTTAGAGCTTTATTCAGATCAATCTAGTCTAATTCTAGACTTCTTCGCAGGTTCTGGCACAACCGCCCACGCCGTCATGCAACTGAATGCGGAAGACGGCGGTAATAGACGTTTTATTATGGTACAGCTGCCTGAAAAAACCGATAAAGAATCGGAAGCCTTTAATGCAGGTTATTCGACCATTTTTGACATTACCAAAGCCCGAATTGAAAAAAGTGCGGTCAAAATTCGTGAAGAAAATCCAAATGTAAGTGGTGATTTAGGTTTTAAAATTTACCAAACCACGGAAAATTTCAAAGCGGTTAGGGATGATGAGTTTAATCCATACCAAGCGGAATTACCGAATTTAACCATATTCACAGAAAGCCAAATTCAAACCTTGCTGACCACGTGGCGAGTGTATGACGGTGCGAAACTGACCGAGCCCGTGCAAGCAGTGGATTTGGGTGGCTATACGGCATATTTGTGCAATAAACGCTTGTATTTGCTCAATGAATATTTTAACAGCCAGCACTTGTTTGCCTTTATTCAAAAGTTGGATAACGATGTGGCATTTAATCCAAATCGTGTGATTGTGTTTGGCACCCATATGGAAAGTGCAATGCAACAAGAGTTAAATCAAGCATTGGCAAGTTACAGCAACCGCAAAAATATCAGTTTGAGTTTGATTGTGAGAAATTAAATGAGTGGCTTTAATTACGAGAAAAATCTAGAACATCAAAAAAGAGGTATTCAAGCTGTACTTAGCGTGTTTGATAACGCCTCTTGTCGCTTTCATCAAGCTGATGAAAATCCGTAAATTGTGTTTAGTCAAAATCAATACACCACCAATCTGAAAAAATACAAAACGAAAACAATATTGACCGCACTTTGTGTTTGGATTCAGACGGCATTAATGTGCTGGATATTTCTCAAGTGATGGGTGCATTTGATGTATCTTTTAAATATTTATCTACAAAATAAGGGTTAACCATGTTGTTTATTCCATAAGTAAACAAGGATTGTTACGTTAGTAGTATCGTTGCATTAAATCGAATGGTACAGGGGATTGGCACAGTTCAGCCGCACTAAGTGCTAATGCTTATCCACCAGATGTTTATGATAACGGAAAAAAATACTCATCATTTACTGGCCGATATGGGGATTATTGATGGTACAATACGCCATTAATACAATGGGGGTATTACCCTAGAAAATATGCCTGTCAAGGTGAGAGTAGTTTATCTTGGATATGACCTAAATTGCTTTTCAGAAGATTTAGACTTTGATTCGTCTAAAAAATTAAATTTGTTAAGTAAAATAAATCATCTTCGCTACAAGGCATTATAATTGATGAAATTAATGTTAAAAAAGATACTGATGCAGTAAATCATTCTAAGAATGAAAAATTTGCTTGATATCAATTAAATTTAAATAAGGAAAAAATGAGCCTACAAACCTACAATCCTATGGATAATCTAAATACTGTCAATATAATTGAGTTGATTTTATGATCACCGAAAAATTTTTCAATGCGGAAAACATTACCGCTACATCTAGCCAATTAAGCCAACTTAAACAACTTTTTCCGAACTGTTTTAATGCCAATGGTGAATTTTTGCTAGAAAAATTTCAAGCGGAAATTACATTGCAAGCCGAGATTAGTAAAGAATTTTATGCAATGAATTGGCTGGGTAAATCTTATGCGAAATTGTTACGCAATTTGCCGCCTGAAACCTTATTATCAGAAGATATTGAGCATAACAAGCAGCCTGAAAATGCAGATAGCCAAAACGTGCTGATTTGCGGTGATAATTTGGAAGTGTTGAAGCATTTAAAAAATGCTTACTGCAATAGCGTGAAGATGATCTATATCGATCCGCCTTATAACACGGGTTCGGACGGCTTTGTGTATCAAGATGACCGCAAATTTACGCCAGAACAGTTGGCAAAATTAGGTGGAATGGATATAGATGAAGCTAAACGTGTGTTGGAATTTACAGCGAAAAAATCCAATTCCCACAGTGCGTGGTTAACCTTTATGTATCCACGTTTGTATATTGCACGCGAATTACTTAAAGATGATGGTATGATTTTTATTTCTATTGATGATAACGAAGGGGCACAGTTGAAATTATTGTGTGATGAAGTGTTTGGGGAAAGCAATTTTGTTACTGAATTGATTAGAAAAACTAAAAGTGTTACTAATGTTGAAAAGACAGGAATAAATATCCAACACGAATATGTTTTGTGTTATGCAAAAAATAAAGAAAATATTTATTTAAAAGGGGATGAAAAAGATTTTTCTTTATATAAAAACCCTGATAATGATCCAAATGGCGATTGGATTTCTAATGATCCTACTGCTCCTAGAGATGGTGATCAATATGCAATTATTAACCCCTATACTGGAAAAGAAGATTTTCCACCTAAAGGGAGGGCTTGGTTTTTTTCTAAAGAAAATTTTGACCTTTGGGTTGCTTCTGGAAAAATTAAATTCAAAGAAACTCATCCAGAAAAGGAAAGAGGATTTATTTTAAAAAGATACAAATATGAAATAAAAAATAGTGATGAAATGTTAGATAGTCTATTTATTGATAATTTGTATTTAAATCAAGTCGCAACAAAGGAACAAGTAAAATTATTTGGAGATAAATTATTTCCTAGTCCAAAACCTGTTGATTTAATGAAAAAACTTGTGAAGAGTGCTACAGAGGAAAACTCCCTAATCCTAGACTTCTTCGCAGGTTCTGGCACAACCGCCCACGCCGTCATGCAACTGAATGCGGAAGACGGCGGTAATAGACGTTTTATTATGGTACAGCTGCCTGAAAAAACCGATAAAGAATCGGAAGCCTTTAATGCAGGTTATTCGACCATTTTTGACATTACCAAAGCCCGAATTGAAAAAAGTGCGGTCAAAATTCGTGAAGAAAATCCAAATGTAAGTGGTGATTTAGGTTTTAAAATTTACCAAACCACGGAAAATTTCAAAGCGGTTAGGGATGATGAGTTTAATCCATACCAAGCGGAATTACCGAATTTAACCATATTCACAGAAAGCCAAATTCAAACCTTGCTGACCACGTGGCGAGTGTATGACGGTGCGAAACTGACCGAGCCCGTGCAAGCAGTGGATTTGGGTGGCTATACGGCATATTTGTGCAATAAACGCTTGTATTTGCTCAATGAATATTTTAACAGCCAGCACTTGTTTGCCTTTATTCAAAAGTTGGATAACGATGTGGCATTTAATCCAAATCGTGTGATTGTGTTTGGCACCCATATGGAAAGTGCAATGCAACAAGAGTTAAATCAAGCATTGGCAAGTTACAGCAACCGCAAAAATATCAGTTTGAGTTTGATTGTGAGAAATTAAATGAGTGGCTTTAATTACGAGAAAAATCTAGAACATCAAAAAAGAGGTATTCAAGCTGTACTTAGCGTGTTTGATAACGCCTCTTGTCGCTTTCATCAAGCTGATGAAAATCCGCAAATTGTGTTTAGTCAAAATCAATACACCACCAATCTGAAAAAAATACAAAACGAAAACAATATTGACCGCACTTTGTGTTTGGATTCAGACGGCATTAATGTACTGGATATTTCGATGGAAACTGGTACGGGTAAAACTTACACTTATACCAAAACGATGTTTGATTTGCACCGAATGTTGGGCGTGTTTAAATTTATTGTAGTGGTGCCTACTCTTTCCATTAAAGCAGGTACGCGACAATTTTTGCAGAGCCAATCGCTAGCGGAACATTTTGAACAGGATTTTGGCAACGATTATCAGGGCATTCGTTTGAAAACTTATGTGGTGGAAAGCCCAAAAGTCAGCAAAGGCAAGAAATCCCATATTCAAATGGCAATAGATGCCTTTGTAAAAGCGGAAAATCACCAAGAAATTCATGTTTTGCTGATCAACGCTGGAATGATTAACTCGCCATCAATGAGCCATTCAGGTGATGTGGCATTTAAAGATTTTTTTGATAACCCTGTGGAGGGGATTGCTGCTGTTCGCCCCTTGGTGATTATTGATGAACCGCATAAATTCCCCACTCGTGAAAGTGCGAAAACGTGGCAGAACATCAAGCGGTTAAATCCGCAATATATTTTGCGATATGGGGCGACGTTTAACGAGCAGTATTACAACTTGATTTACCGTTTAACTGCAGTAGATGCCTTTAATGAAGGTTTGGTTAAAGGCGTGCGTGTGTTTCAGGAAGAAATGCAAGGCGGAATGGAAGCCAGTATTAAACTGCTTTCATTAGATGGTAAAGAAGCAGTGTTTGAGCTGACTGAAAATGGCAAAAGCAAAAAATTTGCCTTGGGCAAGGGTGATGATTTAGCACAAATTCATTCGGCGATTTTTGAGTTGAACATTGAAGCAATGAATAAAACGACGTTGTTGCTAAGTAATGGTTTAGAGTTGAAACGTAGTGCATTGCTCAATCCGTACTCTTACGTCCAAACTGTGCAAGATGCGATGATGCAACGTGCGATTGTGGAACATTTCAAGCTGGAAAGGGAATTATTAGTAGAACGTACTACCAAAATCAAACCGCTGACCTTATTTTTTATTGATGATATTATCGGCTATCGTAGCGGCAATGAGATTACAGGCAGCTTAAAAGAAAAATTTGAAAACTGGGTAAAAGCAGAAGTACAACGCCTTTTAAAAACCGAAACGGACGAGTTTTATCACGCTTATTTGCAAAAGACGTTGGCAGATTTATCCTTGATTCACGGCGGTTATTTTTCCAAAGACAATAGCGAAAGTGATGACAAAATTGAGCAGGAAATCAATGAGATTTTGCACGATAAGCAAGCCTTACTGTCATTAGACAACCCACGTCGTTTTATTTTTTCCAAATGGACATTGCGTGAAGGTTGGGATAATCCGAATGTGTTTCAGATTTGTAAATTGCGTTCCAGTGGCAGTCAAACATCTAAATTACAAGAAGTGGGGCGTGGTTTACGTTTACCTGTGAATGAACTAATGGAACGAGTGCGTGAACCACAATATAAGCTCAATTATTTTGTAGATAGTAGCGAAAAAGATTTTGTGGCAGAACTGATTGGTGAAGTAAATAAAAATTCAGTGAGCGAAGATGTTCCGAAGAAATTTACCGAAGAAATGAAACAGAAAATTTTACAAAAATACCCTATTAAATCCATTGCATTGCTGATGAAGTTAAAGTCAGACGGCATTATTGATGACGATGAGCAGTTTACCGAAAATGGTTACACCCGTTTGAAAATGTCTTATCCAAAAGCCTTTGAACAAACACTGAAAAAAGACAAAATCAGTAAAGCAGGCGAGGGTAAAGACACAATTAGAATGCGTGTCGGGAAATATGAGGAACTCAAAGCCTTGTGGGAATTGATTCATCATAAAGCAATTTTGCAATATAAGATCGGTTCAGAAAGTGAGTTTTTGGCATTGTTCACGGCTTATTTGCGTGAAAATGTTACCAAATTTAAACAAACTGGTATTCGCACAGTTGTGAATGAAACTTATATCAATAATAGTGTAATGCTCAACCGCAGAAAAGAGAGTATTGAACATGATGATTTTATTCGTTTTAATACGATGAATTATCGAGAATTTCTCACTGAGCTTGCCATAAGTGCCAAAATTCAGATGAACACGTTGCATCAAGCGTTTTATGCTTTGCGAGATGATCTAAATATCAGTGAGTTTATGAATCAACAAACGATTAACCAAATTCGCAGCGGATTTAATCAATTTTTGCTGAATCACTCGTTTAGCAAATTTGAATTGGGTTATCAGCTGGTAAATAATCGCATTCACCCAACAAAATTCACAGATGAAAAAGGTGAATCTAAAGAAGTGAAACGAGCTGATTTAGGTGTGTTTAGCGATAATAGAAGCAAGCCATCTGACAATTATTTGTTTGATGAAATTTTCTTTGATTCGGAAATTGAGCATCAGAATATTACTGATAGCGAGATCGAAAATGTTACCGTATTTACCAAAATACCGAAAAACTCGATCAAAATTCCTGTAGCAGGTGGTGGAACTTATTCACCTGATTTTGCCTATATTGTGAAAACCAAAACGGGGGAAATTCTGAATTTTGTGATTGAATCCAAAGGCGTGCAAAATTCAGATTTGCTACGCAAAGGTGAAGAGCGAAAAATTAAGCACGCTGAACAACTATTTTCTAAAATTTCTCAAAATGTGAAAGTTATGTTTAGAACACAGTTTGAAGGAGATAGAATTATAAATATTATTCAGGAGGCAATCAAAAAAAACTACCTCACATAATGCCTGCTAGTACACGCAAAAAATAAATCATATATTCAACACACCGAAATCATGAGAACTGAAAACTAACAATTCAAAAAGAGCAATTTATGCACATTAATCATACATAAGTTGCTCATCATTAAATCAATCCAATTCTTTTTATCGTCTAAAATATAAGCAATCAAAACAGCAAAATTTTTTAATTTCCAACACATCTACCCAAAAAGAATATTTATATATTAAACAGTTAAAATATTTTCTAATATTTAGCAAAAATCTATTTAACTATTTTTATTTTTTATTCAAGATGTTACTTAACAAGGCTCTTATTACTTAATACCATTTTGGCCACATAAAATAGTCCTTTTATTACCACTTTTGATATTAAGTCTAAAAGGCTTAGTGATGTTAAAGTCGTAATAAAGGGATTTTTGTTTTTATGGCACAGCATTTTTTGTTATCGGAAAAGGTTTGCCACTTGTCACTTGAATAAGTAGTAAGCCTTTCTGATGCCGAAATTTTTGCTTTACTAAAAAAGTCTGTTGGGGTACAGATAATAAACAGCTTTGTTATTGTGCTGTTCGTTATCAAGCCTATTTAATTAAAACCCATCAACAATGGCAATGCAAATGTTGCCAATACCACTTTTCCATTACCACTGGTACGATTTTTCAAGGGCATAAATTATCACTGCTTAAAATCTTAATTACCCTTTGCCTTTTCGTAACGGAAAGTAAAGGTGTGTCAGTCATTTTTTCTCACAAGCTAAACGTACAATATAAAACAGCGTGGACGAATTTACATAAAGTGAGAGAAGCGTTAAATCGTAGCAAAAATTTAACCGCACTTTCAGGGGAGGTGCATTTAGACGGTTGCTATGTTAATCATTACATTCACCCTAGAAATCTCAAGCATCATCGTATTGATAGATGGGCAAAATGCTATCAATGCAAAGGATAAAGCCAGTGTAATAGTCTTTCGCCAAAAGGCGGCGCATCAGCAGTACCTTATCAAAGGGGCGGATAGAAGCATTGTCGCCATTATCAAAGAAGAAAATGCAAAAGATATTGTTGAGCTAATGCATAGACTAATTCTAACCTCATAGTATTATTTGTGCTGATGAAAATACTGCTTACAACAATTTTGCTTTTACTTACAAGTTAGCACGAGTCATCATGCTCAAGAATATTGCTCCATAGACGGTATTACTAGTAATCTTGCTGAGTCCTTTTTCGCGTGTCTTAGACGAATGATGATGGGCACTCATCATAGAATGAGTAACCGCTATTTAATCCACTATACGAATGAAATCGGTTGGCAAGAAGACGCACGTCGTAAATCTGCCTTAGAGAAATTTAATGATTGGCTGAAAAAATGTTTACAATGCACGTCATCATGATATTTAGTCGGCTATTGGCAGGGCAATAAACGCCAACCAAGAGGTCTTTGGTTTAGTAAGCCTTATTTATTAACCACAATCGCACAAGGAAAATTTCATTACGAAACCCATTATTTCTATGTATCCGCTTTGAGTATCGCTCGTAAGAGTTAATTGGTATGACAGCCTTCAGCCCTGAAGAAATTTCCCAAACCTACTTTAAAAATCTCAATGAGATGATGAAGTATGAACAGGAATTGCTTTCTGCTTAACTTTTAATCGTAAAATAACATTCCGATTCCTATCAGGGAAGTTGCTTATCTTTTACAAGGTTGAGCGGATTGGCTACGTTTGTAGTAAGGAAATTTTGTGTAGTGCGTAGAGAAATCAGCTAAAATGAGATAAAAGAAATGCCCTTAACCCTGTTTTTAGAGTTAAGAGCATCGGAAATTTTACTGCGGTTAAAATGAGTTTTGGTCTTTGTGCATTTGCTAGATAATACCGGATTTTTAATGGATCACTAACAAAATGAAATTAATTTTTATCGATTTATCTAATTTATAAAAATCTTGTATAATTTGTAAAAAGGTTTTAGGTTTGGACAATATAGACAATATTTCGTGGGGGGTTAAGACAAATTTTCTAAAGCTAAAATAAGTAGCGGGTTATTGGGTGGATAACTAAATCCAATTTGCTAGTCGTATGTTAAAGGAGAATATATGAAAATAGGGATACCTAGAGAGTCCTTGACAGGAGAAAAAAGAGTTGCAGCAACACCAGTAACCGTAGGCCAATTGATAGATCTTGGTTTTGAAGTGTTGGTCGAGAAAAAAGCAGGTATTGAGGCTGGATTTTCTGATACTGCCTATAAGGAAGTTGGTGCTAAAGTTTCGGTCAACAGAACGGTTTGGCATTCTGATATTATTTATAAGGTGAATGCACCTACGGAATCTGAAATATCTAATATGAAAGAGGGGGCAATATTAGTCAGTTTTATTGAACCTGCCCAAAATTCAGATTTAATTCAATTATTAAATAGTAAAAAGATTACTGTGTTGGCTATGGATATGACACCGCGTATTTCTCGTGCTCAGCCTATGGATGCACTTTCTTCTTTTGCTAATATCAGTGGTTACCGAGCAGTTATCGAGGCTGCTAATGCATTTGATCGTTTATTTTCAGGTCAAATCACGGCAGCAGGGAAAATATCACCCGCAAAAGTATTGGTTGTAGGTGCTGGAGTGGCAGGATTAGCATCAATTGCTACCGCGGGCTCCTTAGGTGCTATAGTGCGGGCATTTGATACCAGATTAGAGGTGGCTGAACAGATAGAATCAATGGGGGCAGAATTTTTGAAATTGGACTTTCCTCAAGAAGAAGGAGGAGGTACTGATGGTTATGCCAAAGTGATGTCAGATGAATTCATTGCAGCAGAAATGAAATTATTCAAAGAGCAAGCAAGAGATGTTGATATTATTATCACAACTGCTGCGATTCCAGGAAGGCCATCTCCTAAACTAATCACGAAAGAAATGGTAGACTCAATGAAGCCAGGTTCAGTAATTGTTGATTTAGCAGCAAAAGGTGGTGGTAATTGTGAATATACAGTTCCAGGAGGAAAAATTATTACACGCAATGGGGTCACCGTAGTTGGTTATACCGATATGGTCAATCGTTTAGCAGGACAATCCTCCCAATTATATGCGACGAATTTGGTCAATTTAGTTAAATTAGCCTGTCCTGAAAAAAATGGTGTATTTAATTTAGATTTTGACGACGTAATTATCCGCCATATGACGATTTGTGACCAGGGCGAAGTGATGTATCCGCCACCACCTATCCAAGTATCAGTAGCACCGAAGACTGAACCCACTTATGTCAAGGTTGAAACAGATAAGCAACAAGCAAAAGTTTCAGTAACACGGAAATTGATTTCATTAGTAGGCGTGTTTGGAGCAATATTATGGGTTGGTGCTTATGCCCCAGTAGAATTTTTAAATCATTTTATGGTATTTATTCTGGCATGTGTGGTTGGTTATTATGTGGTTTGGAATGTGACTTATTCATTGCATACTCCATTAATGTCTGAAACAAATGCAATTTCAGGGATTATTATTATAGGTGCTCTAGTTCAGATAGTGAATGATAGTTTCTGGTTAAATTTATTGGCATTTATAGGTATTTTGCTCGTAAGTATTAACATTTTTGGTGGCTTTTCGGTCACTAATCGTATGTTAAATATGTTTCGTAAAGGCTAGAGGGGGGGTAGTGTATGACACAAGGATTGGTTATCGTGACGTATATTGTTGCAGCACTGTGCTTTATTTTTAGTTTAGTAGGTCTTTCGAAACAAGAAACAGCTAAAATAGGCAATTATTGTGGCATTTTGGGTATGATTGTTGCTTTAGTTGCAACCATTGCAAGTGAGAGCATGGACTGGTTGGTCTGGATTTTACTTGCAATGCTAATAGGTGGTTCTGTTGGTCTTTATTTGGCAAAGAAAGTAGAGATGACTCAGATGCCTGAGTTAATTGCTGTTTTACATAGTTTTGTTGGATTGACAGCAGTATTTGTTGGAATTAACAGTTTTAGTGATTCAGGTACTGTTGATACCAATATGCATTTTATTCATATGATTGAGGTATTTCTAGGTGTATTTATTGGGGCTGTGACTTTTACTGGTTCTATTGTTGCTTATGCGAAATTAAGTGGAAAAATAAGAAGTTCGCCATTAGTTGTGCCTCATAAGAACTTGTTGACTGTTTTAGCACTGGTTATCTTCTTTTTGTTGATGATTTTGTTTTTACAATCTGAATCTTGGCTACCTTTGGTTACAATGTTGATTATTGCACTATTATTTGGCTGGTATTTGGTTGCTTCTATTGGTGGTGCAGATATGCCAGTAGTTATTTCTATGTTGAATTCATATTCAGGATGGGCAGCAGCAGCAGCAGGATTTATGCTAGGAAATGATTTGTTAATTGTAACTGGTGCTTTGGTAGGTTCAAGTGGTGCTATTTTATCCTACATTATGTGTAAGGCCATGAATCGTTCATTTATTTCTGTAATTTCTGGTGGATTTGGGACTGAAAATATTTCTACTGGTGGTGATCAAGTGGGTGAATATAGAGAGGTGAATGCAGATGAGGTAGTAGAGTTACTAAAAAATGCTTCTAGTGTCATCATTACACCAGGATATGGTATGGCGGTTGCTCAGGCACAATATCCAGTAACTGAGATGGCTAAAAAATTGATTGACCAAGGCGTCGATGTACGTTTTGGTATCCATCCAGTTGCAGGAAGACTACCGGGACATATGAATGTACTATTAGCTGAAGCTAAAGTTTCGTATGACATCGTTTTTGAAATGGATGAAATTAATGATGATTTTGCTGATACAGATGTGGTGTTAGTGATTGGTGCTAATGATACAGTTAATCCAGCAGCAAAAATCGATCCACATAGTCCAATTGCAGGAATGCCTGTGTTGGAAGTTTGGCATGCTAAAAATGTAATTATCTTTAAACGTTCAATGAGTACTGGTTATGCAGGCGTGCAAAATCCACTATTTTTTAATGAAAATAGTGCTATGTATTTTGGTAATGCCAAAGATTCTGTGGATGAGATAGTAAAAAGACTATAAATAGGTTTTTGTTAAGTAACATATATGGTATACGGTTAAAATATTTACCGATTGTTTTGCGAGTTTTAGTTTGATAGTCGGTGTTTGTCATAATAGATCTGGAGTATTCAGAATGGAAGTGAGATATCTTGGGGGTAGTTACTGTTAAATGATAAGAAAATTAGCCTACTAGGTTCTTCATTCTTAACATTCTTATATTTGTAAATATTTTAGCCACTGTCCTAGTTTTCCATGAGGCTCAAAACATTGTAGTGAAAGCCATAAATCTAATAAACTAATGACTGAGTCGAGCATGAATTCACCATTTAAAATAGCATTAATAAGCTCAGAATGAGTCATTTTCTGAAAATAGCTTACCTCCCCATCAATATTATTGGGGTTTAGTTGTTTACTAGTTTTTAAATGGTAGACATGCAAATACTCGCGGTGCATACCGTTGTGCACTTTACGAAAACTAAAATAACTATTTGATTTAAAAATATATTTTAATTTATTGGCTTGGATGCCAGCTTCTTCCATGCTTTCTCTTACGATTGATGTATAGGGAGATTCTCCTGCACTAATACCACCACAAGCAATATTATCTAATTTATTGGGGCTAACAGCTTTATGAGCGCTTCTTTTAGCGATCCAATGTACGATAGAATCATCATCGTCTATGAACCACGCATTCAAATGAACAGCATGACTTTTTAGTCCTAAGGGTCTAAAAGCGGAACGTTCGAGTAAAAATAGTGTATTATTATCTTGTTCATCTCGAACATCAAATAGTTCATTTCTCCAATTGTCATAAATTTTTTGCTCGTGCCAATGCCAAGTAATTTTTGTGAGCAAGTCAGACATTGATAGCCAGTCCTTAGTTTCAATATGGATACCATCTTGTGTTTTCTGTACAGATGTAGGAGATATAGATTCGATAATCAAGGTTTTGAATTTGGGGCTTAATAGACCTAATGGATGTTTATTCAAAAACAAATTTGTATAGTCAGGCAAAGGAGAGTTCAACTGGGGTTGTAAAAATCCTAGGATTTCATCTTGTTGCTTCTTACTAATATAATTTTTAGACATTGTAATGAGAATATTTTGCTAATAGGATATCATTTTCTTGAAAATCATTATATATTTGTTGAAGGATTTCCGAATGTGTTTCTGCAGCAGGAGGGTAAAGTGTATTAATCCAATAAGATGATTTTATTTCGATACCAATAGGATCAATTTGGTGTAGAACAACAGTGATTTTCTTTTGATTATTCACATTAACATGTTGGCGAATATTTTTTTGTATGATTTTAATTGCTCCTGCAATATCGTTTACATGTTCTAGTTTTAAAGAAAATTCTTGTAACAATTCTTTAGCCAGCATACTTTCATTTTTAACAATATCTGAGATAATTTTTTGATTGGGGATAAGCGCTTCTGTTCCATCATGTGATTTTAGGGTGACAAAACGTGTAGAGATATGTGTTACATATCCAGTAAAATTATTTACTTTAATTCTGTCATGGATACGTATGGACTGATCGAATAAGATGATAAATCCTGAAATGTAATTACTGACAATATCGCGTAAACTAAAGCCTAACCCTGCTGCAAAGGCACCACCCAAAATAGTCAGTGTGGTGATATCAATGCCAAAGATAGGTAATATGATAGTTACAGAAATAAAAATAATCAAAAACTTAAGAAGCTTAGAAATAATTAATTTAAAATTTTCATCTACATTGTCAATAGACATAATCCTAGTTTCAGCAAATCTACTCAGCCATAGGGTAACAATAAAGGCGATAATGGACCAAAATATTCCGATAATCAAAGTGAAAATACTAATGGAGATTTTACCAATTGAAATTTGGATTGTTTGGCTAAATTCCATAAGTGATTTACCTAAACCAGAAAACCATAAAACAAAAACAAGTGAGGCCAAAACAATAGCAATTTTTTTGTTGTAGTTAGAAAGTTTATAAGGGATAACATGAGCTAATAATTTTATGATAAGAACGGATACTATGCCCCACAAGCTCATTGCAGTTAAAAGATATAACCAAAAAGGAAAATAATCAAAATAAGTGATACAAATGGATGTGCTTATGCCACTTAGTAACCCAATGATAGAAAAAATAAATAAATAGTTAAGAGAATATTTTGCAAGGATACCTGAGCGATTATTGGTTTTTTTGATTATTAGAAGTATTGTTAATAACAACATTGATACCAACAATAGTTCAAGTAAAGATTGTTTTGAAGATAAAATTTTGTGAGTATCGTTAGTAAAGTAGAAAGGAATGTTCATAAAACCTGTATAAACTTTTTGTATATTGGTCAATAGATCTGTAGACATTGTTTATCCATTGTGTATTAACTGTCTTTAAGTATACTATTTTTACCTACATAAGAAAAAAATAAAACTTATCTAATTGTTTTAAATGTCAATATTATTCAGAACTACGATAAATGGAGAAAAAATATTTGTTTTCTATCCTATTGGTGAATTAAGAACAAATATTGCTAGAATCAATTTAGAGAGTTTGGTAAAGGGGTAACAAGAAATAGTAATGGGTTTATTTTTTTGGAAATTAAGTTTAAGGTATAAGTAATGCAATTTTTAGTAGACAAATAATTTTCATCTATATTAACTGACACTATCCATTTCAAGGGATTTTGATATTGTTATGATCCTGGCAACAAATTAAATACTTATTTTTTATCTAAAGGAAAAATACTGATTTTTTTCATTTCTTATGTTATATGTTGTATTTCTAGGTTATTAGAACTATTATTTCAATATGAAAGAAAAATACAATAGATTAACTAGTTCACCATATTCGATCACCAAATTTTAAATTTAACATATAAGTAGCTGGTAAGATTTTTTACTTGATCTACGTAAAACAGTAACAATGATTTTGATCATGGCTGTCTGGCTTAATTTCATCATTATGTAGTGATGGACATCAATATTGAAACACACTTATACAGTAAAAATTTCACTACTTTATAACTTCATAAATTAAGGTTAGGATAATTTTAGTTGATTATTCCCAGAAAGGATAATTTATTTCGGCTTCATAATGACAGATTCAGGTATGTTATTTCCTTACCAATTGCCAGAAAGTTTTTTTATAGTAATGCCAATTTTTAAGTGTTCAAATTTTTTTTTCACTCTCTTGCAACGATTATCTTCTCGTACAGCATTCACTGGCGTACATAGTATCGATATTATTTTATCATATGAGAGATAACCGTAATCATTTGCTGGGTTCTATGAAAAAGCATTCGGCAAGATTGTTTATTACATCATCTATTAAACAAAATGCTTATGACTGATTTACAAGCTATGCTCTTGTAAATGGAAGGTTAGTCTGTCATACACTATCTGTATGAGGATACTATTATCAGGTTTTACCCAATGTTGGGTTTAAATGCAGTATATCTTTATTTTTTAGGTATTAAACTCTCTTTATAATGTCCTGATAGTAGTGATACATTTTAATATGTAGAATTTTCCTTGCTGCGATGATATTTCTTGTATTTGTCTAGACAATTATGATGGGATTTGTTTTGATGAATGTAATAATTAACATTAATTTGATTAATATGTATTTCACCGTATAGGAGAAATTTTTTAACTTTTTCTAAATTTTTTCAAAATTGATAGTCAATCTAGGTAGCTTGATATTACCTACTTATATTTGTAGAAAAGTTAAATGACAGATAAGCTGTTATTTTCTGTGATAAATAGCCAAGGGTAATAAGTATTTGTCGAAACAAAATCTTGTGAATAATTGTTTGTTGTAGAATCTTTTTACTAATAAATTCAATACTTTTTGAGTTCAAAAAATTAAAAGTTGTTGCGAAGAGACAGTTGTTTGTAGCAAAAAATGTATTTTTATTAGGGTGCATTTTATTAGGATACATTTAGATTGTTATTCATGAGAAACCTGTCAAGTATTTTTTTATAAATTTTAAAAAATAAAATTGAAAAATATCTACACAGGCTTTTCTGGTCTCATAAATCGATCACCAACTTTATGATCCTGTACTTGTTTTGATTACTTGTCTATTTTTACTACACTTACCAATAAGTTACCTGTATAAAAGGCGAAATAAAATGCTTACCTTTAATTTTTGTAAAAAAATCAAATATCTAGTTATTTATCTTTTCTAATTCACCTTTTGGATCTTTGCCATAAGCATTATCTTTACGTTGCCCATCTTTGAATACAAGATACAGCAAAAAAGATAAAGAAATCAATATGATAAGAAAATATCCATAAACTTCATTGTTTGTCATTGCCTCCGGTGGTTCTGCAAAAATGAAATATACCCCCAGTAAGGTAAATGGGGTTTGTAGCCAACCCGAATACCCCAGGTCATGTAACCGTCTAGTTGTTACTGAAGTACTTGGAATCAGGTAGATTATATTGATAAGTAGATCAAGTATTTTTGGTAATCCGGTAGATAACAACGAAATGGGTATCGAAATAATAGTTGCAATCAGTGTGAACCAAGCAAATTCGGCACGTCTTGCTCGTCCGCTGAATTTGAAAGAATTATTTAACGCAGTAAGAAACCATTGAAAACCGTTCATTTTACTTTTCCTTAAATTCTTAGGTTGTTATTTGACTCTGTCTCAATCCGGGTTGGAGCTCCTCCTAAACATTCTACACGATCAGTAATAATTTTGTTTCAAAATTTCTTAAAATATTCGGTTTTTTATGGTGTATCAATGGGATTGGGGCGGTTATGATTTTTGCAATCGGCTCAATATTTATTACAGTGATGTTGCCTTTCTTTTAAAGATAAGAAATAGTGTTGGTACAATAACCATTAAATCGAAGGAAATAAGTATAACGGGGTTAAATTCACAGTATATCAACTAAATGGCCTATACTATATCATGTCAATGGAGGGTATACAGCAAATTAAGATTGATAAAAGCTAAGTGAATGGTGTATCGTATTTTGTATATTTAGTTTAATATTGATAACATCACTATTTTAGATAGTTTCGGTTTCTTATTTTTTCAACTTCAATACTTGCAAGCCTATTGGTTTTATTTATCTTCAATTTTTAAATAGTACATACCTTAGATGATCCTATACACGAAAAATTAGATTTATTTGAAGTTTAGCAGTTACTGTTATAGCTTTTGTATTTGCTTTATGTTCAAAGAGGTCAGTCAATCCGGTCAGATATGTAAAATTTTTGGTTTTACATCTTTCGTATTGACAGAATCTTTCTGATATAGATATTTGTTCTTGTAAATTTATTTTATATTAATGGAGTATTTCAGAAGAATAAGTATTTGTATTTGAGTGGCGGCTACTAATGATTATTAGTAGGTCAAAAAATAAAGGTTGTATTTTTCTATCATAATGAAACCTCCGTTGAATTAAGATTTCAATAAAGATTTTCAATTGGTATGAATCTTTGTAAGGCTACTATGTAATACCATTTAATTCTACTTATCAACTTTTTCCTACTTAGCTTTCTAAAAATTTCTTTTTTGGGTTTTCTCTTTTAGGTTGGCAAACGAGCTAATAGAACAAGCAAGGTAACCAAATAATGAGGAAAAAAATAATAATGCCATACTATATCCACTTATACCTATTTGGTTTAATAGCCATAGGTACAAGAGAAATCCAGAGTATGATATTGAGAATTTCGATATAGATTCACTAGGAAACAAAAAAATATAGTGTCAAAAGTAAATCGCTAGTATATATGTATATATTTAGGATTTATGTTATTTTGAGAGTTAAATCTAATTAATAAAGATGTTAGCCATATACAAAAGAGTAACATCAAATATGCAAATTTAATAATAAATATGAATGAAAACAAAAATACATCTGATTTATTTTGATACCAAAACAACTTCATTGATCCGTATTTTGAGGATAGAAATCAAGTATGGTGGTAGTAATTTAAAGTTTCATTCGATAATGAAATCAAGGGTATCTATCTCATATACATAAAATGCATTATTGAGGGTAAAATTTTTTACGTACTAGTCTAATGGGTATTTCATAGATTATTAATTTAGTTGGAAGCTAGATAATTTATCTCTAAAGGTAACAAACTGGACGCATTATCAGAGTGAATTTTATATAAAATATTGTAGCTTTTGTTTTGGCTCATGTCTTAGGTACTCCAAGAGAATTTTTTCGTACTATATTGTTGAGTAACAGTGTAATAGGTAAGATAGTGTCAAATTCAATATGGATCATATAAGGTGTTCTTTAGAAAGCTACCTTAAGTAGCGTTTACAATATTTTTGTGTAACAGATCTATAAAATCTTGATTGCGATATTACATTAATTATTTTAAAATGGACTGCTTACAGGTTAATGGTAAAAGCACGAAAGGCAGAAATCTGCCCGTGCTTTTTTTCTGCAATGATACTGTAACATATAACATTTTGAAATTGAGGTAATTAAATGACTGAGGCTGTGTTGGTTTTATCGGATGGAACTGTTTTCAAAGGATATTCAATTGGGTGTGAAGGCGAATCAGTTGGTGAAGTGGTTTTTAATACTTCGATGACAGGTTATCAAGAGATTCTAACTGATCCTTCGTACGCACAACAATTAATTACTTTAACTTATCCTCATATTGGGAACGTTGGTGTCAATTCAGAGGATGAAGAGTCAGATAAAATTTTTGCCAAAGGATTAATAATTCGTTCTCTTTCTTCTTTGGCGAGTAATTTTAGAGCAACAGATAGTCTTTCAGAATATTTAAAAAAACATCAAATTGTTGCTATTTCAGATATAGATACAAGGCATTTGACAAGGATTATTCGATCTCAAGGTAGTCAGGTAGGTGCTATTTTGACTGGAGAGCACATAGATATTCAAAGAGGGATCCAATTGGCTAAAGATTTTGGTTCAATGACAGGAAAAGATCTGGCGTCAGAAGTAACATGTGCTGAAAAATATTCTTTTATGGAAGGGAAATGGCGGTTAGATAAACGATACACTTTAGAAGATAATTTCAAATACAATGTTATTGTTTATGATTTTGGTGTAAAAAGGAATATTTTACGGTCATTGGTTGCCCGTGGATGTAAACTGACTGTGGTGCCAGCGAATACAACAGCAGAAGATGTGTTGGCTTTAAATCCTGATGGGATTTTTTTGTCGAATGGGCCTGGAGATCCTGAGCCATGCACTTATGCGATTGAAGCTATTAAAACTTTTTTGTCTAAAAATATTCCCTTATTTGGGATATGTCTAGGGCATCAACTATTGTCCTTGGCTTTAGGTGGTAAAACTCAAAAAATGAAGTTTGGTCATCATGGTGCGAACCACCCTGTGATAGATTTAAGAAATAATAGAGTTTCAATTACTAGTCAGAATCATGGATTTTTTGTAGATGAAAAAAGTTTACCTGACAGTGTAGAAGTGACACATAGATCATTGTTTGATCAGTCTTTACAAGGAATTGTATTGAAAGGTAAACCTGTTCTATCTTTTCAAGGACATCCCGAAGCCAGTCCAGGGCCTCAAGATATAGATGTATTGTTTGATCAATTTATACAGTATATTGAAAATAGTAGAGTGCTGTCGTGAGCCTATAATGGGTAGTATTTATTCGTAAAAAAAAGAGATAGTTATGCCAAAAAGAACCGATTTAAAGAGTATTTTGATTATAGGTGCAGGGCCTATTGTTATTGGACAAGCATGTGAATTTGATTACTCAGGAACGCAAGCCTGTAAAGCATTGCGTGAAGAGGGCTATAAAGTTATTTTAGTTAATTCTAATCCTGCAACTATTATGACTGATCCTGAAATAGCAGATGTGACTTATGTTGAGCCAATTCAGTGGCAAGTGGTTGAGAGAATTATAGAAAAAGAAAGACCTGATGCTATTTTGCCCACTATGGGTGGACAAACAGCACTAAACTGTGCTTTGGATTTGGGAAGAAATGGTGTATTAGAAAAATATAATGTTGAGCTAATTGGAGCTTCTGAAGATGCTATTAATAAAGCAGAAGATAGGGGACGTTTTAAGGAAGCCATGCGAAAGATAGGGCTATCCTGCCCTAAATCATTTGTGTGTCATAGTATACAAGAAGCACTTGAGGCTCAGAATAAAATTGGATTTCCAACATTAATTAGACCTTCTTTTACTATGGGGGGTTCTGGAGGAGGTATTGCTTATAACAAAGAGGAATTTTTAGAAATTTGTGAACGAGGATTTGAAGCGTCGCCTACTCATGAACTTTTAATTGAACAGTCAGTACTGCGTTGGAAAGAATATGAAATGGAGGTCATACGTGATAAAAACGATAATTGTATTATTGTATGTTCGATTGAAAATTTTGATCCTATGGGTGTGCATACAGGAGACTCGATAACAGTTGCTCCAATACAAACCTTAACTGATAAAGAGTATCAAATTATGCGTAACGCAAGTATTGCTGTATTACGTGAGATCGGCGTAGATACTGGTGGAGCGAATGTACAATTTGCAGTTAACCCTGTCAATGGCGAGATGATTGTCATTGAGATGAATCCTAGAGTTTCTCGTTCTTCTGCTTTGGCATCGAAAGCAACAGGCTTTCCTATAGCAAAAGTAGCCGCTAAACTGGCAGTTGGATTCACTCTAGACGAAATTAAAAATGATATTACAGCGGGGAAGACACCTGCTTCTTTTGAGCCAAGTATTGATTATGTAGTTACCAAAATACCTCGTTTTGCTTTTGAAAAATTTCCTGTGGCAGATGATCATCTAACGACACAAATGAAATCTGTGGGTGAAGTTATGGCAATTGGACGCACTTTTCAGGAGTCAGTACAAAAAGCCCTGAGGGGTTTAGAAACAGGGTTATCTGGATTTGATCCAAAAACAGAGGATGAAGTAATCATTCGTCAAGAGTTGGTTAATCCGAAAGCAGACCGTATTTTATATGTGGCAGATGCTTTTAGAGTAGGGATGAGTCTAGAGGAAATTAATAAAATTTCATCTATTGATCCATGGTTTTTGGCTCAGATTCAAGACATTGTAACTGAAGAACAGGAGTTATCTAAAAAGACTTTAGAGACTGTAGAATTAAAGTATTTTAAGAGATTAAAAGCTAAGGGATTTTCAGATAAAAGAATTGCCAGTTTAGTTGGTACAAGTGAGGTAAAAGTTAGAGAATTTAGAATGAAAGACCTCAGATTGTATCCTGTTTTCAAGAGAGTAGATACTTGTGCCGGGGAGTTTGAAACGGATACAGCTTACATGTATTCTACTTATGAGGATTTTGATGAAGCAAGACCAAGTACTTGTAAAAAAATTATTATTTTAGGTGGTGGGCCTAATCGTATTGGCCAAGGTATTGAGTTTGATTATTGTTGTGTACATGCATCCTTAGCATTAAAGGAAAGAGGTTGGGAAACAATTATGGTTAATTGTAATCCTGAAACAGTTTCAACTGATTTTGATACATCTGACCGTTTATATTTTGAACCGTTAACATTAGAGGATATTTTAAACATTGTGCATATTGAGAAACCTGATGGTATGATTGTGCATTATGGTGGACAAACTCCCTTAAAATTGGCCAATGAATTAGTAGCTAATGGTGTGAATATTGTAGGGACTTCAGCTAATAGTATTGATTTAGCAGAAGATAGGGAGAAATTTAAAAAAATATTAGATGACTTGGGTTTAAAACAGCCTCCTAACCGTATTGCATATAAAGTGGATGATGCGATGATGTTGGCTGAGCAAATTGGTTATCCGTTGGTTGTTAGACCATCTTATGTACTAGGTGGTCGGGCTATGCAAGTGGTCAATGATTCTGAACAGCTATTACAATATATGACAGAAGCTGTGAAAATATCAGAAGATAATCCAATCCTACTAGATCGTTTCTTAAACAATGCTATAGAAGTTGATGTGGATTGTGTTAGTGATGGAGAAAAAGTAGTGATTGGTGGGCTAATGCAACATATTGAGCAGGCGGGTGTGCATAGTGGAGATTCTGCTTGTTCAATTCCTGCTTATTCACTGACTTCTAGTATTCAAGATGAGATTCGCAGACAGACCAAAGAGATGGCAAGAGCCATACAGGTGGTTGGTTTAATGAATGTACAATTTGCAGTTCAAGGTAGTGTTGTTTATGTTTTAGAAGTCAATCCTAGGGCGAGTCGCACAGTACCATTTGTCAGTAAAGCAACTGGAGTTCCTTTAGCTAAAGTTGGTGCTAGAGTGATGCTAGGTGAAAAACTTTCTGATATTGAATTTACTGAAGAAATTATTCCAGAACATTACTTTGTAAAAGAGGCTGTGTTTCCTTTTATTAAGTTTCCAGGTGTTGATACGATACTCGGTCCTGAAATGCGTTCCACAGGAGAAGTGATGGGCATAGGTAAAACTTTTGCAGAGGCATTTATTAAATCTCAATTAGGGGCTAATTCTATTATTCCTAATTCTGGCTGTGTGTT
This sequence comes from Neisseriaceae bacterium, assembly GCA_016864895.1. Lineage (NCBI taxonomy): Bacteria > Pseudomonadati > Pseudomonadota > Betaproteobacteria > Neisseriales > Neisseriaceae > Neisseriaceae bacterium. The sequence continues at coordinate 917,046 of CP046107.1, read as the reverse complement.
TATGTCTGTTCGTGATGAGGATAAAATTTACTTACCACAGATTGCTACGAATTTTTTAGCAGGTGGCTACACACTATGTGCAACAAAGGGAACGGCTATTTATCTACAGGAGAGAGGATTTAATGTTGAAGTTGTGAATAAGGTTATGGAAGGTAGGCCACATATTGTAGATAAAATTAAAAATGGTGGAGTTGCAATTGTAATTAACACTGTGAATGATAAGATTCAATCTATCCAAGATAGTCACTCTATTAGAAGGAGTGCTTTAACACAAAATGTACCACTGTATACTACAATTACAGCTGGGTTAGCAGTTAGTCAAGGTATTGAGCAGTTAAATGTAGAGAATACATATAGCTTACAATCATTATATAGCACATCACATATATCGTTTAATCTGAATTAATATCTATGTTAGATGATAATGTTTATTTGTATACCGATGGTGCATGTAAAGGCAATCCCGGATCTGGTGGCTGGGGAGTTTTGTTATGTTATCGAAGCCATGAAAAGGAACTGTATGGGGGAGAAGCTAATACAACTAACAACCGTATGGAATTGACAGCAGTTATTAAAGGATTACAAGTATTAAAAAAAAATTGTAATGTTGTAATCTATACTGATTCTCAATACGTGAAAAATGGTGTCATGCAGTGGATGCCCAATTGGAAAAAAAATGGCTGGCAGACTACGAATAAAAAACCGGTTAAAAATAAAGACTTGTGGTCTAAGCTGGATCAAGAACTGGGTCAACATCAAGTAGTTTGGCATTGGGTTAAAGGACATGCAGCACACCCTGGGAATGAGCGTGCCGACATTTTAGCTAATTTAGGTTATAGGTCTTTATTTTTATAGGATATTTAATAGAGGGTATGTTTTATTTTTCTTATCTTGCAATCATAAAAAGGAGATGCTATGAGAAATTTTATTTACTATTTAAGTATTTTATTAGTGTTTATACTGGGAGGATGTACAACAATGAATACTAAGGAGTTAGTAGAACACCAATTAATTGATAGAGCAGTTATTTTTGGTAATCCAGAAATAACGGGTGCAGATCTAAGTCCAGATGGTCAATATGTTACGTTTTTAAAAGAGTATGATGGAATTTTGAATATTTGGATTAAAAAAATAGATGAACCATTTGAAAAAGCAAAAGTACTAACAGATACTAAAAGACCTTTAAGTGATTATTTTTGGACAGATGATAGTAAATATATTTTATATTTCAAAGACAATGATGGAGATGAGAATTTTAATTTATATATGTTAGATCCACATGAGGTCACAGAAAATAAATTACCTAAATCTAAAAATTTAACACCTTTTAAAGATGTACGTGTCACTTTATTTCATTTGAGCCAAAATAATCCTGATTATATATGGATAGGTTTAAACGACAGAGATCCTGCATGGCATGACTTATATAAACTTACTATTTCAAGTGGTAAATTAGAAAGAATTTATAAGAATACAGACAGGATTACTTCATATGAATTTGACTGGGATGATAATTTACGTATTTTAGAAAGAACTGATGAAAACGGTAATAGTGAGTTATTTAAAATAGATGAAAATAAAAAACTAACAAAGATATTTGAAACACCTGTTTCTGAATTTGTGTCCATAGGTGGTTGGACTAAAGACAATCACTCTCCCTATTTTATTACTAATAAAGGGGATATTGATTTAGCGACTTTATTTCTATTTGATATGAATTCGTTGAAATTATCTAAGATTGAGTCTGATCCTAACAATCGAGTAGACATTAATGGAGTTTCATTCAATCATAATACTAGAGAGATAATTGCAACTAGTTATACAGATGATGAAACCATGTATTACTGGAAAGATGAAGTTAGAGAAGCTCAATATAATTACTTGAGAAAACGATTTCCGGATCGTAGGGTGACGTTTAGTGCTACCGATAACAATTATGATAAATTCTTGATCGTTGTATGGGGGGATAAATATGCTGCAGATACTTATTTATTTCAACCCAATGTCGATAGTGAAAAAGATAAGTTAATTTATCAATATACCAGTCGTCCCGAATTGAAGAAGGTAGAGAAACAATTATCACCAATGAAAACTATACGTTATAGAAGTAGTGATGGTTTAGAAATTCCGGGATATTTAACTATTCCAGTCACTAAAAAAGCTAAGAATTTACCATTAGTTGTATTGGTGCATGGAGGCCCTAAAGGCCCAAGGGATTATTGGGGATATGATCCTGAGGTTCAGTTTTTAGCTAATCGTGGTTATGCAGTTTTACAACCAAATTTCCGTGCTAGTGGAGGGTATGGTAAAAAGTTCTTGAATGCAGGTGATTTGCAATGGGGTCGCTTAATGCAAGATGATATTACCTATGGTGTGAAATATCTAGTGGATAAGGGAATAGTAGATTCGAAAAAAGTTGTAATCATGGGTGGAAGCTACGGTGGATATGCAACATTGGCAGGTTTAGCTTTTACACCAGAGGTATACGTAGCAGGTGTGGATATTGTTGGTCCGAGTAATTTATTTACTTTGCTAGATTCAATTCCTGCCTATTGGGAAGCAGGTCGAGCAGAGTTGTATCAAATGACTGGTAATCCAAATACTGAAGAGGGTAAGAAAATCTTGAAAAATGCTAGCCCTTTATTTAGTGTGGATAAAATTAATAAACCACTTTTAATTGTTCAAGGAGCAAATGACCCTAGAGTGAAGCAAGCAGAGTCAGATCAAATTGTGACAGCCCTTAGAGATAAGGGTAAAAAGGTGGTGTATTTATTAGCTAAAGATGAGGGGCATGGTTTCGCTAAACCTTTGAATCGTATGGCAATGTACGCAGAAATTGAGAAATTTTTATCAGAAGTATTGGGGGGAGTGTATCAACCAGATATGCCATCCGATGTACAAAAAACCTTAGATTCTTTGCGAGTGGATGTTAATTCATTTCATCAATAGGAAACCTTGTTCGTCGATAATAAAAAATAGATTGTTCATTATGAATTAAGAAATCTTGAATTAATTCACTTAAATCAGATGAATAAACTATCAGTATTAGATTGTTTATATTGATTCAAAACAGAAAATCGACACATATTCTTAATTGGTATGTGTCGATTTTGATTAAAAGAAAATATTATAAAATATAACGAGCTAGGTTTTCTTGCTCTGCAATATCACTTAAATATTTCTCAACATATTGAGCATCAATGGTCACTTCTTCTTTGGGTACTTCAAAAGAAATATCTTCTAATAATTTTTCCATAACGGTATGTAAACGTCTGGCACCAATATTTTCAGTTTTCTCATTAACTTGGAAGGCGATTTCGGCAATTTTTTCGATACTATCATCTGTAAAGTTTAAATAAATACTATCTGTAGCCAATAATGCTGTGTATTGCTTAGTTAAACAAGCATCCGTTTGTGTCAGAATGGCTTTAAAGTCTGCCACACTTAAACTTTCTAGTTCTACTCTGATGGGTAACCTTCCTTGTAGTTCAGGAATCAAATCTGAAGGTTTGCTTAAATGAAAAGCACCTGATGCAATAAACAAGATATGATCTGTTTTAATCATACCGTATTTAGTTGATACAGAAGTTCCCTCAACCAAGGGTAATAAATCACGTTGTACACCTTGGCGAGATACATCAGCACTAGAGGAAGAAGTAGGGGTTGCCACTTTGTCAATTTCATCAATAAATACAATCCCATTTTGCTCTACTGATTTAATAACTTGATCTCGTAATTCCATCTCACTGACTAACTTAGCAGCTTCTTCATCCAATACAATCCTCATAGCATCAGAAATTTTTAATTTTTTTTCTTTAGTTTTACTATTACCAATATCTGAAAAAATATCTTGTAACTGATCAGTAAAGTCTTCCATTCCTGGTGGCCCCATAATAGACATACTTTTAACACTAGGAGCAGAAACAGTAATAGTGATTTCTTTATCATCTAGCTCACCCTTACGTAATTTCTCTCTAAATTTTTGGCGTGTTGTATTATCTTCCACAGCTTTTGTTGGCTCTCCTGCGAAACCAGCAGTATCAGCAGATGGTAGTAAAACATCCAATATTCTATCTTCTGCTGCTTTTTGCGCATGTAGACGGTTTTTTTCAATGGATTCTGAACGGATTTTTTTCATTGCCATTTCAGCTAAATCACGGATAATGCTATCAACGTCTTTGCCCACATAACCTACCTCTGTGAATTTAGTCGCCTCTACCTTAATGAAAGGGGCATTCGCTAACTTAGCTAATCTTCTTGCGATTTCAGTTTTGCCCACACCAGTAGGACCAATCATTAAAATGTTTTTAGGCATGATTTCACTTCTTAATGGCTCATCCACTAAGCTTCTTCTGTAGCGATTTCTTAGAGCAATGGCTACTGCTTTCTTAGCAGAATTTTGCCCAATAATATTTTTATCTAATTCATGCACAATTTCTTTTGGCATCATTATAGATGTTGACATAGTTAATTCCTCTATTTTCAAAACTTTTAATGTTACGAACAGCTACGTGGTGTTATTTTTAAATATTTCAATAGGGTAACTAAAAAATCTTTTATTTTATGTTGTTACAACAGTTGATTTTATCTTCTAACACATGTAAGAGGTGAATGCTTTTATAAGAATACGGTTGTATTTCATCATAATACATATGAAAATATGAGATATACCAGCCCTCAATCGATAACTACATTGGTGATTAGATAACTTTAAAGTGACTCTATCGTCTGGTTTTTATTGGTATAAATACAAATATCCCCAGCAATTTCTAATGCTTTCTTGACAATATCCTTAGGATCCAAATCTGTATTATCAACCAATGCTTTAGCTGCAGATTGAGCAAAAGCACCACCTGAACCGATGGCAGCAATACCATGTTCTGGTTCTAGTACATCGCCATTTCCAGTAATGATCAAGGTATTATCTTTGTCTGCTACAATTAACATAGCCTCTAACCTTCTAAGTGCTCTATCAGTTCTCCATTCTTTAGCAAGTTCAATGGCTGCAATAAGTAACTTACCTTGATGTTTTTGTAATTTACCTTCGAATAGCTCTATTAGGGTGAAGGCATCCGCAGTTCCTCCGGCAAAACCAGCTAAAACTTGATCATTATACAATTTTCTTACTTTTTTTGCGGTTGCTTTCATTATTGTGTTACCCAACGTTACTTGTCCATCTCCACCGATAGTGACTTTATTATTTTTTCTAACACAGATTATGGTAGTCCCATCAAATTGTTGCATAGTGAAATCCTTATCTTCATATCCTAACCCTCCATGTATAGGTAAAAATAATAATTTCAAGGGATAATAGTAAAAATTATGGCCTATACTTACTTTGGATATCATATACTATAGTGGGTTGTCAAAATTCGGAATATATTTTTTGGATTGAATAGCAGGTTAAAATCTTTTTTAATTTTAATATGATCTTATTGAAGATTATAAGCAATTTATTAACGCTCTGACAGTAGCGTAGATGGCAACATAGTCGTTAAATTATGTAGTTAGTCTGCGTTGCTTTTGGATGTAGGATTTTAGGATGAGTATGATTTTTTGTTATAATGTATGACAAATTACAAATTATTTAAATATTTTATGAATAAACGTGTTAGTTTAATTTCGTAGGTGTGATGAAGTACGAGAGAGTTCCTCTGTGTACTAGAACTATTGAGTGATAGTGTGATAGGGGGAATATACATTTATTTAGCATGGGTTGTAAAAAGCTTTCTATGTGCTTGACATTTAGAGAGAGTAGTTCATAGTTATTTATTAGGGAGGATTATATGTGTACTAGGGAATCTATCGCTAATCTTCAGGTTGAAAAGACACTTTTTAGGTTTATAGAAAAGCAAATTTTAGCTCATCACCCATCACTGACAAGTGAGGAATTTTGGCCAAAATTTGCTCAATTACTGAAAAACTATGGTGAAAAAAATCAAAAATTATTGGATAAAAGAAAGGAATTACAAACAAAACTGGATGATTGGAATAAAAAACATCAAGGACAAGGACTAGATACTTCTTCATATAAAGACTTTTTAAAGGAGATAGGTTATTTAGTTCAGGTGCCTGAGGATTTCAAGGTCAGTACTCAGAATGTAGATACAGAAATAACAGAGCAATCTGGCCCCCAATTAGTGGTACCTGTTGGAAATACAAGATATGCCTTAAATGCTGTTAATGCACGTTGGGGGAGTTTATACGATGCTTTGTATGGTACAGATGTTATTGATACATCTGGTGATCTAGCACCTACAAAAGAATATAACATTAAACGTGGTGAAAAAGTTATTGAATATACCAGAAATTTATTAGACCAAACTATACCTCTTAAAGAAGGTAGTCATAAGGATTCAACTGCTTATCAGGTGGTTGATGGAAAATTACAAGTTATTTTGCAAGATGGTCGTAAAACAGGTTTGCACAATGATGATTTGTTTATTGGTTATCAAGGATCAGAAGAGGCACCTAATTCAATATTATTCAAGCATAATGGACTACATCTTGATTTGTTAATTGATAGAGGTAGTTTTATTGGAAAAACAGATCCAGCAGGTGTGAAAGATGTGATTGTCGAGTCAGCAGTATCCACTATTATGGATTTAGAAGATTCTACTGCAGCCGTGGATGGGAAAGATAAAACTGTGCTTTACCACAATTGGTTAGGCCTACTAACAGGGACATTAAAAGAAACAGTTACTAAGAATGGTCAAACTTTTGTAAGAAAAGTTAACCCTGATAGGGAATATACTTCTAAGCAAGGTGAAAAAATAAAATTGAAAGGGCGTTCTTTATTATTCATTAGAAATGTGGGTCTTTTAATGAGAACACCTGCGATTTTAGATGAAAATAATCAAGAAATATTTGAAGGAATCTTGGATGGGGTAATTACTGCTTTAGTTGCGCCATACGCATTTGCCAACGAAAAAACACCGAATAGTATAAAAAGATCTGTATATATTGTTAAACCTAAAATGCACGGTCCTGAGGAGGTTGCATTTGTAAATGATTTATTTGATGCCATTGAAGATTTAACATATTTACCAAGAAATACTTTAAAAATTGGCCTTATGGATGAGGAAAGAAGAACATCCTTAAATTTAAAAGCATGTATTGAAAAGATAAAAGAAAGAATAGTATTTATCAATACAGGATTCTTGGATAGAACAGGCGATGAGATTCACACTAATATGCATTTAGGAGCAATGGTACGTAAAGGTGAGATGAAAAAAGAAACTTGGTTTGATGCCTATGAATTGAACAATGTGGAAATTGGTTTACAATGTGGTTTAACTGGTAAAGCACAAATTGGTAAAGGTATGTGGGCAATTCCAGATAATATGGCAGATATGCTACGTGAGAAAATCAATCATCCTAAATCAGGTGCAACCACTGCTTGGGTGCCAAACCCGACAGCAGCAACATTACATGCTTTACATTATCATCAAATAGACGTGTATGAAGTGCAAAAGGAAATTTTAAAACAACCATCATTTAAAGATTATACTGATGCATTACTAACAGTACCGGTAGCCAAACAAACTAACTGGTCACAAGATGAAATTAAACAAGAATTAGATAATAACTGTCAGGGTATTTTAGGATATGTAGTTCGTTGGGTAGAGCAAGGTATAGGTTGTTCTAAAGTTCCAGATATCCATGATGTTGGTCTAATGGAAGATAGAGCGACTTGTCGTATTTCGAGTCAGCACGTTGCTAATTGGTTTTTGCATGGGGTTATTGATCGGAAACAAGTGGAAGAAACCTTGCAGAGGATGGCAGTAGTGGTTGATAAGCAGAATGAAGGAGATCTATCTTATGTGCCGATGGAAGGAAGATTTGATACCTCTTGTGCTTTCTTAGCTGCATCGGATTTAATTTTTAAAGGGTTGGAGCAGCCGAGTGGTTATACGGAGCCATTATTACATGCTTGGCGTTTAAAACAAAAAAGAAATCGCTTAACTCAATGACTAAATTTTTTATACTCAATACCTCATGTTGTTATGGGGTATTGTTTTTTGTATACAATAGCTCTACTAAATGAAAAAAGCAAAAGAATACCCATTTTATACTGTACGTCAAAAAAGACTTTCTTTGACGGTTGATAATGTTTCTGGATTTGAGATACCATCATATGAAAGATTTTTTAATTGGATTTTTGAAGCCATGAGTGAAGAATGTAGTTATGCTACTATAGGGTTACTATTGTGTGGTGTGTCACAAGCAAGGTATTATAATCGTGTTTATCGAGATAAAGATTATGCTACTAACATATTGAGCTTTCCTCTGGCACTTCATGAAGAATCCAGATTAAGAGGAGATTTGATTATATGCCCCGAGGTGGTACAAAGAGAAGCTCATGAGCAAAATAAAATACTCAGATCTCATTATGCCCATTTATTAGTGCATGGAGTGTTGCATCTAATGGGTTATGAACATGTTGAAGATGATGAAGCAGAAGTTATGGAAAGTAAAGAAATCTCCATATTGCATAGGATGGGTTATCAGAACCCCTATTTAGAGGATAAGTAGAATGGAAGAGCGATCGAAGAAACAAAGTTTTTGGGGCAGGATCAGTAATAAAAGGAAAAAAAATACTTTAGAATCAGAAAAAGATTTGGTTTATTTAATATCTCAAGCAAAAAACAACAATATTGTAGATCAAGATACATTTAATTTAATGATTAATGCCTTGCAGTTTTCTACTTTAGAAGTCCGAGATATTATGATTCCTCACAGTCAGATGCAGGTCGTACATATTGATGATCCGCTCGAAAAAATAGTTGATTTCTCGATAAAAACTACACATTCTAGGTTTCCTGTTGTTGCAAATGAAAAAGATGAGGTGGTGGGTATTTTACATGTTAAAGACTTATTAAATTTCTTTTGCAATCAGGAAGTATTTAATTTAAATAATATTTTAAGACAGGTGGTATATGTACCAGAAGGAAAGTCGTTACCTATTTTGATTAAAGAGTTTAGAGAGAAAAGAAATCATATTGCTATAGTCGTGGATGAATATGGTGGTGTTTCGGGGTTGGTGACACTGGAAGATGTTATTGAAGAGATTTTTGGTGATATTGAAGATGAGTTCGATGTGGAAGCGACTGCAAAAAATATTGTGCGACTTTCTCAAAATACATATCAAGTGAATGCTACAACTGAAATAGAAGAATTCAACGAGTATTTTTCAGTGAACTTTACCGATGAAGATGTTGATACGATAGGAGGTCTAGTTTTAAGTTTGTTTGGGTATATGCCAAGTAAAAATGAGATTATTGAATATAAAAATTTTAAATTTCAAGTTGTGCGTGTAGATAGAAGAAGAATTCTGATTGTAAAAGTTATCCGAGTGGAGACAGAGTGAGAATTAAGAGTGATAAAATTATTTGAGGATCATACTAATATTATTTTTGGAGGTATCGCTTTTTGTGCGGGAGCCTTGACTATATTAGGGTTTGCACCTTTTCGATATTTTTTATTGATTCCCTTGTTGTTAGGCGTGTTATTTTTTTTCATCTATTTTTACCCTAAAAAAGCAGTGAAATATGCTTATTTATGGGGGTTGGGTGTTTTTATTACACACTGTTATTGGATTAATACCGCTATTAATGTTTTTGGAGGTGTACCGAAATATCTCTCAATACCTTTATCACTATTGTTGCCTATTTATTTGGCTATTTATCCTATGTTAGCGGTATGGATAACTAAAAAATTTGCATTTTCAAAACAAGTACAAATTGTATTGATTTTACCGATGGTTTGGGTTGTGCTTGAATTTGTTAGAGAAAGACTGTTTACAGGTTTTGGTTGGGGGACATTGGGTTACTCCCAGGCTGTAAACTCTCCATTAATAGGTTATGCTAGTATTGGAGGAATACTTTTAGTGACATATGTAGTAGTTTTGGTCACAGCACTTTTATTTTATCTATTTATAGAAAAAAATAATAAAAGTAAGATGATAGTAAGTATTTTGACCATTGTATTAATAGGGTTAGGACAAATTTTAAAGTCAATTAATTTTACTCAACACGATGGAAATATAACCAAAGTTGGGATTGCACAAATTAATATTCCTCAAGATGTTAAGTTTAATTATCCAAATGTTTCAATGTCTATTAACCAAATTTACACAATTATTGCTGATTATCCTGATGTCGATATTCTATTTTTTCCCGAAACTTCTATTCCAATTGCCTGGGAAAATCTATCTTTTGAGGAAAAGCAGAAATTTATTGATTATGCACAAAAGTATCAAACCAGTTTGGCATTAGGTGTATTGAAAGAGATCTCTACTGGCGAGAATCTCTTATATAATTCAGTGATTGGTATTGATCCTGTGAATGAAGTGGCTGATTTAAATGATTTCCCCTTCTATGCAAAACGTCATTTAGTTCCTTTTGGTGAGTATAAACCTATTCCTATTATTTCTAATTATATTTTCAATGCCTTAAATATCTCGATGGGTGAGATTAAGCCAGGATCTAAAGAACAGATTTTAATTCCTTTGAGTAATCAATATGTTGCACTAAATATTTGTTACGAGGAAGGGTTTGGTGATGAATTAATTAATTTAGCTAGACACGCTAGTTTGATTGCAAACGAGACTAATATGGCTTGGTATGGAAGCTCTTATGCAATGGATTTACAGCTCCAACAAGGACAAGCAAGAGCAGTTGAATTAGGTAGATATGTTGTACGAGCTACTAATACAGGTTATTCCGCTATCTTAGATAATAAGGGAAAAATTATTAGTTATTTACCACGAGACAAATTTGGTGTTTTAATAGGTGAAGTAAAAGGATTTTTGGGGCAGACCCCTTATATGAAAATTGGTGGAAGTTTTTATTGGATTTTTACGTTATTTTTGTTATTGTTAGCTTTGTTTTTTTACTCAAGAATTAAAAATAAAAGCCAAAAAGGAATACTATGCGTAGAGTAAATGTAAAAAATATTGATGATACAAAAATTAAACAAATAAAAGAGTTGTTGCCGCCTATTGTTTTGCTATATGAGTTGCCTATCAATCAAGAAATTTATGACACTGTTCACTCTACCAGAACTCAAATATCAGATATCATTCATGGGCGAGAAAATCGTTTATTGGTGATTACTGGGCCTTGTTCGATACATGATATCAAATCTGCACTTGATTATGCCAAGAGACTGGTAAGATTAAAAGAAAAATATCAAGATGAGTTATTAATAGTCATGAGGGTTTATTTTGAAAAACCAAGAACAACTGTTGGCTGGAAAGGTTTGATTAATGATCCTAATTTAGATGAAACATTTGATATTAATGCAGGGCTACATATTGCTAGAGATTTACTTTTACAAATTAATGAATTAGGAATTCCTGCTGCCACTGAATTTCTGGATATGATTACTCCTCAGTACTATGCTGATTTAATTAGTTGGGGGGCAATTGGGGCAAGAACAACTGAAAGTCAAGTTCACCGACAGTTAGCTTCAGGACTATCTTGCCCAGTTGGTTTTAAAAATGGCACAGATGGTAATTTAAAAAATGCAATTGATGCGATCGGTACTGCAGAAAACCCACATCATTTTTTATCGGTGACTAAAAATGGGCATTCTGCAATTGTTGAAACAAAGGGTAATCCTGATTGCCACCTCATTTTAAGAGGTGGTAAGGAACCTAATTATTATGTCAAAGATGTACAATCCGCAGTTGACCAGCTCAAAAAGTTAGGGTATCCCCATAAGGTTATGGTGGATTTTAGTCATGCTAATAGTTCTAAGGATTATCGCAAACAAATGAATGTGGCTCAAGATGTGGCACAACAAATTAATACTGGTCAAAATGATATTATGGGTGTAATGATAGAAAGTCACTTGGTGGAGGGGCGGCAAGATTTCGTGGTAGGTCAGGAGTTGACTTATGGTCAAAGTATTACTGATAGCTGTATTGGTTGGGAGGAAACAGAGGAGATGTTGGATTTATTATCACGAGCAAGTGCGAATAGAATTTCTCGTTTCAGTTAAGATAAGATCAGATCAATAAAAAAAAGGAAGCCGTAGCTTCCTTTTTTTTATTGTTAAAATAACTCACGTGAGTTTAGTTTCCTAATCCTAATATAATTGGGTTCAGAAACAGAAATAACATAATACTCTCCTGAGGTACTTGTAACTGCTAATGATCCATTACTGTGCTGTCTTATATGTGTAATACCTGAGTCTTCCCAGCCACTGTTGAATTGACCTGATGTATTGGTTAAGACATCTTGACCAAGTGTCACAAAAGAAAGTTCGGAGGGTACACCATGAAATTTAAAACCCGAAATAAAATTGACATTTTCTTTATAGCGATCCTCTATTGGATTTAAATTCATCATGTTTCTTTTTAAACGACCACCTGTTCTGGGGTTAATGCCCAATAGATAGCCATTACTACTAGCAATAGGATTAACACAACTATTACTATAATTGATATAGCCAGAATTTTCACTTCTATATGATCTTGTGGTAAAGAATACAGAGTTGCCAGTTAGCTTGCCTGAACGAGTGATTCTTTCTCCAATATCATTAGTTAAATCAATGTACCAGCCTCTGTATTTGGAGGTCATTTTATTGTCACTTAATGTAATTATTGTTTTGGGTTCGCCTTTGAAATTCCCCCTACTTTTAGTCATAGTTTGATTAAGTAAGTTATGACGATTAGTTGCTTTGATAGAAGTGTCATTCAGGTCATCATAAATTCCATAAATTGTTTGTATTTGAGATTTATTTTTCAGTAAATCATCTTCAAATAAATCACTACCGGTTCCAAATATAACTACGTATTTAGATCCAGTTCCATCTAGTTTATACAAAGTAGGAGCGGTTGTGATAGGTTGCTTGGAGTTATGGGCTTTATAAATCATGCTAGCAGTCCAGTCATTTGGGCTACTTTTTCTTAAGTCAAAGCGATACAAGTTACCCTCATAATCTCCTGCATAGGCAATATCCGCAATATTATCACCATCTAAATCTAACACTGAAGGGGGAGACAAACTTTGCCGGTTACTTGATTTGGATTTATTTCCTGTTTTTATTTTAGCAATTAATTTTCCTCGATTCGATTGAATGTCTTTTGATGATGCTCTTTTGGTTCCATCAGAGTCAACACCTTCTATTTTCGTAATGCCTAAAGCATCAAAAATATATAAAGTAGGTTCTTCATTATCAGAGAAAAATCCATCATTGGTGATAACAGCATAGCGAGTTTCACCATTATTTTGAGGCTTCATCTGATTGAGCTCATTATTTATTTTACGATTAATAGAAACATTCGCTAACACTGGGGTTCCCATGATATATCCTAAGCTTAGATGAGCTTGTTTTGATTTATTGTCATTTTGATTAGCGCCATATTTATCTGAGCCACTTTCCCATAATGGAACCTCTTTTGGCCAATAAGCTTGATTTGTATTAGATAGAGCAATTTGATTACCAGATGTATAACTGACCCCTCCAATATTTAATGCGTATAGGCCTCGTCCTCCTTGGCCATAAGAGCCTACCATGAATAATTGTGCTGGTGTATTTTGACAAGTAAAAGCTTTTCCTTGATCGCAATTTTTTTTCATGGTTCCCATATAGGCAATACCACCATTATTGAAAAATTGATGAGGATATTGTTGATGTTTACCATATCCTGGATGTGCAATACTAGGTAATTGTTCCCAAATAGTTGTATTTTTAGCCCTTTTGGCTGCTGCAGGTAGGTAATCCAATACCAAATTATAAGGACTATTATCATTACCTGTTCTTTTGAAAATATGCACCATACCATCATTAGCAGCAGTAACAATAAAAGTAGTATAAGGGTCAGAACTACGATTTCTAGAAGTAGGATTTTCATCTATAGCTAAAATAGGTGAATTTAAAATATCACCTAACATTCTATCAGGACAGTTTATTTCTTTATTTTGGCAACGATCACGTAAATTAGTATGAAACTGCTCATTAATTTGTTTATCTGATAGATTATGTGGACGAATCAGCCATTGATTGAAGGCCGTATCGCCTTTTAGGAACTCAGGTTCAGTTTTTCCTGTTGATACCAGAATTCTTCGTGAGGGTTGTATTCCTATGCTACCTGTATTACCTATCCCAATATTGTCATGACTAGTGCTGCCATAATTAGGTGTTAGATAATTATTGAGATTGACCGTGAAGTCATTATTGTGTTCATTGAGTGTATACAAGCGTAAGCTACTGGACCAATTTTTAGTATTTAAATAAGCAGATACTCCTAGAGTAGGGTTCATCTGTGAAAGAACAGTAGAAGCAGCACTTGAAATATTCTTTTGACTAACTCCCATGATAGATTCTTTAACCACTTTCTTTACTTCATCAATGCTGGATATGCCACTAAAGTAACTATTCTTACCAATTTTTACTGAGTAAGAAGCAGCGTTTTTTAAATAAGCAGGATTTGCAACTACGTCATTTAAGCCATTGATAAAAACACTCAGAATAGTGGTTAATATTTTACTTGAGTTACCTAATGGTACGTCATTAGAATTATCTATTGGGGCATTATCAATAGTGATTGTTGTAATATTTTGAAAAGGGAAATCTTCATCATCCCAGCTTTTACCTTCAGCATCGGTGCCATCTTTTTCAGTTTTGAGGTCAGTCTGATCAAAAAGAGTGCTTAAAAAAGCTAAACCATGATTTTTATACTGAGTAACTGGATTATTCCATTGAAGAAAGTTCAAGGTAGTACCATTTTTACTATAAATATGTCTCCTTACTAAAGTATCATCCTCAGGGATTTGTAATTCATTTAAATCAGGAATAGGGAAATAACGTTTGGTATCGATACCTAGTGCCTGAGCTGGCAATGCTATCAAGTTTAAGAATGTAGATAGCCAGCCACTTACATCGTTAATTCCTAAACTACCGGGCGTTACTATACCAGAGGATAACACGATAACAAAATTAGGTTGACAACGATATTGCATTGCATCAGTAAAAAGGGGTTGGTATTCTTGTGTAGATCCGGCAATGCGAACAATATCATTCAAGAAGGTTTTAATAGTAGAAACAATAATTCCAACACCAGGTAGATTACTAACTATGGGATGATTAAACACATTCTCAAATAATGAAATTATATTTTTAATATTATTCATTCCACTAGGAATTTGATTAATAGGTCTGTACATAAAAGAGTTATTTGGTTCTAGTCCTCTTATTTCTCTAGTGATCTCATAGTATCGTCGAGTAATTGTCGGTAACCCTATTGGAATAATACTATTCCCCATTGATAAAGTGAGAGAATTAATTACTTCCGGTAAGTTAATAGACAAATCATTCAATTTGACTTCTTGTGTTAATTTTTGAGAGTTAATTTCTATATTTAAACTTGTATCCCTTAAAGTAGGTATACATGTAGTAATGATGGGCCCAATCAGTGCCAACAGAGATGTAAAAAGGCCTGGTAGACCAGCAATAATAGCTAGCCCACCAGTTATAATGGAGGAAGAGCCTATAGCTGCTACTATCAAACTAATGGCCGGTGGCCCTATAGCAACTAATTGAGTTGAAGCACATATTAGAAATTGTGTGGGAAGTTCAAAGCTGATAAAAGGGTGAGAGTCCGCATAAAGATAAGCTAGACCAACTCTCATAGTTGAGATCATATCAGGATCTGTTACGATACCGGTAATGATTGCTTGTGTTTCGGTAGAGTCTGTAAAAGTTGAATTATCTACTAAAAAAATGAGATTAGGTTTGATTCCAGGGCTCATTAAGGAAGCATATTCCAGAGGGGTTGAAGCAAATTTGTGATCAAAATATTCATCAGCAGCATAAACTGTATGACTGATGATTAATGGTACTGCCAAAATAATAGACTGGGAGAGTTTTTTTAATTTCCTTGCTATCATAATCTGTCCTTCTAACTCTGGTTTTAAATCTTCGTCCAGTGTATCATTTAATAGTTATTTTGAATGAACTTCAATTAAGTTAAACATTCGGTCGTCAACAAAGGATATTCGGTTTACCTGGGTATTGTTAACATGCAGGAGAAATATAAGAGATGAGACACCTTGCATTATGTGTAATTGGATTTCTATTTTTAGAAGTGATATCGATAGTGATGTTGGCTTCAATGATTGGTGGGGTATGGTTGCTGGCTATTATTGTGACCTTTTTCTTTATTGGTATTTTTATGTTTAAACACCAAGGAGCAAATGTACAAAAGATGTTCGCAAGTTTACAGAGCAATACATTAGATCAGACATGGTATTCAAAAGTGGGGCCTATACGCTATAATCTAGCTGCTTTGTTGTTCATC
This sequence comes from Neisseriaceae bacterium, assembly GCA_016864895.1. NCBI lineage: Bacteria > Pseudomonadati > Pseudomonadota > Betaproteobacteria > Neisseriales > Neisseriaceae > Neisseriaceae bacterium. The sequence continues at coordinate 900,737 of CP046107.1, read as the reverse complement.
TTACCAGGTATTTTTAGTGATATAATAGGGCTGATATTTTTACTGCCTGGAGGATTGGGAAAAGGATATCTCAAAATTAAACCATATAATCCATTTAGTAAAACAAAAAACCATCGATATGACCAACCTGAGGATGGTATTATTGAAGGTAAATTCAGAGAAGTATTTAAAGAAAAAAAAGAAGAGTAGAACCTCTTCTTTTTTTATTAAAAATTTCCTGATTGTTATAGTTGATTTCTAAATTTTTTCGCTTCATCAACCATGGTTTTCAGTGCAATATTGGTTTCTTCCCAGTTACGGGTTTTAAGACCACAGTCAGGATTAATCCACAAATGTTTAGCAGGAATTACTTCAAGTGCTTTTTGAATGAGGTGATGGATTTCACTATTGGTGGGAACTCTGGGGCTATGGATATCATAAACACCAGGGCCAATGTTATTTGGATATTCAAATTGTACAAAAGCATCTAATAATTCCATATCAGAACGTGAGGTTTCAATAGTAATAACATCGGCATCCATTGCAGCAATGGCTGGTAAAATATCGTTAAATTCAGAATAGCACATGTGTGTGTGAATTTGTGTTTCATTTTTAACATGACTACATGACAACCTGAACGAGTGACTTGCCCAATCTAAATAGGTATCCCAGTTTTTACGTTTTAAAGGTAGTCCTTCTCTGTAGGCAGGTTCATCAATTTGAATAACTTTAATACCTGCTCTTTCTAAATCTAGTACTTCATCATTTAAGGCAAGTGCAATCTGTTTGGCCACTTCTGAGCGATCAATATCATTTCTAACAAAACTCCATTGCAACATTGTTACAGGACCTGTAAGCATTCCTTTCATAGGACGAGAAGTTAAGCTTTGAGCATAACTAGACCACTCCACAGTCATTGGTTTTGGACGTACGATATCACCATAGATAATAGGTGGTTTAACACAGCGACTACCATAACTTTGTACCCAGCCAAATTGAGTGAAAGCATAACCATCTAATTGTTCAGCAAAATATTCAACCATATCATTACGTTCAGGTTCTCCATGCACAAGAACGTCTAAGTCTAATTTTTCCTGTGCCCTCACAACAAATTCTATTTCTTTTTTCATGGCTGCCACATAATCTTTTTGTGATAATTCACCTTGTTTGAACTTGGCTCTAGTCTGTCGAATTTCTTTAGTTTGCGGGAAAGAACCGATGGTTGTGGTTGGTAGTAAAGGAATGTTTAATACTTTTTGTTGAGCTTCAAAACGTTGTAGAAATGGACTTTTTCTTTTATCAGCATCAGGTGTTAAATTTTGTAACCTAGATTTAACTTCTTGTTTATGAATATATTTGCTATTTTTTCTACTGTTTGCAGCTTTATCATATTGTTCAAATACTGTTTTTACAGCTTCTTTCCCGTGAGCTAGAGCTTGTTTGAGAATCCCCAGTTCTTGTACTTTCTGTACACTAAAAGCTAACCATTCTTTTAATTCAACATCTAGCTTTTCTTCAACTGATAAATCTTGTGGTGTGTGTAATAAGGAACAACTTGTTGAAATCCACAATTGATTGCCCAGTTTTTCTTGAATGGGTTTCAAAAAATTATAGATTTTGGATAAATCAGCTTTCCAAATATTCCTGCCATCAATGATACCAAGAGATAGAATCTTATTACTTGGCCAGTTATTTAAAAATACATTAATTTGTTCAGGTGCTCTAATTAGGTCAATATGTAAACCATGAATAGGTAGGGATTTTAATAAATCAACATGTTCTGCAACGGAGTCAAAGTAAGTACCAATAATGATTTTGGTAGAGGTATTAGCCAATGCTTTATAGGTAGGCTCAAATGCTTGAATCCAGCTATCTTCTAGGTCTACAGCTAAAATTGGTTCGTCAATATGTATCCAGGAAGTACCTTCATTAATTAACTCTCTTAAGATTTGTTCATAAGTGTCAATTAGTTTAGGTAACAAAGTTAAACGATCAAATACTTCTCCTTTTGCTTTACCTAGCCAAAGCAAGGATAATGGACCAATAATAGTTGGCTTAAATTCATAACCTTCTTCTTTAGCCTCTCTAATCTGACGAATAAGTTCAGTAGTCACAGGTTGAAACTGTGTGTCGGATTTCCATTCTGGAACAAGATAGTGATAATTTGTATCGAACCATTTAGTCATTTCAATGGCAGGTTGAGATTTATTTCCTCTTGCCAATTCTGAATATTGTTGCAGATTTAGTTGTGTCACATCAAAGCCAAAACGTTCAGGAATAGCACCTACTAGTATTTGCGCATCCAACACATGATCGTAATAGCTGAAATCACCTACAGGGATAAGATCGATTTTAGCTTGTTTTTGTAATGCCCTGTTTTTTCGTCGAATTTCTTTTGCTACTTGAAAAACTTCTGTTTCAGGAATATCACCTTTCCAAAATTTTTCAAGACTAAATTTTAATTCTCTTTTGGCACCTACTCTAGGGAAGCCGGTAATATGGGTTGTGTTCATAGTGACTCCATTAATGAAATTTAACGATTAGATATTGCTATGATGATCTAAAATCAATTATGATGCAAATTCATAATTTTAACATAAGATATGAAAAAAATTCATAATGGGATCTAAATTAGAAATTAAACATTTAAAAACAATTAAAGCGATTCATGAAACAGGTAGTTTAACTCGAGCCGCCCAAAGGCTTTTCACAACACAATCAGCACTATCTCATCAGATCAAAGCGTTAGAAAACTATTTTGATTTACCTTTATTTGAACGGAAAAAACAACCAATACAATTGAATCAGTTCGGCCATAAACTATTGAAATTAGCAGATGAATTCTTACCGATGATCAATGCGTTAGAAAAAGAATTAAGCCATCAAAAAACTCAAGATACGGGAGAGATGAGAATTGCAGTTGAGTGTCACACGTGTTACGACTGGTTAATTCCAGCGATGGACGATTTTAAAAGCTATTGGCCTAATGTTGAGTTAGATATTGTGTCAGGCTTTCAAACTGATCCAGTCGGATTATTGTTGTCAAATCGAGCAGATGTAGCTATTCTTTCTAGGCCAGAACCCAACATAGACATTCATTACAATCCTTTATTTGCTTATGAAATGGTAGCAATTTTAGCAAAAAATCATTATTTGGCAGAAAAACCTTTTTTGGAAGCTAAGGATTTCAAAGATGAAACATTAATTACATACCCAGTAGAAGATGATATGTTGGATCTAATTCGAAAGGTATTGGTGCCTGAAAATATTTTTCCTCATCGAAGATATAGTGAATTGACTATTGCTATAGTACAGTTGGTTGCCAGTGGTCGTGGTGTAGCGGCATTGCCTTATTGGGCTGTTTTACCTTATTTGGAGAAAGATTATGTGATTTCTAAACCTATTGGACAGCAAGGCCTAAGTAGTGAATTGTATTTAGCCATTCGTCAAAATGATACTACAAAAAAATACTTATCAGAGTTTTCTAAAATTATTAAAGAACGAAGTTTTAAGGAGTTACCAGGATTGAGTCAATTGAGTATGTAATTCTTGATTTAAAACCATTCATCTTCTCTTAGGATACGCCATTTGCCTAAGGGTAAATTAGCTAATCGTATGTTGCCTATTCTTACTCGCTTTAATTGAAGGACTTTTAATCCTACCAATTCACACATACGACGGATTTGTCTTTTCTTACCTTGTGTTAGGATGAATTTAAGTTGATTTTTATTTAGCCAAGAGACTTTTGCTGGCAATAACAACTCTCCATCTAGAGATAAACCATGGTTAAGTAGCATCAATTCTTCATGGTTTAAATTACCTGATACGTGTACTAAATATTCTTTTTCGATATTACTCTCATGATGGATGATTTGCTTAGCAATGCGACCGTCTTGAGTGAGAATCAATAAACCAGTTGAGTCAATATCTAAACGACCAGCTGGTGCTAATCCTTTAATATGACTAAGATAAATTTTATTTTGAGAATTATTTCGAGCCCAATAGTTATTCGGATTGATCAACTCTTGAACAGAACGATAATTTTTTTCAGGTTGAGCACTAACATAGCCCACCGGTTTATGTAATAGTACAGTAATTTTTTTATTTTGTTGTTTTTTTAGTTGTTTTGTAAGGTCGATTTTATCTTGGGATGTGACTTTTTTTCCTAGAGTAGCAGGCTGTCCATTTACTTTTACCCATCCTTTACTAATATAATCGTCTGCTTCTCTTCTGGAGCAAATACCAAGTTCTGACATACGCTTACTTAATCTGACTAATTCCTCGCTCATTACTTAATTCTTTGTATGTGTTATATGATGAATTATTGTATCATCAATTGCCAAGGTATATTTATGTTGTAAAGTTATTGAAAAACTTAATTTAGAATACTGGTATTTAATTAAGAATTGTAAAAAAAATCAACTATATTGTTATGATTTTGGTGATTATCGAGAAACTAATCTAATTCAATAGATTATTCCCGAACATATTACTCGGTGTTTAATGATTTTGAGTATACTGATTTTGGATTTTAATTTCTCAGCAGAATAGTAGCATCTATTGTGTGTTAATCGATTAATTTTTTGGCCATTGAGCCACATAGTAGATTAATTGGTTTATTTTGATTGTACATTATTGAATGTACAGTAATTCAAGGAGGGTTGTTTGAGTTCTGGTATTAAGTGGATATTTAAAAAAACTCAAATGATTTATTTTATGCAAATAAGCTATTTTTTGTGTTGAGTTAATTGCTAAAATATGAACTCGATGGCGGCGTGTTAAGTGAAATAGGGAGTATGTTTTCGTACCTTGGCACTATAAGATTTGAATGTTTATTGGTTTAACCAATGAGCGATATCTTTGGCAAAATAAGTCAAAATACCATCAGCGCCCGCTCGTTTGAAACACAATAAGGATTCGAAAACGCTTTCCTCATCTAGCCAGCCATTCATCATAGCTGATGTTAACATGGCATATTCGCCAGATACTTGGTAAGCAAAAGTTGGAATTTTAAACTCATTTTTAACCAGGTGTACTATATCAAGATAAGGTAATCCGGGCTTTACCATAATCATATCGGCACCTTCCTTTAAATCCAGAGCAACTTCATGTAAGGCTTCATCTTGATTGGCTGGATTCATTTGATATGTTTTTTTATCTGATTTAAGATTTTTGCTAGAGCCAATTGCATCTCTAAACGGTGCATAAAAATAAGAGGCATATTTAGCTGCATAAGACATAATCATCGTATTGCTATAGCCACTTTTCTCAAATGCTTGACGGATTGCACTAATTCTTCCATCCATCATGTCACTAGGTGCTACAATATCTACACCAGCTTCAGCATGGGATAGGGCTTGTTTGACCAAAATTTCAGTTGTCATATCATTTAAGATATGTTTATCATCATCAATAATTCCGTCTTGCCCGTGAGTAGTATAGGGATCTAGGGCGATATCAGTGATAATACCTAATTCTGGAATTTCTCGTTTTAATGTTCTTATTGCTCCAGGAATTAATCCTTTTGGATTATAAGCCTCCTCAGCTAATAAACTTTTCTTATCAGTTTTAATATGAGGAAATAATGCAATTGCAGGAATCCCTAATTGGTAGCATTGTATTGCTTCATCAACCAATAAATCTAAACTGAAAACCGATATGTTAGGCATGGAGATTACTGGTGTTGCTGTGGCTTTTCCTTCTTGTACAAACATAGGATAAATTAAGTCACTTGTTTGTAAATTATTTTCAGCAGTGAGTTTTCGACTGAAAGATTTTTGACGGATTCTGCGTAAACGATTATTAGGAAATTGGTAATAGGAGTTAAAGCCCATAAAAATGCCTCTTTAAAGATTAAGTATTTTTTAAGACCTATGGTAAGGGTGTTGATGAATGATGCTTACAGCCCGATACAGTTGTTCTATCAGTATTATTTTCGCTAAGCCATGGGGAAGCGTCATGCGAGAAAGTTGCATATTGAAAAAACCATCTTTTTTTAAATTAGAGCTGAGCCCATCTGCACTACCAATAATAAAGCAAGGATTAACACCTTCATCTCGCCATTTTGATAGATAATTGGCAAAATCTATTGTGCTAAGTGCTTGACCTTTTTCATCTAGTATAACAACTTTCGATTCGAAAGGGATATTTTCCCTTATTCTTGTTTCTTCTATCGATAGTATTTGTTTGATATTTTGATTATTGTTTCTTCTTTCTGGTTTTATTTCTTTGAGGGTCACCTTAAAATCTGCACTAAAACGTTTCAAATATTCTGAGCAACCATCATTAAGCCAGCTAGGTAGTTTATTATTGACTGAGAGTATATTTATTTTCATATTTTAATAAATTTTGGAAATCATAACATCAAGTTGTTCTGGTTTTTCAGCACCCCAAAGGGTCTCTATGCTATAGAATTTCCTGATGTCAGGTTGCATGGTATGGATGATCAGTTCTCCAGCATCAACTAAAATCCATTCGTTATTTTGTAAACCTTCTACACTCAAGATTTCATAGCCAGAAGATTTCAACTCTTCCTCTACATTGCGTCCCAGTGCTCTTACTTGTCTTGAGCTATCTCCTGTTGCTACGATAATACGTGAAAAAAGAGTGGTGTGTTGATGGACATCTAGTACTACAATATCTTTTGCTTTAACATCTTCTAAAGCATTAACGGCTATTGTTACCATATTATCAAGACGTTCTTCATTTGTGGTCATGAATCTGTTACCTTTCATTAAATCATTAAACATATAGTTTATTTTCTCTTATGTATTTTTCAACTTCTTTGGGTAGCCATTGGGGATTTATGGCTTTATTTTTAATTCCTTCCCTGATCTTTGTTGAACTAGTGGGACACTTAGGAATATTTAAAATTTTGATATTGGCGGGAGTGATAAAGGTATTATTTTTTTTTACAATGTCTTTCTCTGTATTTGGTGATCTTAATGCAATAGCAAAAGAAGTCATCTGAATCAGGTATTCGTAGCGATACCAACTATCTAGTTCTAAGAAAGAATCACTACCTAACAACCACCAAAATTCACTTTCTGGATAAAAATCTCTAAGAATTTTAATAGTCTCATAAGTATATGTGTTACCACTTCTCTGAATATCAATATTTGAAATTTTGATTTTTGTATAGGCTGAAAAAGCTAATTGGCACATGTTGTAGCGATGGTTATTTTCAATATTTTTATTATTATTTTCTTTATGGTAAGAGTACCCGGATGGAATCACAATAAGCAAATCCAACCCCATTTCATGAATGAAAATTTCGGCTATTAGGATATGACAATTGTGAATGGGGTTAAAAGTGCCTCCAAATAAACCAATACGCTGTTTCAAATTTATAAACTCTCCTAAAATATGTTACTGTAAGTTGCCCTTTAATGGTGTATTACTAGACTGTGGATTATGATGCATTTTGATTAGTGGTGTTAGCATTAAGGGTGATTAATTATATTTGGTGGTTTGAATAATACTCTCCTTGACTGGGTCAAAACTTCATTATTGCCATTTATTGAATTAATTAATGACATAATTTTTAAAAATGTCAATCATTGATTGATCCCCCCTAGATATATGCCTAGTAAAATTTTTTACAGCTATCATAGCAGTAGTGGGTTACTCATTTATTTACACATGTAGGCGAAGCTTGACACAATGACTCACCGAACCCCATATATCACACTAGCGTACTTGTTTTTAGTGAAATTTTTTCACCACTTTTTTTTGAGCCGTCATTTGAACATCCTTTTATATACATAGTTTAGGTAACGAGATTTCTATTGGGGGGATCTATTGTAAAGAAATTAGAATACTTCCAGAAACTACAAGCTAACGCTTATGACTCCATCAGTAAATAAACGTACAATAATTTCGACCCTTAAAGAATTTTGCCGGCATGAAATTATACCTAAATGTTATTGACAAAGGAAGATAGTTTGTTAACTAGATTATCTAACTTAGTAAAGAGTTATGCAATTTACTTGATTAAAAGTGTATTTTTAAAGCAACAGGTTTGTATCACTCAAAACAATAAAACCAAAAAATATTTTTATGATTAACTTATTGAAAATAAATATATTATAATAATCTTTTATTTTTATTATGATTTAATTTGTTTTCTGCCACCAATCATGTTGGTTGGGACTTAATTTTTGTATTAAGAGAAATTTTATATTTGATAATCCACAAAGCTATTGACTACTATTTATGTTATTATATGCTCGTTTCGATGATTGATTTCTTGGGAACAAAATGGGGAAACCAGAGCTGTTAGACTGGACTTAATTGGGTACGAGTATTTTGATACCAAAGTTTAGTTTGGCTTTAAGCTTGTTTTTTGATTATTTTGTTGTTATTTAAACACAGAAAATGCTTGAATAGTGTTGATATATTGCTTGAAATGCACTAAAACGTCTAAAATGTGTTAGACTTACAAAAAACTAGGTATTAAAATGGCTTTAGATATTCGTTACGGAGTTTAGAGCTAGATTATTATAAATAAGAACTAAAATGGAGTGGTAGATATGATAGATATGAAAAAAACATTAATTACTTTAGCTTTATCGACAGCGTCTTTAGCGGCAGTTGCAGACGTAACACTGTATGGTTCAGTTAAGGGTGGCGTGGAATATAACAAGGCAGATCGCAGTGATAAAGCTACAAGCGTTATTAGTGACTGGGGCTCTTACATTGGTTTTAAAGGAGAAGAAGATTTAGGAAGTGGCTTGAAAGCTATTTGGCAAATTGAGCAATCTGTTTCTTTAGGTGGTGGCTCAAACGCTGGCCATTGGGCTACTCGTGATAGCTTTATTGGTTTGGCTGGTAGTTTTGGTACTTTGCGTGCTGGTTATTTGTCAGATACATTTAAGTCTATGGGTAAATTAGACCCTTGGACAGGTAACGGAATTAGAACTTTGGAAAGTTTCAGTCGTTATGGTAGTCGTTACACTGGGGTTCGTTACGACTCTCCAAATTGGAGTGGTCTGTCTTTAAATGTATTGTATTCACCTAAAGACAATCAATCCAGTGATGGTAAAGATGCTTTAAGTAAAGATGTTTTGGCCGTAGGTTTGGGTTATGAAAACTACGGTTGGTTCTTTAACTATGGTTATAAAAATGTCCGTGGTGCAGCCAATGCAATCGGTCGAGATGGTAGATTAAATGGTGAAGTTCATGGTTTAGATATTGGGTACGACAATGGTACTCTATTTGCTGGCTTAGGGTATAGAGATTCTAGAAACCTTAATTCTAAAGATTCTGCTAGTCTGAAAGATTCTTTGGAAAGTGTAGGTATTTCTTGTGATGCCTTGTGTAGTAATTGGGGATCTAGTCAAGGTGCTATAACGTTTGCTTATAATCTTGGTAATATTGTACCTCGTATTTCGTATGCTTACGGTGAGGAAAAAGAACGCCATGTTAAAGATCCTTCTAAAAACAAATATAGCCAAGCTATTGTCGGTGTTGATTATAACTTAAGTAAGCGTACAGCAGTTTTGGCTAGTTTGGGTTACTGGTCTAATAAGCCTAAGTCTTGGGTTGAGATTAGAGATCAAGTAACTGATGTTGCAAGAGACGAAGACAGTAAGAAGTACAAACGTGATGAAGAAAGACAAGAATCTTATTCATTTGGTTTGGGCTTACGTCACAAGTTCTAAATTTAATTTGGAGTACATAAATTTAGGAAAAGAGAGTTGGTGACAACTCTCTTTTTTTATTATTAATATCTGAATATAAGATTGTGATATTTACAATAAAAAAATTATGGTATTAGCGTATAATTAGCAGGTTAGATTGATGATTGCTAGGGATGGAAATGAGTTTAGGTCTATTAAATATTTTAAAAAGGAATAATTATATTTCTGATGAGAAATATAACCTGGTTTTGAATACATATAAGTCAGATATTCGAGATGTAGGGAATCAAGCTAATAGTTTAATTTCCTATTTATTTGATTTTGATGTGATATCACCTAGGGAATTAGCTAGAATTTTATCAGAAATTTATGGTTACCCAGTTTTTGATTTATCCGTTTATGATACTCATCATTATGTTAGTGGTCTTGCCTCAGAAGAAGATTTATATGATTATAGGATCTTGCCAATTTTTAAGCGAGGTAATAAATTATTTTTAGCAGTCTCAGATCCTACTTTGGAGTCGTCCTATAGAAAATTATTTTTCAATACAGCGTATACTCTTGAATATATTCTGGTAGAAGATGATATTTTAGATTCCGTTTTTGAAATTATTAGACGAGAATCTACAAGCATGTTTGAAGAGTTACAAAAAGATCAAATCTTTAATCCTGTTAAAATGATGAATGATGATGGAATGAGTGAGGATGGGCCTATTGCTAAGTTTGTCAATAAAATTATTTATGATGCTGTATTCAGTAGGGCTTCTGATATCCACTTTGAATTTTATGAATACTATGCACGTATTCGATTTAGAATGGATGGTGTTTTAAAAGAAATTGTTCAACCCCCATTAGTCACAAAAGATAAGATCTCTTCTAGAATCAAGGTAATGGCAAAGCTTGATATTTCGGAAAAGAGGGTACCACAAGATGGTGGTATGAAATTAAAAATTGACCGTAAAAAGACTATTGATTTTCGGGTGAGTACTTTACCAACGTTGTTTGGAGAAAAAATTGTTATTCGTATTTTAGATAATACAGTTGGTTTTATCGAGCTCAAGGATTTAGGGATGAGCGAGTATGAACAAAATATTTTGCTAGAAGCCATTTATAGACCTTATGGCATGATTTTGGTTACAGGTCCTACTGGTTCTGGTAAGACTGTGACACTTTATAACTGTTTGAATATTTTAAATACACCTGAAGTTAATATTTTGACAGTTGAAGATCCTGTTGAGATTAATTTGCCGGGTGCTAACCAAGTTAGTATGAATGAAAAACAAGGATTGGATTTTGCTAGAGCTCTAAGGTCTTTTTTACGTCAGGATCCAGATATTATTATGGTAGGAGAAATTAGAGATTTAGAAACAGCAGATATTGCACTGAAAGCCTCTCAGACAGGACATTTAGTCTTTTCAACATTGCATACTAATAGTGCACCCGCATCTGTAACTCGTTTGAGCAATATGGGGGTTCAAGCTTTTAATGTGTCTAGTTCTGTACTTTTAATTATAGCTCAAAGATTGGTTCGAAAGCTTTGTCCAGATTGTAAGAAACCAGCTAAAAAAATGCCAGAGGAGATACTGTATCAATTAAAATTCACACCTGAGGATTTAAAGGAAGATTGGAGAATTTATGAGTCAGTTGGTTGTAAGAATTGTAAAGGTACTGGATATCGAGGTAGGGTGGGTGTTTTTGAGGTTATGCCTGTTTCAGAGAGAATACAAAAAGCAATTTTGGCAGGTAAAGACGAGTCATACATTTTGCAAATTGCTTTAGATGAAGGGATGGTCACCCTGAGGCGTTCAGGATTGGAAAAGGTAAAACAAGGAATAACATCATTGGATGAAGTAATGTCAATCTCTAATTAATTTGAATAAATAGGTACGATGATTTATGGCTCAGCAATCTTTACAGTTACATCAAAAAAATAAGTCTAAAAATAATTTTAGATCAAAACTATATGAATTTGAAGGTGTTAATCAGATTACTAATGAAGAAGTAAGGGGGCAGGCACAAGCAATTAATGAAAAAGAAGCTCGTCGGCAGTTGAGATATAAAAATATTAAAATTAGTAAAATTAAGCGATCAAGCAGATACAGAAAAAAGATTCGGTCTAAAGATATTACAGTATTTACTAGGCAAATTGCTTCTATGCTGAAAGCCGGATTACCTTTAATTCAAGCACTGGTTATTATAGCTAGTGGAAATACTAATAGTAATATGGCAATGATGGTGTTCGATATAAAAAATGAAATTGAACAGGGATCATCATTGACGAATGCATTGGCAAAGTATCCTAAATATTTTGATGGCCTGTATTTAGGGTTAGTGCGAGCAGGGGAGTCTTCTGGGTTATTGGAGGATTCATTAGATAGAATTGCAACTCAAAGGGAAAAAAATGCCAAATTAATTAATAATGTGCGTAGGGCTCTTATTTATCCATCTGTTGTTATATGTGTTTCTATTTCTGTGGTTCTGTTTATGTTAATTTGTATTTTACCGATTTTTAAAGGGTTCTATGATGATGCTGGCGCAGCCCTGCCTTGGATAACCACCGCAGTTATTTCTTTGTCTGATTTTATAATGCATTGGGGAGGCTTATTGGTATTAATTATTCTTATTTTATTGATTACTACTTTTATTTGGCGTTATAAGAATAATATACAATTGAGAGAAAAAGTTACAAGGGTAGCGTTGCAATTGCCACTTATCGGTTATATTATCCAGAGAGCAGAAGCTTCAAGATGGGCAAGAACTTTTGTATGTTTATATGGCTCTGGGATGCCCATGACAGAGGCGTTAGCGTTAATTTCAGAGAGTTCAAAAAACATTATATTTCAGAAAGCGACTTATCAAATAGAACAACAGGTGCTCCAAGGAGAAAGTCTAGTTAGTAGTATACGTAGTATGGAAGAGATTTTTCCGCCGTTATTTATACAATTAGCAGAGGTAGGAGAAGAAGCAGGAACTTTGGAAGAAATGATGAATAATGCTGCGGATTGTTTCGATGAGGAAGTTAGTTCAACGGTTAGTACATTAGAGTCTATTTTAGAACCTGTTATTATTGTGGTGTTAGGTATTATTGTAGGCATTATTTTAATTGCTATTTATTTACCAATATTTAATTTAGCCTCAGCTTTTTAAAGATGAACAGTTATATGGTTGATATTTATCTTTTTTTAATATGTTTTTTTATTTTAGGTCTGATTGTAGGTAGTTTTTTAAATGTAGTTATTTATAGATTACCATTGATGCTGGAGTGTTACTGGAAAAATCAGGCTAGATTACTTTTAGACTTGCCAGTGGCGGAGGATCAAAAAAAGTTTAATTTATTTTTTCCAAAATCTCATTGCTCTCATTGTCACACTAAGCTTAAGCTTTATGAAAATATTCCTGTGGTGAGCTATGTGTTGCAGGTGGGGCGGTGTCGATATTGTCATCATAAAATTAGCTTGCAATACTTAATAGTTGAATTGATAACTGGTGTTATTTTTACTTTACTTTATTATAGATTTGGTTTGAGCTATGCTTTATTGGGGGGGGTAGTATTTTCTTCTGCTCTTATTGCATTAACATTTATTGACTTTCGAACTAAATTATTGCCAGATATCATTACAATCCCATTACTATGGTTAGGTTTATTATTTAATTTATTTAAAGTGTATGAAGTGAGTTTAGAATTTGCGGTGTTGGGGGCATTGGTCGGCTATTTATTATTTTGGATAGTATTCCAAATTTTTAAATTCCTGACAGCAAAGGAAGGGGTAGGCTATGGTGATTTTAAGCTTTTTGCAGCCATTGGTGCATGGTTAGGTATTGTAAACTTACCATTCTTATTGTTGTTTGCTTCTATTAGTGGTTTGATTTTTGCTCTAGTATTTAAAATTGGAAAGAACCAGGAAATGCCTTTTGGGCCTGCTATTGCTATTTCTGGATTAATTTTATTTATTTTTTATCCGGAAATTTCATCATGGCTCAGCATTAATTTAAGGTATTAGAGATCATGGGACATTGGGTATTAATTACAGGTGGTATTGGAAGTGGGAAAACAACTGTAACAAATTTTTTTCAACAACAAGGTATACCAGTTATAGATACGGATGTGATTTGTCGAGAGTTAACCCAAGTAAATGGATTGGCTATTGATGAAATCAGACTATCATTTGGTCATGAAGCTATTGATCAAAATAATGCTTTAGATAGAGATTGGATGAGAGATAAAATTTTTCAAGACCCTTTGGCTAAAGAGAAGTTGGAGAACATTTTACACCCTATTATTTTTAATCAAACCATTCAGTTGCAAAAGAAAATAGATCATATTTATGGACTAGTAGTTGTTCCCGTTTTTGATAAAAACAGTATCTACAATGGTATTACAGAAAGAGTATTGGTGGTAGATGTAGATCAAAATATACAAGTACATAGAGTGATACAAAGAGATCATTTAACCTATGAAGATGTTAAGAGAATTATCGATGCTCAAATATCTAGGACAGAGAGATTATTACTAGCTGATGATGTTATTGTGAATAATCAGGATCAATGCTACTTGGCAAAACAAGTTTTAAACATGCATAAGTATTATTTAAGCTTATTTTCTTGAATTTTTTTAGAGTTTTTCCTAATTTTCTGTCTAGAATTATTTTATTTTTTTAATTTACTCAAGCAGAATACTGTGCGTTATTTTTTTCTGTTGGAGCCAGCAACGATATCAAATAGATATAAACGACACTCTATTTGACCATTATAGACCGGGATTTTTTGTTTTGGGGACAAACGTAATTTTTTAGGGAATTCGAAATCCGGAGTAATAAAGCCTGTCGTCCAAGTATCTAAGTTGAGTTTTAAAATCTTTGACCACTCTGCATATTGAACTTGTATTTTTTCTAACTCTGACAGTCTTTGTCCATAAGGAGGATTAGTTAAAAGTAGTCCTTGTTTATCTCTGATACGAATTTGTTTAAAAGGGATACAATCGAACTGTATGTAGTCAATTAAGTTAGCATGTATTGCATTATTGACAGCTTTTTTAATAGTATTGGGTTGATTATCTGATGCATATATTTGAAAGGTAGGAGGATGAATATTGCTTTTTGCTTGTGCTCGTAAATTTTTCCATAATTGAGAATCAAAATTGTTAAGATTTTGAAAAGCAAATACTCGGTTTAACCCTGGAGGGGTACTAGATGCTATCATGGCGGCTTCAATCGCAATTGTGCCACTACCACACATAGGGTCAATGAAGGCTTGTTTTCCATTATAATTGGCTAATTTTAATAATCCAGCTGCTAAGTTTTCTCTAATAGGTGCACAATCAGTTTTTTGTCTCCATCCTCGCTTAAATAGAGCTTCTCCACTAGTATCTAGATATATGACCGCAGTATTCTGATTAACATATGCAGAAACTCTAATATCAGGATTAGATTTATCTACATTTGGTCTAATATTGTATTGCTTTATGAATACATCGCAAATAGCATCTTTAACTTTTAAAGCTAAGATATCGAAGCGTCGACACCAATTAGCATTTCCTTCAGTCCTTACCCTAAATGTCTTATCGTGGCTAAAATAATCGGGCCAATTAATTTGCGTAGCTAATTCATATAAGTCATTTTCTGAAGTGATGTGACCTTGTGTGATTTTGATTAATACTCGGGAGGCAAGTCTAGAATGTAAATTAATCAGATAAATATCTTTCCAATTACCTTTTAAACTAACATGGCCTTTTTTAGCCGTTGCATTTTGACAGGTTATCGCGAATATTTCTTCTTGAAGCTTTGCCTCTAAACCTCTTGGACAGGAAACAATAATAGAATAATTCATATAATCTAAAAATCCTTATTGTATCTTAAATGAGATCAAAGAGACAAACATTACAATCATAACCGTAGTACAATATAATCTTACGGCAGTACATTAAAATAACTTCAGAAGAAACAATATTTATGGAATCGACGAAATACGAACCTCTTTCAATTGAAATGAAATGGTATGCACGGTGGGAAAAAAATGGATACTTTCAACCCAGTATGAATAGGCAAGACACTCCCTTTTCTATCCTGCTCCCGCCACCTAATGTAACTGGAGTATTGCATATGGGGCATGCATTCAATCAAACTATTATGGATGCTTTGGTGCGTTTTCATCGTATGAAGGGTGAGAATGTTTGTTGGATACCTGGCTTGGATCATTCAGGTATAGCCACTCAAATAGTGGTTGAGAGACAGTTAGCCAGTGAAGGTATGACACGCTATGACTTAGGAAGGGAAGCATTTTTAGATAGAGTGTGGGACTGGAAAAATAACTCTGGTGGAACCATGAAAGAACAAATGAAGAAGTTAGGTTGTTCTGCTGACTGGACACGAGAGTATTTTACCATGGATGATACTCGAGCCAAAATAGTGACAGAGGCATTTGTTCGTCTTTATGAGCAGGGGTTAATTTATAGAGGCAAAAGGTTGGTTAATTGGGATCCTGTGTTGAAAACTGCTATCTCAGATCTGGAGGTTGAGAATGTTGAAGAGCAGGGCTTTATGTGGAGTATTAAATATTTACTAAAAGATAACCCTGATGAATTTTTAGTGATTGCCACAACTCGGCCTGAAACTCTTTTAGGTGATGTGGCGATAGCAGTTCATCCAGAAGATGAAAGGTATCAGAAATGGATAGGTAAGGAGGTGATAATACCTTTAACGGGGAGAACAGTGCCCGTTATTGCTGATGAATATGTAGACAAAGATTTTGGTACTGGTTGCGTTAAAATAACACCAGCTCATGATTTTAATGACTATTTAGTAGGGCAGAGAAATCAAATGCCATTAATCAATATTTTTGATTTACAGGCCAATGTTCTTCGGGAGGCTGAAATTTATTCTTATGATACCAACATTCAAGTAGGTTCAATTGTTTTACCAGAACAATTTCATAATTTAGATCGATTTGAGGCGAGAAAAAAAATAGTTGAGGAATTATCAGATAAACAATTATTAGTGAACACGAAACCTCATACTTTAATGATCCCGAGAGGTGATAGAACAGGGACTGTGATAGAGCCTATGTTAACAGATCAGTGGTTTGTATCTATGGATAAAATACCTCACAATTCTGATTCTTTTTTATCTTTGGGAGATCAAGCAAGACGAGCTGTTGATTCAAAAGAAGTCTCTTTCATTCCTGAAAATTGGGTTAATACCTATAATCAGTGGATGAAGGAATTACAAGACTGGTGTATTTCTAGACAGTTGTGGTGGGGGCATCAGATTCCTGCATGGTATGATGAAGATGGCAATATTTTTGTTGCCAGAAGTCAAGATGAGGCAATGTTACAAGCAGGGACTAAAAATATTAAGAGAGATGAAGATGTTTTAGATACTTGGTTCTCATCAGCTTTGGTTCCTTTTGCTGCTTTAGGGTGGCCTGAGGATAATGATGAAATGGAAGTCTTTTTGCCTAGTACTGTATTAGTCACTGGTCATGAAATCATTTTCTTTTGGGTGGCAAGAATGATTATGATGACAACCCATTTTACAGGTAAGATACCTTTTCGTAAGGTTTATATCCATGGCATTGTGAGAGATCATGAAGGTAAAAAAATGTCTAAATCAGAGGGTAATGTGATTGATCCTGTTGATATTATCGAAGGCGTTAGCTTACAAGACTTGTTAAGGAAAAGAACAACCGGACTTAGACAACCAGAAAAAGCAGAAGATATTAAGAAAGCAACTCAAAAGTTATTTCCAAACCATATAGAGGCATATGGTGCGGATGCATTGCGTTATACCATGGCCAGTTATGCTAGTTTAGGTCGATCTGTTAACTTTGATTTAAAACGTTGTGAAGGATACCGGAATTTTTGTAACAAAATTTGGAATGCAGCAAGATTTGTTTTAATGAATGTTGAGAATCAAGATTGTGGACAGAAAAAGGATACAAATTTTGAATATTCCTTTGTGGATCAATGGATATTAGGGAGGTTGGAAGAGGTCAAGATAGCAGTAACACAAGCATTTGAGACATATAGGATTGATCTTGTTGCGAAAATTTTATATGAATTTTTATGGAATGAGTATTGTGACTGGTATCTTGAGTTAACAAAAGTCCAATTAAGAGATGAACGAGAGGTTGTTCAAATAACCACCCGAAAGGTGTTGCTTGAAGTACTGGAGGTTGCTTTAAGACTACTACATCCTATTATGCCTTTTATTACGGAAGAAATATGGCAAAGCATTGCACCATTAACAAGTGCTAAACAGCAGGACAGTATCATAATCTCTTCTTGGCCACTTTTTCACCAAGAGAATGTTGATCTTGACTGTGTGCGTAAGATGGCGCTTTTAAAGGAATTAGTCAATAGTATTCGTAATTTAAAAGTAGCAATGGGTCTAAAAACAGGTGTAAAACCACCTTTATTGATAGAGGATAAAGCATCACAGTTAAAAAATATTATTCCCTACTTACCAATGATAGCAAGATTAAGCCAAGTCGAGCTTTTACAACAATTACCTGAGCATCTTGAGTTACCGGTAGGAATGATAGCAGGGGATATAAAGTTTATTCTAAAAGTGGAGATTGATAAAGCGGCTGAAACACAACGCTTGAATCAGGAGATTGTAAAATTGACTAAGGCTCGTGAGAAGATAGAGAATAAACTCAGTAAACCAGGGTATCAGGAAAAGGCACCCAAGCACTTGGTAGAAAAAGATAAAATAGAATTGAATTCTTTATTAAACCATATCAGGGATATTCAAGAACAATTAGATCAATTACAGAGGTAATAGAAATTACATTTTATGAAAATAGATAAAAGAAAATTATTAGTTACAGGATTGATGGCTCTGTCATTTTTTATAGTACTGTTGATATCCATCGTTCTGCTATTATTTTATCCTAAAGATATTCACCAGAATGAATATTTATTGGTGATTAATAAAGGTGATAGTATCTCTTCTGTGGCAACAAGGTTAAATAAAGAGGGAATTATTTATAATCGTAAGGGATTTATTTTTTTAGCAAAAATAACTCATCTTAATTCAAAAATTAAGCCTGGTTTTTTCTATATTAAAAATCCTGCCTCTATATGGAATATTGTTAACATTATCAAGAATGAGCCCAAAAAAATAATGATTACTTTTGTTGAGGGTTGGAACTATCAGAAAATTAAGAATTATCTTGATAATAATAATCAAATTAGACACTTAACTAAAAATTGGACGGAACAACAACTTTTATCATTTTTGGATCCAAGTTCGAATTATAAAAAAGTAGAAGGCTTACTATTGCCTGATAGTTTTTATTTTTATCAAGGAGTGGAAGATAAAGATATTTATCGCATGGCATATTCTTTAATGCAGCAAGAATTGAGAAAGCAGTGGGATGAGAGACAAGAAGGATTGCCTTATCAAACGCCATATGAATTATTAATAATGGCTAGCATTATCGAGAAAGAAACTGGGGATATAGAGGATAGGGCATTAGTGTCAGCTGTTTTTGTTAATCGTCTTAACAAAGGGATGCGACTGCAAACCGATCCTAGTGTTATTTATGCAATGGGAGATGATTATCAGGGTAAAATAAGAAAAAAAGATTTATATCATGATAATCCTTATAATACCTATACTAGAAAAGGGTTACCGCCAAGTCCGATAGCGATGCCTTCACGAGCTTCTTTGTATGCGGCGGCTCATCCTGCGGATGAGAAGTATTTATATTTTATATCCAAACAAGACGGTTCTGGTAAAAGCTATTTTAGTAAATCTTTATCAGAACATAATGCAGCAGTAAGAAAATACATATTGAGGAAGTAAGATGAGGCAAGGTCAGTTGATTACTATTGAGGGAATAGATTGTTCAGGTAAGACTTCCCAAGTGAATTTTATACGTAAGTGGTTTGAGGATAATAATATTGAATTGATTATCACTAGAGAGCCAGGTGGTACAAAACTTGGAGAGAATATACGTTCTCAATTATTGGATATTGATACTTCTGTTTCATTAGAAACAGAAGTGTTGTTAATGTTCGCTGCTAGGCAACAACATATACATGAGGTCATTTTACCGGCACTTAAAGAAGGTAAGTGGGTTTTGTCTGATAGATTTACAGATGCTACTTATGCTTATCAAGGTGCAGGAAGAGGGGTGGCTACAAAAAAGATTAAAGTGCTTGAAGAGTGGGTGCAAGAGGGACTTCAACCTAGCTTAACAATTTTGTTGGATGCCCCAGCGGAAGTGTGTCAGAAACGTTGTGAAAACAGAGATAGAAGAGATAGAATAGAGAGCGAGGATATGTCATTTTTTAATAGAGTGAGAGAAAGATATCTTGCCTTAGCACAATCGAATCCAGATAGATATCGTATTATCTCGGGCGAACAGTCAATAGAAAAAGTATCTGAACAGATTGTTAATGTTTTAGACGATTTCAAGCGTAAGGTGATGTAGTATGATTTACCCTTGGCAAAAGGATTCATGGCAAAGACTTTTTCATGGATGGGAAAGTAAACCTAATGCTTGGCTTTTTTATGGTAGGCAAGGTGTAGGCAAAGCAGCATTTGTTATGGAATATGCTAAGGCACTGTTATGCGAGCAACCGCTTGAAGGAAGTTATTTTCCTTGCCTTCAATGTCATTCATGTCACTTATTTTCTCAGGGTAGTCATCCTGATTTTTATCAAATCTCTCCTGACGAAGATAGTGAATTAAATCTCATTAAAATAGAATCTATTCGTGAGGTCTTAGCAAAGGTACAGACAAGCAGCCATCTAGGTGGTTGGAAAGTTGTTTTAATCATGCCTGCCGAAAAAATGAATATGCAGGCCTCTAATGCATTGTTGAAAGTCCTTGAGGAGCCTCCATCTAAAACAATTTTTTTATTGGTAAGCCATTCTAAAGATAAGTTGTTAAGCACTATTGTCAGCCGTTGCCGTCAATTTGCTTTATCGATGCCTAATGAAAAGGAGGCTTTAGAATATTTATCTACACAACCAAATTTTGATGAAAATACATATTTTCATTTGGCTTTTAATAGTGGGGTTCCTTTCTTTTCACATAATTTTCCATTGGAATTGTATCAAGAATTTTTAAAGGTGATGTTAGAACCGAGATTATTATCGTGTTTAGATTTTGCTCAACATTATGATTCTGAGATAAAAACACTCGATTATTTTTTTGATTGGGTGTATAAATGGCTGGCTGATATTATTTTGAGTCAGCAAGGGTATGGACTGAAGTTCAATCGAACATTAAGCAGTTGTATAGAGAAAAAGCTGAAAAATAAGTATAATACTCGAGATTTATTTGCTTTATTAACTTTGGTTAAACAACAGGCAAGACATAAAAATCATCCGCTAAATACTAAACTGCAAATAGAAAACATCATGTTAGAGTATTTGTCTTTGTCTATTGGTTAGGATTTATTATGAGTAAAACAAAAGAAGTGCAAATGATACAACTACATATTGATGATTTAGATTACTTATATCAATCATATATGAAGTTTGTCATAGGGGGGGGAATTTACTTTTTTTCTAATGAGGATTTTTCACTAGGTGAACAGGTATTTTTAGTCCTTAGTATTAAAATTGATTTTATTGATAAAAAATATCCTATGAGAACAGAAGTTATTTGGAAAAACTCTCATTTGTCAGATAAGGGGTATGGTGTTTCTTTTGGATCGGATGAAGTTGCTAAAATCGCTAAAAAAGATATTGAAACACTATTAGGAAATATGGATTCTAATAAAAAAGCTTTTACCATGTAATTATGTTAGTTGATTCTCATTGCCATATTAATTTTCTTGAATTAAAAAAACGGATATCTGATGTTTTAACCAACATGCAAAATAATCAGATTAGTCATGCGTTAGTAGTTAGTGTTAGTCAGGAAAGCTTTTTTGAAATCATTGATCTAGTCAATGAATATCAGAACTTATTTGGCTCTATTGGTATACATCCAGATAATATTGATAATATTGAGTTTTCTCTTGACGAAATGTTATTGCATTCCAAACATCCTAAAATTATAGGTATAGGTGAGACAGGGTTAGATTATCACTTGTGTGAAGGGGATCTAACTTGGCAAAAGAATAGGTTTACTAAACATATTGAGGTATCTATACGAACAGGCTTGCCATTAATTATTCATACAAGAGATGCTGGTTTAGATACATTAGACATTATGAGGGCACATCAAGTAAAAAAAGCAGTCATTCATTGTTTTACCGAAACTCGGGAGTTTGCAAAACAGGCATTGGATCTCGGTTATTATATTTCTTTTTCTGGAATTGTGACATTTAAAAATGCAAAACAGATACAAGAAGTTTGTCGTTATATCCCTGATGATAGGTTATTGGTTGAAACAGATGCGCCTTATTTGGCACCTGTTCCTTTTCGAGGTAAAACTAATGAACCTGCCTATGTAAAAAATACAGCAGAGTTTATTGCAGCATTACGAAATCAGAGATTTGAAACAATTGCCAAAATGACTACTGATAATTTTTTTAGCTTATTTGAGAAAGCACAAGATGAGAAAAGAATAAGTAATGAATAAAATTAGCATAATCAATATGTTGATAAAGATTAATAAATAAGTATTCATCAGTACTGTTATTATCTTAAATGATATGGTTTAAGAGCGTGACACTGCAAAAAAAACTAAGGGAAAATATGAAGAAATCACACTCAATAGATAAATTGGGATTATTAGGCAATCAGTTGGCACAGTATCCTGTGCAGTATGATGCGAGTATTTTGGAAATATTCGATAATCCTCATACTGGGAACGATTATTGGGTTCATTTGAACTGTCCAGAATTTACAGCTTTGTGTCCTAAGACAGGACAACCAGATTTTGCTAGAATTATTATTTCTTATATTCCCAATTTGTATATGGTTGAAAGTAAGTCATTGAAGTTATATTTGTTTAGCTTTCGTAATCATGGGGGATTTCATGAAGATTGTGTTAATGTTATCATGAAAGATTTAGTTAATGTAATACAACCTAAGTATATTGAAGTTATTGGGTTATTTTCGCCTAGAGGCGGTATTTCTATTTATCCTTATGCTAATTATTCTGTTGAAGAGGAAAAATGGCAGCAGATGGCGATAAGCCGATTAACAAGGTTTAATATTATTGATTATGATTAGTTCTAGCTCTTTAACTTTAAGTAGACCGCAACAGAAAAAAGCAATTATCTATCTTTCTTTTTTTCATATTTTAATTATAGATGCTAGTAATTATTTGGTTCAGATACCATTTACATTATTTGGTATACATGCGACCTGGGGTGCGCTTACTTTTCCTTTTATTTTTCTGGCCACAGATCTAACGGTAAGAATTTTTGGTACTTCTCTAGCAAGAAAAATTATTTTCATATGTATGTTACCTGCAATGGTTGTTTCTTATGTTATATCATCTCTGTTTTCGCAGGGATATTGGCAAGGCTTTGATACTTTTAATTGGCTAGTAGCTCGTATCGCATTGGCTAGTTTTTCAGCTTATGTTTTAGGACAACTGACTGATGTTGTTATTTTTAGCCGCCTGCGGCAAATATCTCAGTGGTGGGTAGCACCTTTTACATCTACTGTTATAGGGAACGCTTTGGATACATTGGTATTTTTTCTGATTGCTTTTTATAATAGTACTGATGAATTTATGGCTAACCATTGGATAGAAATTGCTTGGATTGACTATGGATTTAAATTGTTTGTTTCAGCTTTATTCTTTTTACCATTGTATGGTATCGCATTAAGGTATCTTTCCCTTAAATTAATTCAAATAAGAATATAATGGTTACGGTTTATTCAAAGGAGGTTAATATGTTTGCAAAAGATATTGAATATATTATGAAAAGCCGGCATTCAGTTAGAGCCTTTAAAGATAAAAAAGTATCTAAATTAATTATTCAAGAAATTTTGGAGGCGGCTAGTAGGGCGCCATCGGGATGTAATACTCAACCGTGGCGAGTTTATGTAGTACAAGGTAGTGTTAGAGACGAAATAGTCAATGCTGTTTGTCAAGTATATGATGATTCGATTGACAAGCCTGGTATCAAATCACAGTATCAGGCAGCTTATGACTATTACCCTCAAGAATGGTTTTCACCCTATATTGAAAGACGAAGAGAAAATGGATGGGGGTTGTATGGTTTGCTAGGAATAGAAAAGCAGGACAAGGATAAAATGTCAGCACAACAGAGAAGAAATTTTATGCTGTTTGATGCACCTGTTGGTTTATTTTTAACTTTTGATAGGCGTTTAGGAACAGGTTCCAAGATGGATATTTCCATGTTTATACAGAATATTTTACTGATGGCTATAGCAAAGGGGTTAGATACTTGCCCACAGGCAGCTTGGAATGAATATCAATCAATTGTATTGCCTAAAATAAAGGCTGGAAAAGATGAAGAGTTATTGTGTACGATCGCCTTGGGCTATGCCGATAAAACTCAAATTGTCAATGAGTTCACTACACCAAGAGAGCCCGTGGATAGTTTTACTACTTGGTTAGGATTTGATGAATCATAGGCTAGACACCTTCAATTTTGGGTGAGCGACGCATGATGGTCTCTACAACATCATCGACGGATATTTTGCCTGTTAATAGATTAGATAGCATTTCTGTGATAGGCATTTCTACATTATTTTTTTTTGCAATGGCTAAAACTTCTGGTAAAGTGTTAATACCTTCTGCGACGTGTTCCAATTCCTGTAGAATTTCCTGAAGGTTTTTTCCTTCTGCCAACTTTAAACCTACTTGCCTATTACGAGAAAGATTTCCAGTACAAGTTAATATTAAGTCTCCAAGAGTACCTAAGCCTCGCATCGTATCTTCTTTGGCTCCTAATGAATTGGCTAGTCTAGTCATTTCTGCCAATCCTCGCGTGATTAAGGCAGCCCTGGCATTATTTCCTACATGTTTCCCATCAGAAAAGCCAGAAGCTACTGCGATAATATTTTTGACTGCTCCCCCAACGCCCACTCCTATAGGATCATCATTGAGATAAATTCTCATAGTACTATTATTGAGCATTTTAGTTATATCTTTACCCCATATTAAATTATCAGTTGATAAACAAATAGCAGAAGGCAAGCCTGAGGCTAGTTCTTGTGCAAATGTAGGTCCAGATAAAAGACCAATACTTTTGTTATTGGGATAGATATCGGCCACAACTTGGTGGGGCAGTAGGCCAGTTCCTTTTTCAAAACCTTTAGACGCTACCAGTATTGGAGTGGATTTGAGAACAGGTAAGGATTCTAAAGTTGCACGAACAGCAATCATTGGTGTTGCGATAATAACTAAATCATACGGTGATAAACAATCAATATTTTCTATGAAGTCAATAGTCAATGAATCAGGGAAATGATAGTTAGTGAGATATTTTTTATTCTCTCTATCCTGATTAAGCTTTTGAGCGTCTTTGCAGTTTCTTGTGAGTAAACTGGTATTATGAGTCCTAGAAAAATGAATGGCTAATGCGGTTCCCCACGAGCCATTTCCAATAATAATAATTCTCATAAGGAAAAAACCTTGTTAACATCGGTAGTATGTTACGAATTATGACATATAACAAAAGAAACCAATAGTGTATTTTGTTTTATTTATTTTTTTTGTGCCAAAATTTTTGGAGTTAGGCTATAATGTAGACCGTCTATCTTGGTTGTATTTTTGAGCTGAGTGTATTTAAAAACAGATATGTAAGAATTAATTGGGAGTTTAACATGGAAAATATTGAAAACAAAGTTAGGGAAATTGTTTCTGAACAGTTATGCATTGAGATAGAGAAAATAAAAAATGAATCTTCTTTTCAGGAGGATCTAGGAGCAGATTCTTTGGATATTGTTGAATTGGTTATGAGCTTAGAAGAAGCTTTTGGTTGCGAGATACCAGATGAAGATGCAGAGAAAATTACTACTGTACAGCAAGCAATTGATTATATTGTTGCACGTCAATAATTTTGTATTTAGGATCGACTTCTAGGGTATCAGGGTATGGGTAAAAGAAGAGTTGTTGTTACTGGTGTGGGACAAGTTTCTCCGGTTGGTAATACTGTTTTAGAAGCTTGGGATAGTCTGCTTAACGGGAGGAGTGGTATAGCAACGATTACCCGGTTTGATACATCAGGCCTCGGGTGCTCTATTGCAGGTGAAGTTAAGAACTTTAATATTGAGGATTATGTTTCGCCAAAACAGGCACGTCATATGGATTTATTTATGCATTATGGCATAGCTTCCGCTTTGCAAGCAATTGAAGATGCTCAATTGGATGATGATCCTAATTTGGATAAAACAAGAGTTGGCGTCATTATAGGCTCTGGTATTGGTGGTGTTGATAATATAGAAAATATGACACTACAAATTGAAGAAAAAGGCTACAGGAAAGTGAGTCCTTTTTTTATTCCAAGTACTATTATTAATTTAGTTGCTGGGCATGTTTCAATGTTAAAGGGCTATCAAGGTCCTAGTTATAGTCTTGCTTCTGCTTGTACAACAGGAACACACAGTATAGGTGATTCTTTTATGATGATCCAAGCAGGGAGGATAGATGTTGCAATAGCAGGTGGGACAGAATCTTCTATTTCGAGATTAGCTGTAGCTGGATTCCATGCAGCAAAAGCACTTTCTAGTCGAAATGATGACCCTACAACAGCCTGTCGACCTTGGGATAGAGGTAGAGATGGTTTTGTTATGGGTGAAGGCGCGGGTGTTTTAGTTTTAGAAGAATATGAACATGCTAAAAAGCGTGGTGCAAAAGTTTATGCTGAAGTCCTTGGTTATGGTATGAGTTCAGATGCTTATCACATGACTGCGCCATTACCAGACGGTTCTGGTGCCATTTTGGGTATGGATAGGGCACTTAAGGACGCTCAAATTAATCCTGTAGATGTAGACTATATTAATGCTCATGCGACGTCAACCCAACTGGGTGATTTGGCAGAGGTGGTTGCCATTAAAAAATTATTTAAAGATCATGCTTATAATATGAAAATCAGTTCCACTAAATCGATGACTGGTCACTTATTAGGAGGGGCAGGAGGTATTGAGTCAGTATATTCAATTTTAGCCATCCATCATCAAATAGTACCACCTACTATCAATGTTTTTGATCAGGATATTGAGAATGGCTGTGATTTAGACTTTTGTGCTAATGGTGCTCAAGAAACAAAAGTTGATATTGTATTGAGTAACTCCTTTGGTTTTGGTGGTACGAATGGTACTTTGATTTTTGGAAAACTGAGGTAATAACTTTTACGTTCCCCCATTAAAATTATTTTGCCTCCATGCTTCGAATACCATTACTGATACGGTATTTGCCAAGTTCATACTACGACTGTTTTTAAACATTGGTAGACGTAATTTCTTTTGATCAGAAAAAGTATTGAGTATTTTTTCAGGTAATCCCCTGGTTTCAGATCCAAATAGAAAAGCATCTCCTTGATTAAATTTAGGTTGATCGTAGCGTGTAGTACCTTTGGTTGTTAGGGCGTAAATGTTTCCTTGTGTAAAATAATTTGAGCATTCCTGCCATGTTTTATGGATAACAACAGAAGTGAATTCATGGTAATCCAGGCCAGCTCTTCTCATTTTGCTGGAATTGAATATAAAGCCAAGAGGTTCAACCAGATGGAGTATGAAGCCTGTATTAGCACACAGTCTAATGATATTGCCAGTGTTTTGAGGAATTTCTGGTTCAAATAAAATAATGTGATTCTTATCCATGTGATTTTCCTAATGAGCCAAGACCCAGGTAAAAACTTGGTAATTCTTTTCTTTTTTTAAGCATTTTGCTAGTTCGTTCACAGTTGCAAGTGTAGTTGCAACATCATCAATTATTAGAATAGTTGTGGCATTGGGACTCTTATTAAGCTGAAATGAATTTTTTATATTTGTAATACGTTCTTCTTGCTTTAAATTATGTTGTGGTTTGCGATTGTGTTTATTTATATAAGCGTTATGCCAAAGAGGAATATTATATTCTTTACTTATGTATAAAGATAATTCTAAACTTTGGTTAAATAGTCTTTTGTGATAGCTACTAATGGTGAGTGGCATTGCAATAATATAATCGATAAGCTTGGATTGTTTTTTTAACCAATAAGGCGTATTTTGTAGCATGAGATATGCTAGTATTTTCGAATATTGGATTTTAGAGTGAAATTTCCATTCTTGTATCAATTTAGATAAAGGAGGTTTGTAATAATAGCTTGCCCAAAATTGGTCTATAAGTGTATTTTGGGATTGACATAGCCCACATATATTTCCTGCAAGAATTTCTTGTCCACAATGTCTGCAGTAATGTCCATGTCTACTTATCGTTTTTATTATTTCGTAGCATTGCTGGCACAGGATTTTACGAGAATCTAGGTGATAACATAATGGGCATTGATACATAAAAATGATTCGATATTTTTTTACAATGTTGAAGAATGACATGATTACATCATTATAATATTTTATATCGATATGTTTTGTATTTTTCTTCACAAGGTGAAAAAAAAATATATAATGAGCAGGTGTAAATTTTAACTGGGAAGAAGTAATGAGTTTGATTGATGATATCAAAAAAATAGCTGGTAGTGCTATTGCTGGTAATACCGATCAGTTAATAGGTTCATTTATTAAGGAGCGGTTAGAATCAGGTAATATGAAGCAAATCATTACGATAATGACTGAATTAATAGGAGAGCAAGGCTCTATAGGCGGGTTTGAAGCATTAATTAAAAAATTTGATACAGCTAACCTGGGTGAGTTGATTCAGTCTTGGATTGGATCTGGTAAAAATATGCCATTGACAATGGAGCAAGTACAATCGGTATTTGGAGTAGATTGGATTCAAACATTATCTGATAAAGTAGGGATGAGTTCTACTATTCTTACTGGTTTGATTTCTCAATTTTTACCTTTGGTTGTTGACGAAGCAACTAGAGAGGGTAATGTTCCTGATGCAAATGTGATAAAGCAAATGAATATAGCAGAATTGTTAACCTCATTTATAAAGTAAAGGAGTCAATTATGAGTTTATTTAGTTTTTTCAAAGAAGCAGGAGAAAAGATTTTTGGTGCATCTGATAACAATACAGATAGAGGTAAAAAAGTGACCGCACATGTGCGAAGTTACAATATCCCAGGTGCAACTGATATTCAGGTGGATTGTAATGAAGATGGGGTTGCAACAGTCACAGGTGAGTGTGAGTCACCACAGGTAAAACAGATGGTTTTGACTGCAACAGGGAATATTGAAGGTGTTAAAGAGGTTAATGATAAATTAAAAGTTAGATCAAGTGGTAAGGAAGCTGATTTTTATGCTGTTCAAAAGGGTGATACTTTATCAAAAATTGCAGAAAAATATTACAATGATGCTAGCAAATATACTATTATTTTTGAAGCAAACAAACCTATGTTAACTGATCCTGATAAAATTTATCCTGGACAAACTTTGATTATTCCTAAAGCATAATTGAACTTTAGTACGGAGGAAGAAGAGCTCCCATAGTGGGCTCTTTCTTTTTAGACTATAATATGTTGTATATATGTAAAAGAAACCTTAGTCTTACAGAGTTACATTACATAGAATATATATCAAATACTTTTGGCCTTTCTGTCTGTTATCAATCACCGGATAAGTCTTATTTTTTGATTTGGGATGGGCAGATGATTGGACTGAAAAGTAGTCAATATAAAAAAATGCTTGTCGTTGATTTTTCTTCTAACAGGTTATTACATAGAATTGGAAGAAATCAGGGAGAGCTGATTTTAAAAGCGGTTAATTTGAAGAAACATAATCAAATATGGGATGCGACGGCAGGCTTAGGAAGGGATGCATTTGTATTGGCTTCATTTGGTGGAGAGGTAACGATGTTTGAGCGAAATCCTATGATTGCAGCAATGTTGTGGGATGGTATTCGTAGAGCAAAGAATATAAAATTGTTGGTTGATATTGTACAGCGTATGCATTTGATATACGGTTCAATTCTGGACGATCATTTAGTTTTACCTAAGTTGCCAGAGATTATTTATTTAGATCCAATGTTTCCAGAAAGAAAAAAATCTGCTTGTGTTAAAAAAGAGATGATTTTTTTGCAAAAAGTGGTTGGTGAGGATTCTGATTGTGTACAACTGTTTTTGCGAGCAAAAGAGCTAGGTATTCCTAAAATTGTTGTTAAACGGAGTAAGTTAGCACCTGATATCGAAGAAGGTTTGATTAACTTCAGTATTAAAGGGCAGTCAACCCGCTTTGATATTTATTTAAATTAAACACTCATGATGAAAATTTATCACAGGTAAAACGGTATATACTAGCAAACATCGTATTTTTCAGAATTGGGTTTGATTTTGGATTTTGTATTTTATGAGTGAAAATTAATTGATTAGAGGTGTTGTAATAACTTGCTGAGATTAGTTTAACTCTTGCTTGTTTGCAGTTAACTTCCCATTGATTGATGTCATAAGCATATTTTTTCCCTTTAAGGAAAGAAGTTGTTTCCGGTACCTTTAATACATTTTTGGATTCCACTTTGGCTATTGAGCCATTTCTTTTGATTGAGTTAGGACTGATGTAATGTTTCATATCTCCCCAGTGGGTTTCTCCAACATAAAACCAAGAACCTGAGCCAGAAGTAGTAGTGGCACAAGAGTTAACTAAGAGGATTAATCCCAATATTCCTAACGTATTACAATACTTTGACGTTATAACCATTTGTACTCTGTTTAATTGATATTAATGTAGTGTATTATACCTGTATGAGCTCAAATAATAATCTTTTTTTTAGTATCAAAAAAATATTGAATGATGTTTTTGGCTATGAGAATTTTAAGCCAATGCAGTTAGAAATTATACAAGCAATTCTTGCTGGGGAGCATATATTTGCACAATTGATTACTGGTGCTGGCAAATCAATTTGTTATCAAATTCCTGCTTTGTTGACAAATGGGGTTACAGTTGTAATATCCCCATTAATTGCTTTAATGCATGATCAGGTACAAGCATTGCATTTTAATAACATTTCAGCACGATATTTGGATAGTAGTTTGAGTGTTCATGAGCAGCAGTCGATTTATGACAACCTACTAAGTAATCAATTGAGTTTACTTTATATCTCACCAGAAAGGTTTAAAAGTAAAGAGTTCCTAAAAATATTAAAGCAGATCAAGATAGATCGTTTTGTCGTGGATGAGGCTCACTGTGTAAGTCAGTGGGGGCATGATTTTAGAAAAGATTATTTGAATTTAACCCAATTACAACATGAATTTACAGATGTTCCAAGGATAGCTCTAACTGCAACCGCTGATACTCAAACTAGGAATGATATTATCAATTTACTTGGTTTGTCATCTGGTAAAATATTTAAAGATTATTCAATTAGAAATAATTTTCAAACTTTCTTCATTCCTAAGAATAATGCAAAAAAACAATTATTGAATTTTTTACAGCAGAGGCCAAAGAATGAATGTGGGTTAGTTTATTGTATTTCTAGAAACCAAGTAGAACATGTTGCTGATTTTTTGAGGAATGAAGGTTATAAAACCTATATCTATCATGCGGGATTAGATTCTGATATTAGAGAACTAAATCAGAATTTATTTAATCAGGCAGAAGAAGGGATTATGGTTGCAACAATTGCGTTCGGTTTGGGAATTGATAAGTCAAATGTTAGATATGTTGCTCATTTAAATTTACCTCAGAGTATTGAGCATTATGTCCAGGAATCTGGGAGAGCTGGTAGAGATGGGTTACCTGCAGTAAGTTGGGTATGTTATGGTTTGAATGATTTTGTTTTGCAAAATGAAAGAATAAAAAACTCAGAACAAGTGGGTGAGACTAAAAAAAACAGATTAGCTAAATTAGTAACAATGCTAGAGTTTTGTGATACAGCAGAATGTAAGAAATGTTTTTTAGAAAAGTATTTTGATAGTGAGATCACTCATGAATCTTGTCATCATCAAAATAATGATAATCTTTTAGAGATATCCAGAGAATCTATGCAGGTTCTATCTACAATATATTATGTTAATCAAAATGCATCCATCGATGAGATCATCCAAATATTACAGGGTAAAAATAATCAATTCGTTAGTAGATATAATTTACAAGATAAACCTATTTTTGGGATTGCTTCAGATAAAAGTGTCAAATTTTGGCGATCAATTATTAGATATATGATAGGCTTAAGATTGTTAGAAGTAACTAATTATGCACAGATTTTAAGATTAACGGCTGAATCTGTTCTATTTTTAAAAAATAAAAATAAGCTTTTTGTTGAACTAAAAATTAAGATTACTAACTATTCTTTTATTTATTTGGCTAAAACAGAGAGAGAAAAATTATTTTCTAATTTATTAGTTAAATTTCGTCGGGATAAAGCTAAAGAACTTGATTTATTTGCGGAGCAGATTTTTGATGATTTTGCTTTACAGAAGATAGTTGAAAATAAACCTTTGAAGATAGAGGAATTATCAAAAATCCCAGGATTAAATCAGCATAAGATAGATAAGATAGGAATAGAAATTATTCATATGTGTTCTAAAGTAATGAAAATCAATAATACATCAGTAGATCAAGTTTTATTTTCTGAGGAATGAAGTAGTAACCTCACCTAGAACAGGTTGATAGTTGGGTAGACTGCAATTTTTATTTCGACAATAAAACTGTATAAGTTATGATTGTATTTATATTTAATTATTTTAGTATTTGTATGAGTTATAGTACTTTTTAGTGCGGTTAGCAAGTGAGGTCACGATCAGCTAAGTTGCATTTGGATCATGTAGCATGTTACTGAGGTTCTAGTAACTAGTAGAATTTCCTAGAGAATTAGTTTCAATTGTAATAAAGGGCTTTTAGCTTGTGCAAAAATTTCTAAATATGTGCTGTGTAGATTTTGATGTTTAGTCATATTGGTATCAACTATTTTTTTCGTTTTTGAGCTTGTTTAATAACTTGTTTAATTTTTGGGAGAGCCGCTTTGGCTGCTTCTTCTCCTGCTTTGATGGTTGCATCCATTATAAAAAAATTAAAAAATGGGATATCTGTCAGATCTGGTCTGATGATAACATCAGCTTGTTCTAATTCTTTTTTTAATTGGGTATTTAATAAAATGATAACGCTTTGATCTAGGGTAGAGAACCATGAATTTGGCTGATGGAAAGTTCCTTTCCCTTCTTCTGTGGGTTTATCAGAAATATCAACAGCTATAACCACATCTGCCCCCATAGATCTGGCTTGAGAGACAGGGACAGGTGCAGTTAACCCGCCGTCAATGTATAGTCTGCCATTGATTTTAGCAGGCTGAAAGATAGCAGGAACACTAGATGATGCACGAACTGCTTGCCCAACATCACCCTCGGTAAACATGACAACATCTCCTGAGCTGAAGTCAGTTGCAACAGCGCCAAACTTTTTAGTTAATGACTCAATTGGTAGATTGTGAATATTTTTATTGACTAGCTCTCTCAATTTTTCACCCTCAATAAAACCATTTGATGATAAACTAAAATCTATTAGAGCATAGCGAACATCTTTTAAAATTCGTTGAATACTTTCGGCATTAAATCCATAGGAAAATAATGCACCAACTACAGAACCTGCACTGGTTCCAGTTACGATTTGTATGGGAATATGATTTTCTTGTAACACCTTTATTACGCCAATATGTGCAAATCCCTTAGCCCCACCTCCGCCTAGGGCTAGTCCAATTTTAATACCTTCATATTCTTGAGAGACGTTAGCATTAACTTCTGTTTTTTTGACAATATTACTGTCTTCTTGTTGCCTATTAGTGTTGGAAACATAGATGAAGCCCAATATTAATGCGAATAAAACAAATAATAAAATAACTAATTGTAAAATTGATTTAATATCTTTAAAAAATTTCATTAGTATTCCTGTATTATTAGATTCAATTTTGATTATCTTTTTGGATAAAACATTATTTTTTGTTCTTTCTTAGGCGAAAGCGTATCCTTAGTTTTATAAATCGCGTGAGCGAAAACAAACTCATAAGATACTTTAAAATTTAGTCGATTTTTCTCTAATCGG
Source organism: Neisseriaceae bacterium (assembly GCA_016864895.1). Classification (NCBI taxonomy): domain Bacteria; kingdom Pseudomonadati; phylum Pseudomonadota; class Betaproteobacteria; order Neisseriales; family Neisseriaceae; species Neisseriaceae bacterium. Next base: position 867,095 of record CP046107.1, on the reverse strand, counting down.
TTTAAAACATCATTAAATTCCTGATAGTTGATGTTAAGGCAACTTAACATTGTTGGCAATACTCCTAAGCTATTTAAATCATTAATTAAAGTTTTATTTTTTTCATAGATCATAGACATGTTCTCCATACTCACGACTGGATCTATAAATCCTAAGCGGATCAGTTCATCTCCTATATCATGCATATCCATATGATAAGGAGGGATTTTATTTTTTATTGTATAATCAAATAATTGATAAATTTCCTGAAAACTACCTAATCCTAGAAAAGAAAAAAATAACATGCTATTAGGTTTTGATGAACTTTTCCATAAGTTGAAAAGTTTTTCTTTGTATGCATTCATACGAGATAAGTATAAATTAGAAACAATAAAATCATATTGATTTTTTTGATGATTAGATTGTTCTAAGTTTAAGAGTTGGAAGTTTTGATTTTTTTTTAGTAATTTACTTAACCATGTATTTTTAGTTACATTTTCAAATCTTTTGCGGTCAATATCCATTTCAGTTAATCTAGCAGAATATATATCATTTAATATTCTTCTAGAACTCCCATAATCAGAGCCTACTATTAAAATATCATTGGGATTGACAGTCACAAATTCTAATTTTTCTTTTAGTAATTGGGAAGTAATATGGAAAATTGTATTATGCATTTTTGTCGAAAAAAGAAGCCAACTTAAGAAGTTAAATAATGTTATATTGTGATTATTTTAAATCCTAATAAACTCGTGTCATTATACCATTTAATCTACGTTTTAAGCATAAGGAAAATTTTATTGGTCAACTTAGATTATATTTATAAATGATCTACTTAGGTGTTGAGCATTTAATAGTTAAAAATTATAAAAGGGAATTATTGAATTAAGTTTGGGAAAACAGGTTTAGCAAAGTGTTGTCGAATTCTATAAATTAATTGGTACTACGTCTTCATATCATTTTTTATTTATTATTTTCTGAAATTTCGCTTGGCTCCGAAGCAATCAATGTTTGTTCACTCCTTAAACTTTGCTCACGTACATATTCATTGTCTTAACCTGTGTATGTAGGTGCCAGTTTGCTGTTAAAATTAAGTATAGGTAAAAAAACATTCCCCCATATGCATATGGGCAAAAAATTAAAAAATGTTTCTTTACCTAAAGTAATAAGGGCATAAATCCTAATGCTTTACTATAATGATGATAAGTCCAATACAACAGATTCCAAGCAAATGGTATACATGTATATTATTTTAGGATTGGATACTTTTGTTTTGAACATCTTTCGCTGAGATAATACCTTTTTTGATCAGTGTATTTAGAGACTGTTCTAGAGTTTGCATGCCAGAGGCAGAACCTGTTTGAATACAGGAGTTTATTTGTGCTATCTTATTTTCTCTAATTAAATTTTTGATAGCAGGATTCGAGATCATAATTTCATGAGCGGCAACACGACCAGAGGCATCAGCTTTTTTGATTAGGGTTTGAGAAATAACGGCAATTAAACTTTCAGATAACATAGTTCTAATCATTTCTTTTTCAGATCCTGGGAAAACGTCAACTATTCTATTAATTGATTTAGCAGCACCAGTTGTATGTAGTGTTGCTAACACTAAATGTCCTGTTTCAGCCGCTGTCAGTGCTAATTTTATTGTTTCTAGATCTCTCATCTCACCAATCAAGATAATATCAGGATCTTCTCTCATTGCTGATCTTAATGCATTTTCAAAACTTAAGGTGTTTTGATTTAATTCTCTTTGATTGATCAAGCAATTTTTGCTAGAGTGAATAAACTCAATAGGATCTTCAATTGTCAAGATATGTTGATAAGTATTCTCATTAATATAATCAATCATAGCTGCCAATGTAGTTGATTTGCCCGAACCAGTAGGCCCAGTGACTAAAATGAGGCCGCGGGGATGTGAAACTATCTTTTTAAATATATTAGGGGCATCAATATCTTCTAGTGTCATGATTTTGTTGGAAATAGGACGAAAGGCCATGGCAATACCGTTATTGGTGTGAAACACATTAACTCTAAAACGAGCTAAATCTTCCATAGAGATAGAAAAATCTATCTCCAGTTGCTTTGTTAGTAGTTCTTTTTGAGAGGGAGTGGTAATTGCTGATAATATAGATGCCATGTCTTCTTTAGTTAAACAATCATGACTTAAATTTTTTATATCACCGAGAAACCTAATCTTAGGAGGTAGCCCAGGACTTAGGTGTAGATCTGATGCTTTTTGTTGTACTATTTTTACTAGCAATTCATGTATATTCATTCAATATGATCCTTGTTGCATATTTGTTAGGTTGTATTGAAACAATGGTATAAAATATACCAATATTTTGTCATTATGGTAATTAGAAATTTAAAATTTAATGAAATAAATTATGAAAACCAAACAAGAGAATTTGCAAACGATACTTAATAGAATAGAAAAGGCAAAGAGGGAGAATAATCGTGAAGATAGAATAGATTTGATTGCAGTAAGTAAAAAGTTTCCGACTCAAGATATTCAGGAATTGTATAACTTGGGGTTGAGAAGTTTTGCAGAAAACTATATTCAAGAATGGAACACAAAAATAAATCAACTACCTAGTGACATTATTTGGCATGTGATTGGTAGTGTTCAAAGTAACAAAACTAAATGGGTTGCTGAAAATGCCGATTGGTTGCAAACATTAGATAGGAAGTCGGTGGCACAAAGAATTGAAGTTCAGAGACCAAGTCATAAATTACCTCTTAATGTTTGTATTGAGGTCAATATTTCAAAAGCAAAGCAAAAATCAGGGATTGTTCCTACTCAGTTAGAAAATTTAATAGAAGAGATCATACCACTAAAAAAAATTTGTTTTAGAGGGTTAATGTGTATTCCAGAAGCTGAAGATCAGAGTCAAAAAATAGAACAGATGCAGCAAATGCAAGAAATGTTTCAAAAATTAAAGCAGATGATTCCTACAGTGGATACATTGTCTATGGGTATGTCCTCAGATTTAGAGTTGGCAGTTCAGTATGGTGCGAATATGGTTCGTGTAGGGACAGCATTATTTGGGAGAAGAAAGTGAAATCAAATAGAGTAATTTATTTTTTAGGTGGTGGAAATATGGCAGAAGCGATAATCAAAGCCATACAGCATTCATATTCTAGTCTTAATATCATAGTGATAGAGAAATCTGCTGATAGAAGGGAGTACCTTAAGAAAACTTATCCATCTGTCACAATAAAAAGTGTACTAACTGACCCATTATGTTCTGAAGACGTTTTATTTATAGCAGTCAAACCTCAAGATACATTAAAAGCAGTGAAAGATCTGGAATTAAAATCACCTTTAGTTGTTTCTATGGTAGCGGGTCTACCCATTACTGCATTATCTCAAGGGTTAAATGGATTACAACGAATTATAAGAATGATGCCAAATACTCCTGTATCTGCTTTAGAAGGCATGTATGGATTTTATGCTAATGAACATCAAGTTTCGTCAGATGATAAAGAGTGGTTAGAAAATTTATTAACTAATTCTGGTCAATTTATTTGGGTAGAGAAAGAGGACGATTTACATTATGTTACTGCTATTTCAGGGTCTGGCCCAGCTTATGTTTTCTATTTCATGAATGCTTTATTCGAAGCTGCTAAACATTTGGGTTTGGATGATCAAGCATCTAAACTATTAGTAGAACAAACCGTACTGGGAGGTGTTAAATTAGCCCAGTCCTCATTTTTTTCATTTCAGGAGTTACAGGAAAAAGTAACCTCTCCTAGAGGGACGACTTATGAAGCAATTAAAGTTTTTGATTCTCATGATTTGAAAGAGATTATTTTACGAGGCGTTGTAGCGTGTGCTAATAGATCTAAGGAGCTATCTAGTGAATTGGAGTTAGTAACATGAAATGGTTAGTCTCGATTTTAGATACTTTAATTTTTATTTGGTCAGTTTTAGCAATGTTGAGATTTTTATTGCAAAAAGGGGGACTTTCTTATAATCATCCTTCAGCTTATTTTTTATATCGTAGTACACAGTGGATAGTAGGAGAAATGAGAAAAATTATTCAGCCAATAAAAGGATGGGATATGGCAATACCTGTATCTGTATTCCTAATTTTTTTGTTGTATGAATTTGTAAAACTTCTTATAAATCTCTTGCATATTAATATTGATTTAAATATACCCAATCTAGTAGTGGGAACTTTACTTATTGTGATTTTGAAAGTAATCTCAACCTCTGTATATGCTTTTTTGTATGAATTGATTATGAAGTATTTATTACAACACAATCTAAAAGATATACGTTTATTGCAGGCATGCAATTTTTCGATAAATTGTATTTTATCGCCTTTTCATATACGTTATAAGCCAACTTTGGTGGCCTTTGTTTTTTGTATTGTGTGGGTTTTGCTCATTTATCCTAATCTTATGTATGTGGTACAACGTTATGTGCTTATTCAGTGATATCTATCTTGCTGTTTTTTGGCTAAGATAGGAATATTTTCTGGTAAATGATGACTATTACATAATAATTCGTCAAATGAAGCAGTCAAAATAATTCTTTTTTTTTTGAAAAACTGTGTTATCATTCATACTTGAGGTTATTTTTGCTGTTATTTTGTTATTAACTATTTGATTATAAGTTGATTTTTATAAATTTAGGTTCATTAATGAGAGATATTTTGTAATATTTTTGGATAAAATATGGGAAAAACATCTAAACTGACAATTGAAGAGATTAAAAACTGGGCCGGTCCTGAAGAGGATTACATGAATGAGGATCAATTAGCTTTTTTTAAGGATGTTTTATTGAAAATACAGGATGACATTATTAATAAGGCTAACCAGACAACAGATTATCTACAGGAGCAAGAAGTAACACCTGACCCAGCAGATCGTGCTACTTTGGAGGAAGAGTATGCATTGGAGTTGCGTACTCGTGATAGAGAACGTAAGCTTCTAAGTAAGGTGCAAGCCTCATTAAAGCAAATTGATGAAGGAACCTATGGGTACTGTTTGGACACAGGGGAGCCAATAGGATTGCGCAGGTTACTTGCCAGACCTACAGCTACTTTTTCTGTAGAGGCGCAAGAAAGAAGAGAACAAATTAAAAAGCAGTTTGCGGGTTAATTATTTTTTTGTCATCAAAGGAAATCATAATGAAGAAAACAACTTTATTTTTATTAATATCTACAGCTTTGTTAGTGTCTTGTAAGCAAAGTGAAGAGAATAAGAATGTTGGTACGACAACAACTCCTACTCAAGTCTCAGAAACTGTAGTCAATGGTAGTACATCTGTTCATCAGCTTAATAATCAACAAATTGCAGTTGCTCAGAAAGAGTTTTTGAAGGTGTTAAGTGTTAAAGATGATGCTTTAACCCAGATATTTCAGTTAGGTCAATCGTTGAATCAAAATCAGTTAGATGAAAAATCAATGAAAAAGATGCAAGATCAGGTATATCGTCTTTCATTGGAAACACAAAAGGAACTTAATAAATTAAAAATAACTGATCAAGAAATTAAAAACTATATCCAGGCACAAAATTATCTAGTAGAGTTAAGTGAAAAGTTATATAAAGCTCAGGATAAGATTGAGAAGGAACAAAAAAGTGGTAAATTATCTGAGGAGAGTGGGGCTTTGTTGAAACAAATGCAAGAAGCACAAGGAAAAGTTTTTCAGCAAGAGCTTTCTTTGACTGATAAGCTTGCACAATCTGGAGAGCAAAGTGCAATGAGAGAACTTTTACAGATAAAAAGTATTCAAATAAAAGAGGCAATGCAGTTGGCCAGCTCGATGCAAATATTAATGAATGATTCATCAAGTGATGAAGAAAAAGCCAAAAAAATGGCTGATGTTAATAGAAAGATTGCAGATGATACGGTATCAGAATTAAATAAACTATCGATTCAAACAGAAGACATAGATGATTATCGTAAAAAATTACTTGACTTGTCGAAGTTAAAAATAAAATCGATTGATAGAGCTGATAAAATGCAAAAGGAGATTGCAAAAGATAAAAAATTATCTCCTGAATCTGAACAGTTGATGGAGCAATTGCAAAGAGATACAGTTAATGTTGAGAAATTACGTATACAGTTAACATCTAAATATGCACAGTAGCAAATAACTTATTTGGTATTTACATGAAAAAAGCCGGCATCGCCGGCTTTTTTCATAATAAAGCTGTTGACATATTTTTTTATTTTAGTATAATCCCAATTCTTAGCTAATTGAAACGAATTAGTTGGTTCTTTGACAATTGATTATCGATAAGTGTGAGTGCAATTGGCCTCACACTGATTTGAAGAAGTATAAGAGAAGGATAGGAAACTATTCTGTTAATACTTTGAGAATTAGACCAGAATAAAAAATAAGTTAGAGATTGAACATAAGAGTTTGATCCTGGCTCAGATTGAACGCTGGCGGCATGCTTTACACATGCAAGTCGAACGGCAGCGAGAGAAAGCTTGCTTTCTTGTCGGCGAGTGGCGAACGGGTGAGTAACGCATCGGAACGTGCCGAGTAATGGGGGATAACTATCCGAAAGGATAGCTAATACCGCATACGCTCTGAGGAGGAAAGCGGGGGACCATATATGGCCTCGTGTTATTCGGAGCGGCCGATGTCAGATTAGCTAGTTGGTGGGGTAAAGGCCTACCAAGGCGATGATCTGTAGCGGGTCTGAGAGGATGATCCGCCACACTGGGACTGAGACACGGCCCAGACTCCTACGGGAGGCAGCAGTGGGGAATTTTGGACAATGGGGGAAACCCTGATCCAGCCATGCCGCGTGTATGAAGAAGGCCTTAGGGTTGTAAAGTACTTTTGTTAGGGAAGAAAAGCTTTTGGTTAATAGCCAAGAGTGCTGACGGTACCTAAAGAATAAGCACCGGCTAACTACGTGCCAGCAGCCGCGGTAATACGTAGGGTGCGAGCGTTAATCGGAATTACTGGGCGTAAAGCGAGCGCAGACGGTTACTTAAGCCAGATGTGAAATCCCCGAGCTTAACTTGGGACGTGCATTTGGAACTGGGTGACTAGAGTGTGTCAGAGGGAGGTAGAATTCCACGTGTAGCAGTGAAATGCGTAGAGATGTGGAGGAATACCGATGGCGAAGGCAGCCTCCTGGGATAACACTGACGTTCATGCTCGAAAGCGTGGGGAGCAAACAGGATTAGATACCCTGGTAGTCCACGCCCTAAACGATGACAATTAGCTGTTGGGTTTTGAAAGACTTAGTAGCGAAGCTAACGCGTGAAATTGTCCGCCTGGGGAGTACGGTCGCAAGATTAAAACTCAAAGGAATTGACGGGGACCCGCACAAGCGGTGGATGATGTGGATTAATTCGATGCAACGCGAAAAACCTTACCTGGTCTTGACATGTATGGGATCTTTTAGAGATAGAAGAGTGCCTTCGGGAGCCATAACACAGGTGCTGCATGGCTGTCGTCAGCTCGTGTCGTGAGATGTTCGGTTAAGTCCGGCAACGAGCGCAACCCTTGTCATTAGTTGCTAACATTAAGTTGAGCACTCTAATGAGACTGCCGGTGATAAACCGGAGGAAGGTGGGGATGATGTCAAGTCCTCATGGCCCTTAAGACCAGGGCTTCACACGTCATACAATGGTAGGTACAGAGGGTAGCTAAGCCGCGAGGTGGAGCCAATCCCATAAAGCCTATCGTAGTCCGGATTGTAGTCTGCAACTCGACTACATGAAGTCGGAATCGCTAGTAATCGCGGATCAGCATGTCGCGGTGAATACGTTCCCGGGTCTTGTACACACCGCCCGTCACACCATGGGAGTGGGAGATGCCAGAAGTGGGTAGGATAACCGCAAGGAGTCCGCTTACCACGGTATGTTTCATGACTGGGGTGAAGTCGTAACAAGGTAGCCGTAGGGGAACCTGCGGCTGGATCACCTCCTTTCTAGAGAATATGAGGAAATTGCACTTACACTTATCGATAATTGGTTGTTGATTGAGAAGCTAATGGGTTTGTAGCTCAGCCGGTTAGAGCACACGCTTGATAAGCGTGGGGTCGCAGGTTCAAGTCCTGCCAGACCCACCAATCCTATCAATACAAATCTTTATTCGGGGGGTATAGCTCAGTTGGTAGAGCGTCTGCTTTGCAAGCAGAATGTCATCGGTTCGATCCCGGTTACCTCCACCAATATTATGTGGTTAGATTTCTATTTGAATTATTGTTGTTAGATTAAGTCCGATTGTTGTTTCTCTTTGTTTTTACTAGTTTTATTCTTTCGATATGTGAGTGTATGCAGTGTTTTTCATTTCATATTGGGTAGTTTGATTCAAATGTAGCATATTAGTATAAATTATTTATCTATTTATTCCGGATTGTTAGGAATAGTTGTCCTGCTATTGGGTTATCTGTATAATAAAAATTACTTTACAACCTAAATGTTTAAGGAGCGTGTGATGGCTAATGATTATGATAGTAGGAAGTCAAAATTTCAGAAAGATTTAGAGCAGATTAAGAAAGATTTCTCAGAATTAAAAGAAGCCGGTGGAGATGAATTTGAACGTGACGTAAAAGATTTCCAAAATAATGCTCGTGAATTTTATGAAAACTTTAAAGACAAAGCCAGTGATAAAATAGAAGAAGTTAAAAATAAGCTACCTGAATATCAGAAAGAGGTTCAGGATAAACTTGAGAAAGTTGGAGATGAATTCTCTAGTGCCATTAGGAAAAAGCCAGTTGAGGCTTTGGCAATTGCTGGATTAGTTGGTTTTGTTGCAGGTATTGTGCTTGGTAAAAAGAACTAATTGATAGCTTTTGTTGGATTTAAAATGGCAAATTTAAAAAATATTGTAGCAAAGTTTAATTTTTTGAGAAGCAATCGTTCTAGCATTGAGCGGTTGCTTAAACTTCGCTTTGAAATAATTTCTATAGATTTAACATCTTTACAAAAGAATTTGTTATGTGCATTTGTTTTTGTTGGTATTGCTCTGATATTTCTTTTAATAGCAATTTTAAGTGTGTTTTTCGGAATTAATGATTTTGTTACAGACCCAAAAGTAAGGATATGGCTTTTTTTTGGTAGTGCCATATTTTGTCTTTTATTATTTTTTGTTTTGATTAAAAGGGCAATTAGTCGATTGATGGGTTCTATTCAGAATTTAAATAGAAGTATCGGAGAATTGGTTAATGAAATTGAGTTTTTATCAGGTAGAAATGTATCTAGTGAAGTATCTCAGGATCTTATGGGGAAAATTGATCAACAGTTGAAAGAAGTCTCATGAGTAGCGATCAACGGCAGTATTGTCAAATGGAAGCTGATATCTTACGAACTAAGTTAGAAGTTAATTATGTAAAAGATAAGCAGATGGGGCAACGTAGACCTAAAGGAGTTTCTCAGCGTTTGATGAGTTATGTTCCTACCTTTGGTGGGCTGACCAAGGTGATATTCACTAATAAAGCAATTATTAGTCGACTGATACGTTGGGTATTTTTCTTGTTTTTATCAAGAAAAGTACGGCTGGTATCTAAAATAAACAATAAAGTTGTTTCTATATTAATTAAAAAAATTAAAAATAAGTGGCGTAATTTGTTATAGTAGTGTTTATTATCTTTTTAACACCATACATAAATATTTTGTCACAATTTGCTTTTTGATTGATTAGAAAATCTTATCTGTAGGCCTTTGAGTTTATTTTAAATAGCTTTGTAGAGATGGTTTCCACCATCATTTTTCAATTAGGTACTATGAAAATTTGCAAAGTATTATGTTGTTTCATGGATCTTGATTGGTAGATTGATACAGGGAGAGTTTGGAATAGTATATGTTGTATTTTAACTAAAATTTTTTTTAGTTTTTAAAGTATGGGATTGAAGATTCATTCGTTCATTTGTGTTACAGTCAAAAAATTTGATTACTAGAACTAGCTAGAGAAATATTGTCTTTATTGATATTTTTATGCAGAAAAATTATCTACAAGATTACTTTACCTCCTGCATTTATAGTTATTTCTTATTGAAATCTAATTAACATACGGTAGTTTAGCCAGTTTTTTTTGCAAGTAAAGTTGCAAAACGAAATTTATACGGTTGACCACTTGGATCTAATTTATGCATTTGTCCAACATTTTCATTGTATTTGATAATTTCCCAATCTTGATAGTAAGCCTTCAATTCATTTCTTTTAAATTTATGTGAAAAATTCAGATCGCAAGGATAGTCTTCAGTATCCATTGCTGAAACAATCAGATTGTAACCATTTTTATTGGTACAGTTCTGCATATTGTGAATGATAGCGGGGACTTTATTGGTATCTAACATCATAAATACAACGGTAGAGATAATGAAGTCATATTGTCCTTCAATATTTGCTTGATTGATATCATATACATCAACATTTAAATTATTAAAACCATTTTCATCAATAATATCCTTTAATTTTCTTATTTTTGTTTCTTCTATATCTACCCCTGTAACATTAAAGCCTTTTAATGTTAGATAAATACTGTTTCTTCCTTGACCACAGCCCAAATCCAAGATTTTATAGCAGGAAGGATCATTATTTAATGAAATATTTTCAAAGGCTTCCACAACTTCAGAATGAGTTTGAGAGAAATTATATTTTTTTTTGGCAAAATTTTCCTGCTGACAATAAAAAGAGAGTTGACAATTTAGGTTATCCGAAATTTTTGCGATTCTATGCCAGACTTGAGGTTCTATAAATGGCGGCTGAGTTTCTTCAGAAAAATGATGTGTCGAAATAATATTTCCTGCTTCGTCCATAATGTCAAAATCCATTTCCCCTCGTAGAATTTCTAATTTTGCCCAAGTTCCCTCTTGAGTATTATGTTTTCTACAAAAAGCTTGAGGGAGATTTTTAGCGTCCCACTGAGGTAGGGTTTTGTACTTGACTAAATTTTTGTACATAAAAAATTCCTTGGCAAGAATGAGGTTTCATTCTATCACAATGGTTAGTAGAATGTATATCTGACCTATTCATTTTATATCTCATCGATATAATATTCGTTCTAAGTGTTATTTGTGTCCAACACATGTGCACATATCTTTTGTAAGATGGTGTATAACACTTGTCAGGAGTATTTTGTATCATTAACTTTAACATTCGATTGATTAATAGAAACTTTACTTTTTTCACTATCATTGTTTGTGTTGGTAGGAAGATTTATGACAGACAACTGTTTAGTTCTCTTTAAAATACAGCATAGTAGTTTCATACTCCATAATCAGTCACTTTTATCAAGGTATAGTTTTGAGGGTTTTCAATCTTTTTATCCGTATTTATGTTTCTCATTTCAACTAAGTTTTGACCAATAAAGAAAACACGACTATCACCTTTTTCATCTAAAGTGATCAAAGATGGATTATTAGCATGAAAGGTAAAAGTTCCATTAGTGGTAAATGTACTATTATCAGTTTTATCAGTTTGATATTCTTCTACTAAAGAATAGGTTTTATCTTGATTAAGTGTTAATGCTATTTTAATACCACTGCAATCAGCACATGGGAATTCCCCTTTATAGGTACCGCTCCAATTTGATGAATCTTCAATAGTATTTGCCTGGATAACAGCAGTTTCTTGTTCTAAATTAGATTCTTGAGATTGGGTATTTTTAGACTGACAAGCGATAAGTAATAGCAATCCTGAGAATAATAATAGTAGTTTTTTCATTGTTCTCCTTCTTTAACCATAGGTTTTCTGTTTGAGTTAATTTTTATGAAAGTTTTAATTAAACTCATTAAATAATCTTTAACTATAGGTTAATAATGTAGAATACACAATTATTTTTTTTTAATCATGATAAATATAATCAAATTAATTTAAATCAATTTAGGAGGATAAAATGCAAGATATCATATCATTGGTGAATAGTCGTTATACTTGTAAGGACTATGACCCTACAAAAAAAATTTCAGCAGATGATATAGAGAAAGTGAAAGAAATTTTAATTAAGAGCCCATCTTCATCCAATACCCAATCTAGCCATTTTGTAATGGTGGAATCGGATGAAATAAAAAGAAAAATTGCTGATTGTAGCTGGGAAGCTAATTACAATAGAATTGTTCATGCATCTCACGTGATCTTATTTTGTGGTATGAATGGGTACAATGAAAGATATTTAATGGAAGTTTACAAGCAGGAAAAAGCTGATGGTCGATTTGATAAATTTACCAGTGAAGAAGCTTATTTTAAAAATAGGGCGAGCTTATATATGTCGTTACCTTATAGTGAGCAGATTGCACATATTGATGCACAAGTTAACATTGCTTTAGGCTTTTTTTTATTAGGTATTGAAGGATTAGGCATTAATGCAACACCTATGGGTGGATTTGTACGAGGTAAAGTTGACCAATTATTAGGCTTGACCGATAGGAGACTTCATTCTGTCTACCTTGTATCTATTGGTTACGCAGGAGAACATGATTTTAATATGGGGATTAAAAAGTCTAGATTACCAGAAAAAACACTTATTACAGTTATGTAATGTTTATAAAAAAGTTAGAAAGCCAAAATTATGTCAGAATATGATTGTTTGCTAGGATATTAGTTGGTGGTAATCGTGAGTGGTGTAGGGCTATAGTTATGTATCATAGTATCAACTATTTTTAAATGTCTAGTAAAATTTCTAAACCCAGTGCAAGTTTAATTGGAGAGGGAAAAATTTTAAGTTTACAACTGAACTATTAAAGTTTTTGATCAGAGCAGTGGGACTTTTGAGATGAACTTTGAGACAACCAAACGATTACAATATTCAAAAGTTCCTATATGCTTTTTTTTAAATTTTATTTAAACAGGTTAAAAAAATATTGTACAAGTATATTTTAATTTCAGGCGTCTGTTCCATTAATGCAACATACCCTTTCTTAAATTTGATTGGTCATATGTTGATATGAATTTTTGTCTTTATAGGGAACAAATTCCATTACTATAATGTTTGAATTTGAAAATCTGTATTATTGATGTAAACCAAATCAATACCACCCTTTCTACATTACAAGCCCAATACATATGTCACAACTTCTGTACAAAATGAGGGAAGAATGGATAAATTGCTTTTGGATATCCAAACTGAAATTATTGGGAAAAAATTAAGTCTTTTATTGGTTTTATTTATAATAAATATTTGTATTAAATAAGAAAAACACATATTACAGAATAATTTATAAAGGATTAGGTACTGATGAGGTCTTAGATAAATGTTCGGAAATGAATATGAATGATCAACTTAATAACATCAATTGTGCTATAGATAGGAAATCAAGATCAGAAATTGTCGGGAAAATATTATTTGGAAAATGGTTTAAATGAGAATAAATTTTAATATTAATATTGAAAAGTTAATTAGAAATATGGAAACACAGGAGAATGAGTAATGTTTTTCTTACTACAAAAATCAATTGAGTTTCATATTTGGAGCCAGCTTACGATCGCAACCTAGTACGATGGTTTCTTTTGTTATAAGTATTTTATTCAGGAAAGATAATAGAACTTAGCAATTTTTGTAAAGGACACTTGGATATAACTATGTTTTTCTTAAAAGTAAAAAGAGGAGAACATTATCGCATTTTCTGAAAATCGTGACGAAAGTAATTTAGGAATGTATCAAGTGTCTTGGAGGTGAAAATTATCCTTAGGCATATAAATTATTTTTAGTTTGTATTAGTATAGCAATACTAAGATACGAAAATGTTTTGATTAACCGATTACTTGTGTGGATCATCTACTATGAAGAATTGGTATTTAGTAGAACATAAGATATGTTGGAAAAAGATTTAAACAAAATAAGCACTCAAGTTTTTTATATTTATTACACAAAATTACAGTTAGTATATGATGAGATTAGATAAAATCCTCCTGATTGGAACTTTAGATGATGCGATAACACCATTCAAAAAATTAAAGTTTGTGTAAAAGGAATTGGATAAATTATTTTGACTGATAATGTAATGCAGGTGCGGTCTATGCATTTAAAAGTGCATAGGTTTCTCCCAGAAAATGAGATATGTGTCTTTCTGGTGGAATATATAGCGATTCAATACAACAGATTGTTTATGTGCTTTACACAAAATCAAGATATTGTTAGATTTTTGTAGTGAAATTTTATCGATATTTCTTAAATCAGAGAATATTAAGGGTAAGTAGACTTTTTATTTTTACTTATCGGAGATCATGTTAAAGGTTTTCAAGTGTAGTCTAGTGGAGTCTGTAAGTTAATTAAGTGGTAAAAGATGTGGATATTTGTGCTGGGGATATTCTTACTTCATGGCCAAATAATTAGTATGGGTTTGTTGATAGGGGGAAAATATAATTGTGATTATCAGGTCAATTATTAGTTGTGTGACTCGAATACAAATATTGTGGCAGTGGCTAATTTTTTTTAGTGCTGGGCTAAACCTAATATCCTGTACAATTAATAAGCCCATATTTTATAAGACAAATAATATAGAGTCTCTTCTATTGATTAGTGAAAAGCCGGTCAATAATATGCCATTGGGTAATTTATCAGGCATAAGTTATTGTCATCACCAATGGTTAGGGATTTCAGATAAAGATGATAAATATATCTATCAACTAGTTGAAAAGAGTTCTTATTATGAAGCCAGAAAAATTTCTTTACCACCTATACCAAAATTAAATGATTTAGGTAGTTCATTTACAGCAGAACAACCCGAGGTTTTTGAGGGGCAAGGTAATTTAGATTTCGAAGCAATAGTTTGTGATAAAGAAGGTTCTTTATATCTTGTCAGTGAGTCCACTAACCAGATTTTAAAAGTTAGTAATGGATTTTCACAAGCCAATTGGTTGATATTACCTAATAATTTAATTTATGAGGCGAAAAAAGCTAATTTATTGCGGCATTTCAATGCAAAATTTGAAGGGTTAGCTGTAGATGGAGAAATAACAAAGCTGTGGTTAGTGGCAGAACGTGATAGTAGAGGCATTATCTTATTAGAAAAGGTGAATGATCAATGGGTTTGTGAAGATTGTGTCTTACTTTCTGAGCATTTGATGAGATCATCACCTAAATTATTAGGTTCAAAGAGGTTGCCATTAGACTTTTCTGATGCTTTTTATTATCAAGGTAAACTATTTACCTTGGAGAGACTACAACATCAAATTTGTCGTAGGAACTCTCATAATGCCCAATTAGAAAAATGTTGGCAGTTTGAAGATTCGGTATTGAGTGATGAAAAGTTTAGATATGGTGCATATTCATTTGGCCAAGCAGAGGCATTGTGGTTAAATGATGATGAGGTATGGATAGGGATAGATAATAACAACATGTACAGAAATGATGGAGAGTATCGTCCAATTATTTATCGATTTAAGGCTCCTAATAGTGGGTGGTTGGATTAGGCCATTTATTAAGGAAATACACAATGAAGATAAGCTTTTTTTTAGTACTAATGGCATTGAGTTTAATAAGTTGTGCACAGGAGAAATTAACCTTTCATCCTGTAGTGCTGCATCAAGATTATATTTTTGAATTTCGTTTACCACATATTGAATACAATATTCCAGTGGATGATGGTATTTATCTTAATAGTATTTTATTTAAAGCTCATAAGAGTAAGGGTGTTATTTTGTATTTGCATGGTAATACTGGTAACATATCCGGCTGGGCTTCTGTAGCTAAAGAGTATTTAAAGAATAATTATGATGTGTTTATGGTTGATTATCGTGGTTTTGGAAAAAGTGTTGGTTGTATCCAGGATGAAAAGATTTTGTATCACGATATGCAAAAAGTTTATGATTTCGTCCATAGTATGTACCCAGAGAACAAAATCATTTTATTAGGTTATTCTATTGGCACAGGACTGGCAGCTAAAATAGCGAGTGATAATCATCCAAAGGCTTTATTGTTACTCGCACCATATTATAGTTTGCCAGATGTTGTTAAGAGTCATGTGCCTTTTATTCTTCAATCTTGGGTGAAATTTCAAATTCCTACATACCAATTTTTAGAAAAATTTTCTGGTTCAGTTTATCTTTTTCATGGAAAAGAGGATACGGTTATTTATCCACATTCAAGTAAAAAACTACAAACACATATCAAAGGAAAAAGTAAAGTTTTATTTTTGGATAATCAAGGGCACAATGATATTGAAAGCAATATTGAATACCAAAAAAATCTAAAATTTGTATTGAATTCTTTAAAGTGAACAAATAGTTAATAATTTATTTTTAAATAATATACAATTTTTGGTAGATAACAAGTAATGACTTTTTACTAGAAAGCTATCTTCAACCCGTTCTCCTAGTGTATTAATACTAATGGAGATAATTTCGATGCCGTATTGATTGAATAGCTCAACAATATTCGCAAGTAATGCATTCCTATTAATGGTAACTAGTGAGATGATGAAACAATCCTGAGCTTGATTATAATATTCTTGAGAGATAATTACCTCTGGTACAATGTTAGAGTGTAAGGAGCGTCTAGTTAAGAATATTTCAGGGATGGATAATTGTGTTGCTGTAATTTTTTCATTGATTACGAGCTTAAGATAATAGGTTAATTTTTCGGTTATTCTTCGTGTATCATTAGATAGGCATTGAAAAGGGAAAGCAACGATAAATTTGTTCAGAACCCAATTACTTTCTTTAGCCATGAAGACTTTTGCCTTTATGATATTAAGGTGTAGATGAGGGAATATTTTACATAGCGTAAGCATCAAATTATCACTGTTGGGTTTGAAAATAATACATTCAAGTGTCATTTTATCTAAGAATCTAAAATTAAAAAAAGCAGATTTGGTTGTATGATTAACGTTATTAATTTGCCAGCGAATGTCATCAAAAGTTTGTGTATTAAAAAAAGAATCATCTATAGCATTGGCAAATTGAATAATCTTTTCTTTATATTTAGAGTTTTCTGAAATTAATTGGTTTATAACAGTTTGTTTTTGAACTATATATTTTAATTCTAGTTGTGATTTATCTTGCAATATTTTTAGTGTGGCAGTAAATAACTGGTAGAGTAAATTACTCTTCCAATTATTCCAGAGGGTTGGATTGGTGCCCCTAATATCTGAAATAGTAAGTAAATATAATGCTACTAAACGTTCAGGTGTTTTAACTATCTCGCTAAATTCTTTAATTACAGAATAATCACCGATATCCTTTTTTTGAGCAGTAATAGACATTACTAAATGGTTTTCAACTAGCCACACAATTAGATTTGTATCTGATTGGTTTAATTGATGTTGGTTACAAAACTGTTTTGCAATTTGTGCACCTATTATTTCATGTCTACCTTTTTGACCTTTACCAATATCGTGGAAGAATGCCGACAGGTAAAGTATATATTTATTTTTATAATTATTTATTAAGTTTGAAGCGAACGGAGCTTCGAAAATGAAATTTTCATTCTCAAGTCTAACCAAATAATAAATAACAGTTAAAATATGGTCATCCACAGGGTAGACATGAAATAAATCATTTTGTAATAGGCCAACAATTCGGCCGAAGTCAGCAATATATTTTTCTAAGAAACCATATAAATTTAGGTATTGTAATATTTCAAAAATGTCATGGCCATATTTAAATAAATTAATAAAAGCTTTTTGATTTTCAACATTTTCTGAAAAAGAATACCCTAAGTTTTGGATAGCCAGCCACCACGCTCTTAATGTTTTAGGGGCTATACCAATAATGCTACGATTTTTTTGTAGGTAGGTAATAATTTGCAAAATTTGCGTAGGATCTTTGGTGAAAATTTCGAGATCATTGCAAGCAATTAAATTCCAAACCTGATAATAATTTTTATCGATTTGAAATACTTTTCTAGGATAGGGAACATAAACTCTGTGTGTTAGCATGGGAATCAAAATACCCATTAATTGTCTTACCAATTTAGTTGAACGATAAAAAATTTGCATTATTTGTTCACCATTTTTGGGGATATTCTCTGGGAAGTTACAATGCATTAATTGAGCAATATCATTATGATAGTTGAAAAATAAACAATTCTCATTTTTATTCGCAAGCATGTGCAGATGAATACGAATACGAGATAAATTTTGATGGCTATTAATGATGAGATTGGCTTCATCTTTAGAGATAATGTTATTTTTAGTTAATTCATTAATATTAGTTTGTAAACCTTGAGCTTTAGCAATCCATAATAAAGTGTGAATGTCTCGTAAACCACCTGGTGTATTTTTAACATCGGGTTCAAGCTGTTTGGCAGCACCCTTAAATTGATTGTGTCTTGTATTAAGCTCACTGAGTTTGGCTTCAATAAAATCAACTATATTACGTTGATTATCAAGTTCACTTAATAGCTTTTCAAGTAATTGAGAATTTCCAAGAATATATTCTGTCTCTAAAAAGGATGTTTCCTTAGTTGTTTCATTTTTAGCATCATGAAATAATTCCTCAACAGTACCAACAGTGATAGAAGGAGATAAACCAACATCCCATAAAGTACTTATGAACTCAGAAATAAAACTTTCTTGTTTTGAATCAGGTTTTGTACGTGTAATAATCGCTAAATCAATATCCGAATAGGGGTATAGCTCTCTTCGTCCGAAACCCCCAGTTGCAAGTAGACACAAATTATCTTCATTGTCGCAGGGATGTAGATACCATATTGTCTTTAACAGATGAGTAGTAATTTTTGAATGTTCTGTAAAAAATTGGTACGCATTATCATGCTCTTTAAAATTGAGATATATCGTTTGTTGTTTTTGCTTGAATTCTTTTATAATTTTTTGCATATTTTCCAGATCAATCAGAGAGTGTTGATGATTTACCAATACTAGTTAAAGGGTGACAATAGTTTGATAACTTAGAAATAGGCAACAATAATTATCATTATTTAGTTAATCAAGATCAGGTTACACTTTTTTTGAAAAAGCATAACCTGATGCATTAGAGGTTCAAAAATGAAGATTATTTTTTGAAATTCTTTACCCCATTTTCTAGTTCGTTTTTTGCATCCTCTACATTACCCCAACCTTTTATTTTGACCCATTTACCAGATTCTAAATCCTTATAATGTTCAAAAAAATGTTGTATCTGCTGGATTAATAGTTCAGGTAGGTCAGAAATCTGTCTTATATTTTTATACATCGGGCACTGTTTTTCTACAGGAACAGCAAGAATTTTTTTATCTAACCCTGCATCATCTTCCATATCAAGAATACCGATAGCTCTACATCTTACCAATATACCTGGAGGAATAGGGAAAGGTGTCACTAGAAGAACATCACAAGGATCGCCATCTCCAGACAATGTGTTAGGAACAAAACCATAGTTAGTTGGATAGGTCATAGAAGTTCCCATGAAACGGTCGATTGCTATAGCGCCGCTTTCTTTATCAATTTCAAACTTAATAGGTGCAGAGTTTGCTGAAATTTCAACAATGGCATTAAAGTCATCAGGAAAACTTTTTCCTGGAGAGATAACTGAAATATTCATAAATACATTCCTTTTAATAATTAGCCATAGACGGGCAAATGTTCACAAAGTTGATTAACTCTTTTAGCAACTTTCTCAATAGCATCCAAGTTGTCTGGTTGTTCTAGTACATCTGCTATTAAATGTCCAAGTTCCTCGGTTTCTTTTTCTTTAAAGCCCCGGGTGGTAATAGCAGCAGTGCCTAGACGAATGCCTGAGGTTACAAAAGGTTTTTCTGGGTCATTAGGAATGGCATTTTTGTTGACTGTAATATGTGCTTTACCTAATACCTCTTCTGCATTTTTTCCGGTAATTTTTTTGGAGCGTAAATCTACCAAAAATACATGACTTTCTGTCTTGCCAGAAACGATCCGTAACCCTCTTGAGGTAAGTGTGTTAGCTAAAACTTGGGCGTTTTTTTTAATCTGTTTTGCGTACTCTTTAAATTCTGGGCTCAATGCTTCTTTAAAACAGATAGCTTTAGCTGCAATAACATGCATTAATGGGCCACCTTGTAAACATGGAAATACAGCAGAATTAAGAGTTTTCTCATGTTCAGTACTACGACATAAAATTACACCTCCCCTAGGGCCTCTTAATGTTTTATGAGTGGTTGTCGTAACAAAATCAGCATAAGGAACTGGGTTTGGATATTCTCCACCAGCAATAAGTCCTGCGTAATGAGCCATATCAACAAAAAGATAAGCACCGACTTTATCTGCAATTTGCCTAAATTTTTGCCAATCGATAATTAAAGAGTAAGCAGAAGCGCCTGCTACAATCATCTTAGGTTTATGTTTTAAGGCTAACTGCTCTATTTCTTGGTAGTTCAATACCTCATTGTCATCTAAACCATAACTAACGGAATGATAAATTTTACCTGAAATATTTACTTTTGCACCATGAGTTAAGTGCCCCCCATGTGCTAAACTCATACCTAAGATAGTATCTCCAGGGGTTAACACACTTGTATAGACAGCTTGATTAGCCTGAGAACCTGAATGAGGTTGTACATTAACATATTCAGCTTTAAAGAGTTTTTTTAATCTATCAATGGCTATTTGTTCTACAATATCGACAAATTCGCAACCACCATAATATCGTTTGTGGGGATAACCTTCTGCATATTTATTAGTTAACTGCGAACCTTGAGCAAGCATAACCGGCCAACTGACATAGTTTTCGGATGCAATTAGTTCAATATGATCTTGCTGGCGTGTATTTTCTTGATGAATAGCTTGTGCTATTTCAGGATCAAACTGCTCAATAGTTGTTTTGGTTGAAAACATTACAAATTCCTTTATGAGTTGATAGTTGCAAATTAAAAATCAATTATTCGTTAGGTTATATACTTAAAAAAGTGTATAACCAATAAAACTTGGTGAGGTTAAGCGAAGACCATCCATTAATTTAACCATTATGGCTATAATAATAGTCCATATAATTCAGTGTGAATTATAACAAATTAATTTAAGATATGAATTGTAATGTTAGGTATTTGTTTGTTTGAGGGGAAAGATCGCCTCAGAAAAAGATAACTTTTATTGGTATAATGGAGAAACTACTCATGCATGTGTTATAACTTAATGATAAAGGATAAGGATACCGGGATATGTTAACCCAGGATGATAAAAAAAGAATGGCAGCTAAGGAAGCACTTAGATTTTTACCTAAGGATGGCTATATTGGAATAGGAACAGGTTCTACAGTTAATTTTTTTATTGAAGAGTTGGCGGCTTTTAAGGAAGATATTAGAGGGGTGGTTTCCACCTCCGAACAAACAAAAACACTTTTGCTTAAGCATGGATTCAATATCTTGGATTTGAATGAAGTAACTGCATTATCAGTATATTTTGATGGAGCAGATGAAGTAAACTCTTTATTACAAATGGTAAAAGGAGGAGGGGGCGCTTTATTGGCAGAAAAAGTAGTGGCGTCAGTAGCTAACAATTTTGTTTGTATGGTTGATGATAGCAAATATGTGCCTAAGTTAGGGGCGTTTGCAGTACCAGTAGAAGTACTTTCGTATGCACGGTCTATGGTGTCCAGGAAAATGGTTGCATTGGGTGGTCGGCCAGAATTAAGGATGAATTATACCACTGAACAAGGCAACCAAATTATTGATGTACATAGTTTAAATTTATCTACCCCTATGGAGTTGGAAAATGAAATTAATCAAATACCCGGAGTGGTAGAAAATGGTATTTTTGCAAAACATCCTGCTAATGTGCTAGTTATTGGTCGAGATGGAGGAACTGAAGTTAAGCAATTAGGGGGATTTTTTTAGGGTATGAGGAAGTTTTTAGTATCTTTAATGTTTGGTTTTCTATTACTGGTTATACAAGCACAACCTCAGAATCACAAGTCTTACCCTATTAAGTATGTTGCCAATGTGGCTTATATAGTTGATGGTGATACTTTACATGTCAAAGATTTGAATGGATTGAAACATAAAATTCGTGTTGCAAATATTGATGCCCCTGAGATGAATCAGGCAGATGGGGAACGTAGTCGACAAAATTTATTGTTTTTAGTTAACAAAAACGTTGAAGTAATTGTTTTATATATGGATAGATATAGGCGTGAAGTATCAAATATTTACTATAAAAATCAAGATATAGCATTTAAGCAAGTTAAGGATGGGTATGCTTGGATTTATCCAGGTTATGCTAAGAAATATTTATCTTCATATAGGTTGAAAACGTATTATCAAGCACAAGAAAATGCAAAAATTAAAAGACTGGGCTTATGGAGAAATTATGGAGCGATCCCTCCTTGGTTGTTTCGCAAGAATTCAAAAGCGATTTAATGAATCAGGCCAAACGAATAGATATATTGAAACGTTTCAAAGAGGCTGATCCTAGTCCTCAGACCGAGTTGATCTATTCTTCTGCTTATGAATTATTAGTAGCGGTTATTTTATCAGCACAGGCAACTGATATTTCTGTGAATAAGGCTACCAATAATTTATTTCAGGTGGCGTGTACCCCTCAAGAGATGTTGGATTTAGGAGAGGAAATGCTCATAGATTATATTAAGTCTATTGGGCTATATAAGAATAAGGCTAAAAATATTATACGATGTAGTCAACAATTGCTTTCTAATTTCAATGGCGAGGTGCCTCGAAACAGAGAAGATTTGGAAAGTTTAGCAGGGGTGGGTAGGAAAACAGCAAATGTTGTTTTAAATACATTATATGATGAACCAGTTGTTGCTGTAGATACACATGTATTTCGAGTAGCTAATCGGACGGGTATTGCAAAAGGTAGAACAGTTCTGGAGGTCGAAAAAAAGCTAGAAAAAAATATTCCTAAGTCCTATTTAAATAATGTACACCATTGGCTGGTTTTACATGGACGATATGTTTGTAAAGCTCGTAACCCATTGTGTTGTGGATGTATTATTAATGATTTATGTGATTACTCTATCTATAAGTAAAATTTTGTGATGTAATATTAACTTTAATTAATTAAAATTAAACATTTTCATGGGGGATAGGTGAAATTTCAATATCCGGTTTTAGCGCTTTGGGTCATGTTATTATTTGGCGGATGTTCAGAGTCTCATTCTGATGAAAGTAATTCGACCCTGAGTGTTAATTCGAATAATGTGATATTTCCTCAGTCACAGGGAGCTAATAATTCAGTTTACTCTGATTTTACTTACTTATTGGAAAAGGTAGGTCCTTCGGTTGTGAGTGTGGATGCTTACTATGTCAATAAGTTTAAGGAAGATATTTTTGATGATGATGATAGTTCTGTGACAGAAGAATCCAATGGGGGGTCTGGCATTATATTAGACGAGGATGGGTATATTATCACTAATGTGCATGTGATAGAAGGTAGTAACGCTATTAAGGTTACCCTAATGGATAAACGTGTTTTCATGGCTAAAGTGGTGGGTATGGACGCTATTTCAGATTTAGCATTGCTTAAGATAGAGGCAAGTAGCTTAGTACCCATTAAAGTTGGGGATGTTAGTAAAGTCAAAGTAGGTCAGTGGGTAGCTGCTTTAGGGGCACCTTTTGGATTTCAATTCTCTCTAACTTCGGGTATTGTCTCAGCTAAGAAAAGAACCATTCAGGATGATCCATCTTATATTCCATTTTTACAAACAGATGCTGCGATTAATCAGGGAAATTCAGGAGGGCCTCTTTTAAATCTTGATGGAGAAGCCATTGGTGTTAACTCTCAAATATACAGTCGTTCAGGAGGATTTGTTGGTATTGCTTTTGCCATTCCAATTGATATTGTAATTAATGTTGCCAATCAATTAAAGACTACCGGTAAAGTACAAAGAGGACAATTAGGTGTTAAAGTAGATGGTATGAGTTATGAATTGGCTAAAACTTTTGGTAGAAATAATTCTGATGGTGCGTTGATATTAGATGTATTGGATGATGAGCATACAGGAGACACATTACGAGTAGGCGATATAATCCTTGCTGTTAACGGTGAGGCTATTCAAGGGCCAGAGGATTTACCTGGAATACTAAATTTGATTAAACCAGGAGAAGAGATAGAGTTATACATTTGGCGCCAAGAACATGGTTTAAACGTGAAAATTATCTTACAACCTAGGGGTGATTTGAATAAAATTAAGGGAGATATTATTAAATCTAATGGGGAAAGTAGTCCTAAAAGTGGTGATATCTATGCGATGGAAGGATTAGATGTCGGCTTAAAAAAGCCTAGCCCAGACATACTATCATATTATCAATTGGAAAGTGGGTTACAGATTGATTCTATTGGTAGTAAGGCTGAGTCTTTGGGATTTGCATTAGGTGATATTATTGTTAGAGTTGGGGAATATAAAATTAAAAGTACTGATGACTTAGAAGTGGCTTTAAAAAGTCAAAAAAATGTACCTATATTCTTGATTAGAAATTATAAACCCATATTTATTCCCTATGCAGGTCAATTAGCTGAAGGAAGTTAAAATAAATGAGTTCAAGTTTTTTAGGGCCTATCATGGCTGACGTTGGAGGCTATTCTTTAACAGAGAGGGAGAAAAGGAGACTGTTACGTCCAGAAATAGGTGGGGTTATCTTGTTTAGACGAAATTATCAATCAATTTCACAGATACAGAATTTAGTTTCTGAAATTAAACAGATTAAATCACCTGAATTATTAGTAGCAGTTGATCATGAAGGTGGGAGGGTTCAACGTTTTATTGATGGATTTACTCGCTTACCAGCAATGAGAATATTAGGGAAAATTTATGATGAACAAAGTAGAGAAAGGGCTTTAGAATATGCCCAATTAACAGCTTGGGTTTTGGCAACTGAATTGAGAGCTCTTAATATTGATTTTTCTTTTACGCCCGTTTTAGATTTAGATTGGGGGAGAAGTGGGGTCATTGGTGATAGAAGTTTTCATTCAAATCCAGATACTGTCATTGAATTGACCGGCTCTTTTATAGAAGGTCTTAAGCGTGGTGGCATGCAAGGATGTGGTAAACATTATCCCGGGCATGGTTATGTAGAAGCTGACAGTCATTGTGTGTTGCCTGAAGATCATCGAGATTTTCAAGCAATACAAGTTAATGATCTATTGATTTTTTCAGAAATGATTAAAAAAGGGCTATCTGCTATTATGCCTGCACATGTTATTTATTCGGCTGTTGATACTATGCCTGCTGGTTATTCTAAAATATGGCTAAAGGATATTTTAAGAGAACAGCTAAATTTTAAGGGGTTAATATTCTCTGACTCCTTAACTATGGAGGGTGCTTGTGGTGTTGGAGATATTGTTGAGAGAGTACTGGCTTCTCAACAAGCAGGCTGCGATATTTTGCTTATCTGCAATCGTCCCGATTTAGTAGATTCGGTATTGGCTAATACACACAGGCTAAAACTAAGAGATTGTACAGACTTGTGGCACACAATGAGAGATTCACGTCCAAGTGATACTTATCGGCGTATCGTGCAAACTTATGAATTTAAGAAAGCTCGAGAAGTGGTGGCTAGTCTTTGTTATGCAGGTGATTTAATGAATGGATTTGATGTGGGTGAAGCCAGTTAATTTTGAGCATCAAAAGCTAAAAAATCATATTCCATCAGTCTTTGTTGTTTAATTAGAGCGTCGATTTCTTTCAGAGTATATAGTAATTCTTTCATAAAACTTAGTGGAACAGCGTTAGGACCATCTGATTTAGCTACTTTAGGGTTAGGGTGTGTTTCCATAAAAATACCTGCAATACCTGATGCAACTGCTGCTCTAGCCAGTATTGGTACAAATTCTCTACGTCCTCCCGATGATGTTTCTTTTTCGCCGGGCAGTTGTACAGAATGGGTTGCATCGAATATAACTGGGCATTTAGTTTCACGCATAATCATTAAGCTACGCATGTCGGAAACCAAATTATGGTAACCAAAACTAGCCCCTCGTTCACAAACCATGAAAGAATCTGGCTCAAGCCCAATTTCAAGTGCTGCATTCCTAGCCTTTTGAATAACCTGTAGCATATCTTTAGGCGCCATAAATTGGCCTTTTTTAATATTAACAGGTTTACCACTTTGGGCGACAGTGTGGATAAAATCTGTTTGGCGTGCTAAAAAAGCAGGTGTCTGTAATACGTCAACCACTTCTGCAACAAGTGGAACCTCTTTTTCAGTATGAACATCTGTTAATACAGGAACTTGTATTTGTTGTTTAATTTTTGACAAAATATGTAATCCCTTTTCAATACCTAACCCTCGAAAGGATTGGTCACTAGAGCGATTAGCCTTATCGTAACTAGATTTATAAATAAATGGGATATTAAGTACTGACGTAATTTCTTTCAGATAACCCGCTGTATCTATTGCTAATTGTTCGCTTTCAATGACACAAGGGCCGGCAATTACGAACAAAGGGTGCTTTAGACCAACTTCAAAACCACATAATTTCATCTATAAATCCTTTATTTTTGATTTATTTATTAAGGCAGCAGTAATAAAAGAATTAAATAATGGATGTCCATCTCTTGGTTTAGAAGTAAACTCAGGATGAAATTGGGAGGCAAAAAACCAAGGGTGGTTAGGTAGTTCTATTGTTTCTACTAATTTTTCATGCCCTGTGGAATAACCACTAATGCGAAGCCCTGCATTTGTCAAATCATCTATATAACGATTATTTACTTCATAACGATGTCTATGGCGCTCTTTAATTGGGGATATTTGATAGATTTCTTTAGCCAGGCTTCCATGCTCAAGTTCACATGTTTGAGCACCCAGACGCATAGTACCGCCTAAATCTACATTATTATCCCTTTTCTCTATATTGCCTTTAGCATCAGACCATTCACTAATCAAGCCAACTACAGGGTAAGGTGTTTTAATATCAAATTCAGTTGAGTTTGCATTTGGCAGATTTGCTTCATGTCTTGCGTATTCGATGACTGCAATCTGTAACCCTAAGCAAATCCCTAAAAAAGGGATATTATTTTTTCGTGCATATTCTACTGCAGAGATTTTACCTTCAATTCCACGATTACCAAAACCACCAGGAACCAATATAGCATCTGCATCTTTTAAAATATCCAGATTATTTTTTTCAATTTCTTCACTATCAATATATTCGATTAATACCTTCGTATCTGTATGGATTCCAGCATGTACTAGCGCTTCAGAAAGAGATTTATAAGATTCGGTTAAATCAACGTATTTCCCAACCATAGCAATTTTAACAGTATGTTTAGGGTGGTCTATAGCATAGGCAATTTTATTCCAATCAGCTAAATCAGCTTCTTGTACATTGAATTGTAGTTGTTCACAAATAATTTTATCAATACCCTGACTGTGTAGCATTTGAGGTATTTTATAAATAGAATCAGAATCATAACAACCGATAACAGCTTTTTCATCTACATTACAAAAAAGGGCAATTTTCTGTTTTTCTTCATAAGGTAATTCTCGATTCATACGGCAGATTAGCATATCGGGTTGGATGCCAATCTCTCTCAACTCTTTAACAGAATGTTGAGTAGGTTTGGTTTTTATTTCACCAGCTGAGGGAATATAAGGTACATAGGATAGGTGGATAAAAAATGTATTTTGCCGACCTAGCTGACTTCGCATTTGGCGAATGGCTTCCAAAAAAGGAAGGGACTCAATATCACCGACCGTACCCCCAATCTCTACGATAGCTACTTGTTTATTATCAGTACCTTGGTGAATTTTTCTTTTAATCTCATCTGTAATATGAGGGATAACTTGCACAGTTCTACCAAGATAATCACCTTTTCGCTCTTTGGCAATTACTGACTCGTAAACTTGTCCTGTTGTAAAATTATTTTTTTTGGACATAGTAGGGCGAATAAACCGTTCATAATGCCCTAAATCCAAGTCAGTTTCCGCACCATCTTCTGTGACAAAAACCTCACCATGTTGAAAAGGGCTCATGGTGCCGGGATCAACATTGATATAGGGATCCAATTTAATCATGGTTACATCTAAACCACGAGATTCGAGTATGGTTGCTACTGAAGCAGCAGCAATTCCTTTACCTAGAGATGAGATCACACCTCCAGTAACAAAAATAAATTTAGTCATGATTTTTTAAAGGCTATTCGACAAAATACTAAAATACAAGCGATATTCTAACTGATAATGAGATACTTGTTAACTGATAAAAATTGTTTGTTATTAACTGACTTTAGTTATTGAGTGATTAGTATTAAAATTATGTGTGAAAATATAAATAGAGAGGATTTTATGGCAAGCATATCCACTATTCCTGAGATTATTGAGGATATCAAGCAAGGGAGGATGGTTATTTTGACCGATGATGAAAATCGGGAGAATGAAGGTGATCTATTAATGGCAGCACAGTTTGTGACACCTGAGGCTATTAATTTCATGATTACACATGCACGGGGATTGGTGTGTATGCCTATCTCTGCTGAAATTGCCAATCGGCTTCAATTGCCTTTGATGACAGATAAAAATGAAGCCAGACATCGAACCAACTTCACTGTTTCTATTGAGGCCAGAGAGGGGATTACTACAGGAATATCTGCTCAAGATAGAGCAACTACTATTTTAACAGCCATTAATCCTGTAGCAAAACCAGAAGATATTGTGCAACCTGGTCATATTTTCCCCTTAAAAGCAGAAAAAGGCGGAGTATTAGTCAGAGCAGGGCATACAGAAGCAGGGGTTGATTTAGTAAAAATGGCAGGCTTAAGAGCAGGGGCAGTCATTTGTGAGGTGATGAATAAGGATGGTACCATGGCAAGAATGCCAGAGTTATTAGATTTCTCAGAAGAGTTTGGTATTAAAGTTGCGACCATTGCTGATGTAATTGCTTATCGGAATCAACATGAGCAACTCATCATAGAAAAAGGTATACGGGAGATTAACACACTGTGGGGCAGATTTGAGCTACATATTTATCAAGATACTGTGTCTGATGAAATACATTTTGCTATAGTTAAAGGTGAAATCATACCTGACAGGGAAGTATTGGTGAGGGTTCATGATGGTATTAATTTCTTGGATTTCTTAAGTCCCAATCCCAATCATTCATTTTATTTACCTGATGTTTTAGAAAAAATTGCCAGTAGTGAAGCGGGGGTGGCTGTATTTTTACATCGTGGTTTTGATAGTAAAGATATTTTAGAGCGAGTATTAATGGAAAAGGATGGTAATAAGTCAGTAGGTTGGGATACTAAGAGTTATGGTGTAGGTGCGCAGATTTTAGCTCATTTAGGCGTGAAAAAGATGAAAGTGATGGGTACTGCTGCTAATTTTGTTGGGTTGCAGGGCTTTGGTATTGAAATTGTGAGTAATTGATGTTTAATGTAAATTCGCAGGATGTGCGTCGTTTTTTTTCTCATGTGTGGCATCATCGATTTGATATGTTATTAGAGCCCATGGAAAAAATGGCACTTAGGATTATCTTAGCACATCCTGAATATCAGCCATATTTGGAACGTGTAGAGGACTACATTGATTTTGTTTGGTCACCAGAGTTAGGGCAAACGAATCCATTTTTGCATTTATCCTTACATTTGTCGATTCAGGAGCAAGTTTCCATTGATCAACCCCGAGGAATTGCAACACTACATCAACAACTATGCGAACAAGAGGGTGACTGGGTCTTGGCAGAAGACAAAATGATGGATGCTTTGGTAGAAATGATTTGGAAAGCACAACGCTCAGGTACTGGTTTTGATGTGAATGAATACGTTACTCATCTGAGACGATTGCTGGGACTGGGGTCAGAAGATAATGCACGGTTAAATCCACACGAAATTAAATAAAGGGAAATTAACTCACTTCATCAATCCAAGCCTGTTGTACAGCTTCTAAAATTCTTTCACCACAGTATTCAGGTTTATCATCAAATTCAGGTATTTCCAAAATTAGTTTTCTAAGTTGGCTAAATCTAATTTGTTGGGGTTCTATTTCGGGGTGTTGGTCGGCTAGATAGGTTGCGATATCGTTAATATCAGACCATTTCATAAAATACCTTTCTTAAAACAATTATCTTTCAATGGTAATATAATTTTACTACTTTGGGTATATAGAATCATGAGAATAAATTTTAGGCATTTGTCTGGTACTTTGCTTGCATTTTATCCCTCACCATGGGTAGTGAGTCAATTTTCGAATCAGCATGAAGCGTTGGAGTCTATTTTCAGCGCTTATTTTTCTTTAGTATATTGAAATGGATAAGTGATTCCATCATATCGGGTTAATAGCTTATTTCCAAAGTGTTTATTTAGATTAACTTAAGTATTCATTGCATCTTTTTTCCTTAAATTTAACTAACAAAAACCTTATTCTGTTGTTCTCTACCTAATTAGAGGATCAAATCTTTTCTTTTTGTTTATTTAAAGTAGTTTAAAAACAGTATTTTTTTTGTGTGGTAGAAAAATGTTAAAGCCACCGTAATTAGACAAAGCATATAGGTAATGAGTATTACATTTTCGTCTGATTTGAGTCTAATACGCATCAGAACCACTTAATGGTTCGGATGGATGTACTTTGGAGTTAAGATAGAAGATGATTTGATATTTTTATTTTGGTGTATTCGCTCATTTGAAATTCTTTTTTTTGCTTAGAAAAGAATCAAAAATTCTTTTTTGGATTAAAAAGGGTTTTGTAAATACCCATCTATCCATAATTTCTGTATAAAAAAGCAGACGATTAGTTTTACCAAGCATATTCATTATGTAAATAGCTTGAGCTCAGACTTATTCCTCCAAAATACGGGAAAGAACTATCACTCAACAAACCAGTAAGAACAAAACTTATGACAGGTAACACTAGAAATGTAAATCTGGTGGTTTAACTGGTGTTGCCAACAAGTAGTTGCGATCCAAAACATCATTAAGGGAAGCTCATTATATTTGATATGGGAAAAGCCAGTTAGTCAATACAATTACCATCAACATGCCCACGATCCATAAACAAGATTTTAAAATATCACCCCAAGTCTTTCTGCCCACATAGAAAGGCAATGGCAGATAATCCAGTCACAAGAGTTGTAATTGTTGCTCGTATTTTACCTACCATAGTTTGGGTTGCATCTACTAATCCACCCTTCGTTGTTTTTTCAACGGCAAATGTCAACTGTGGTAAAATTACAAAATATGTGTATTTAATATGATGTTTGATTGACATTTTCTTAACCCTTTAATAAGTGATATTTATTATGTTTTGATTAAATATTATGAAAATGATAAATATTATCATTTTCATAATATTCGTTATTTCTATCAAAATAATGTCTTTAATGTCAATAGATGAAGTTAAATTTATGGTTATTTTTTTGTTAAAATAGATAAATATTATATTTTGGTGAAAAATATGAGGGTAAAAAAGATATTTGTAGACGTTAAATTTGAACATAAGAATCATTTTAAGGTATTGTTTACAGATGCATTTTGGCGAAAAGGTAAAGGTTGGGAAATCGATGATACTTTGGCTAATCATGAGAAACTTGAGTTATGGTATCAGCAAGTAGACAAAATCGCAGAAAACGAGATTTTAGAAGCCGCCAAAAAGATACAAGAGGGAATAGAAACTATTAGTAGGAAAGTACAGGAACAAGATTCTAAAATTAATACTATATATGCCAAATTAGGTTTAGGGGAAAATAAGGCAGAAAAAAATGACAAACACGATCTCATGTATATTTTAGGAAGTGAGCTACTCCTTCTAAAGCTAACGCCTATAGAGTGAGCTTCGTGTGACTCATATAAATTTTCATCTACACCTTTCGCTACAACACGGGATAACTCTCTACACACATCGCGGTCTCTGCGATATCGGCCAAAGCTAATTATAATAAATACAAAAAATAATCAAAAAAAGACTATTGTAGTTCTTTGAACTATTTGCTATTTATCTCCACCTAAGTTAAGTCTATAGTTGGATAATTCCGCAGTATTGGTTAAATGATTGCTGTAATTTTAAGTGCATCTTTGGTGTAAAGAGCTAGGTAAAAGCCGTGAAACCAGTGAATCAATAAGGGATCAGTTGCAAATATCTTTTGGAAAAAAATTTTCAAGAAACAGAATAAATGAGCTAATATCGAAAAAGCATAGATTATTACCATGAATTATCTTGGGCTTATATATCCATCCTGATTTTACTCTTATCGATTGGGGGCACAAGTCCATAGGCATAGTATTTATAGGGTAAATGATAGATCAGATTCAATGTTGATTGGCTTTTGGGTACCTTAAATCAAAATTTTTTGTAACTTTAACAAGCTCTTGTAATATTTTTGTTTCATCTAAATCAATGAAAACTTTTTTGACAGGAGTTACGTTTAATGGTATCTGGAATTTTTTAATATTTGGTTTCTTTTCTATCTTAACTACGTTGATAATTTCAACATTGTTCATTGAGCAATAATCAAAAAAGAGTAAATTAATTTTCCATTGTAAAATCAAGTGTATTTTCGACAAATTCTCGGACGTAAAACTAGAAATAAATGTCATAATTAATCATACACTGAACGAAAGGATTGGTTCCATTTTTGTGGTATGAAAACCCTAAATCAATTTATGAGTACCAAGAAATAGTTGTGCAAATTATTTGTGGAACAAGAAATAAGGGTTGGATTTTGTAAAAAATAAATGTTTATCAATAGATTTTAAAAATTAAACCCAATTTGTATGGAGGTATCCGACCATATCTCTTTTAGAACGGGATGAGCATTCCTTATAAATTGGTTTTGGCATGTGATTTTTACTGTATTGAATTATTTGTAATCATATACATGAAATTATTCCACAGTCTATTACTTTATCTTTTATTGAGAGTGGAAATACTTATACCTATAGCCTAGGCTTTCTCTTGTGATTGATGAACGATCAAATATATATGCTAATCTAAGTTAAAACTAAAGAAATATAGCAGAAGAAAAACAATTAAGAGTTAAAATATACTTTCACCAAAAAAGTAGCTATGCATCCTATACGTATGATGAATATAGGATTGAACGTTTTGTACTTTATTTTGTACTTTTAAATATCAATTATGTTCATATCCTAACCCAGTTTGGGTACAGACTAGAGATGTTGACAGGAAATAGACTTGAAAAATGTTATTTAAATTGAATAGAGTAAAATATTCTGTATCAATAGAAAAATTTTTGGATAATAATTATGTTAAATGAAATTATTAGCTTAAATCACAAAATGTCAGTAGATATTTCAGAAAATTTCATTCGTAAAAAAATGCCTGAGATTCTTAAAGTACTTTTAATCGATAGAACAAAATCAACTAAGAAAATGATTAAAAACATTATTTGGGCTAATAATAACTATATCGAACATGGTTCTGAGTGCTATGCGCCAACTGCTCAAATAAAACCTGCGCTCATTGCTGGAAAAATGGAGCGTCTTATTATGCCTAGAGCATTGAAATCACAAGACATTCAAAAAAAAAGAACAAGAGCCAAGGCTGAGGTTTTTACGCCAACATGGATTGTAAAAAGGCAAAATGATACAGTTGAAAAAGATTACTTAAATGATGATGTAAAAACCTATATATCAAGAATCTGGCTAGAAATTACTTGTGGTGAAGGTCCCTATATGGCGACTCGCTATGATATGTACACTGGGGAGATCTTACCTATTGGTGAGCGAGAGGGCTTTATAGATCGTAAACTAAAACGAATTTCTTCTGAAATTAATGATAAATTGGAGTGGCATAGCTTTGCTATCCTCGCTTATCAGGCTTCTTATGGATTTGAATGGAATGGTGATTCCCTTCTATTAGCTCGTGAGAATCTTCTTTATACTTATTGTGATTACTATGTTGCAAAATGGAAAGAAAAGCCTTCTTATGAGAATTTTAAGCATATTGCTGAAATCATCAGCTACAATGTATTTCAAATGGATGGCATTAAGTATATTGTTCCTTTATCTGATATGGATACGCTTGAAACTGAGACACAATTAAACCCTTTTACCAAAAATTATGATTCTCCATCAATTACACATAACAATGGAAAGCGTGTGAAAATAATGAATTGGAATACAAATAAGATGGAGTTTTTTGACAAAGAGATAAGTATGTAAGAGGAATAGCACTGAAATGAAAATAACCAGGACTATTTATCAATAAACTTATATTGATTCATTATCTGATATACCTCAAGGTCTAAGAATATGCATGAGCGTATACTCAAGTCAACTAAAACCATAGCAATTAATCTCAAGTATCTAAGTTATGGGAGGTATCAGAGAAATCTTCTATTTCGACGCAAGGGTTAAAGACAAATAATTTCATACTTATATCCGGTATATTATCAGGGGGTCTCAAGGCAAAAATAGTGAATGGTTTAATTATAAGGTTTATGCCTATGATATTTGGTGTGTTTAAATAATTTTAAGATAATGTCAAATTATTACTGAATTTCTTTCCATTTTATTGTTAAATACAATGAGAGGGGGGTGATTAAATTGATTTCATCAAGTTATGATGCTTCCTATAGAGATAAAGTCTCATTAAGTAGCATACTGTGGATTTATATCGAGTCTATTGTTCCCCAAGCCTGTCATGTATTTTACGTCTGGAAGTTTATGTGATTTTAGAGTCTATCACTTATGTAGATGTTGGTAAAACAACATCAGGCGCAGCCAAATTGATATTCAAGCAGTTCAGGTAAGCAATAGGGAAGTCTCTTACTTTTTCAAAATGAGGCTAATTCTGGTAAAAAATTGATAAGAAAATTATGGTTACTGCGGTAATTAAATCATCTGATGGTAACATATCTTCTTGTGGTCTACTAAATTTACAGAGGATATGGTTCACAATCAGTTAAAATTATCTAGCCAAATATTGAGTATATTTAACAACAGACTGGTATCTAAAAATTATCCAAGAAATGAAGATACAGTCGAATTGAAGAAAGTCATTGCTAAAAGCCATTATAACATTATAAAGGCTAAAGATATTTTGAAGACAAAGTCAACAATATTGATACTAATTTAAAGAAGAATCAACTATTGACTCAGAAAAAGATGAAGCTAATATAATAAAACCCAGTAGAAAAGATGATATTTGGGCAAGATGACAAATTTTGCAGGATCATTACTTCTTTCTTGATGGCTACAGGTAAATTAGATACAATTTTATCCATGTTCAATAAAATTTTAATGAAAGTATTCGGGTGTGGTCGGTGTTCCCCCAAGAAATTCAGGTTACTAAGAAATAAATATCAATTCGTTGATAAGTCTGTATTCAGTGGATTGAAAAATAGGTTGAGTTGGTTAACTATTTTGATTTCATTCAGAATAAGTATATTTTTGACTATATTTCTATTCAAAAAATCAATCAAGTTTTTACACTCAAAGAAAGTAGTGAAGCTAATGATTGACAGGAGAATATTAGTATTTTAGTAATGTGAATAAAATTTTTGCTTGTATTGTGCAATCAGGATGATGTGTTACTGAGATTGCGAAATCCTTATATGATTCAGAAAAGAATCTAGTACAGAATTTTGAGATAGAATGTGATGCGTTATTTGGAGATAAGAAATGAAGTTTGATGTTGTTGTAGGCAATCCACCTTATCATCAAAGCAAAGAAAATACCAGAGATAATCCCATTTATAACTATTTTTATGATCTATCCGAAAAAATTGGGGGAAAATACTGTTTAATTTCTCCCGCTAGATTTTTATTTAATGCGGGTAGTACAAATAAGAGTTGGAATAAAAAAATGCTTTCAGATAAGCATATTAAAGTTGAATTTTATGAGCAAGATTCATCAAAATTATTTCCCAATACAGATATAAAGGGTGGGGTTGCCATATTATATAGGGATAATAGTAAAAATTTTAGAGCGATTGGAGATGAAATTGGAACCTTTACTGTGTTTGAAGAATTAAGCAGTATTGTGAGGAAAGTTACAAATTTAACAATAGATACTTTAGACACAATTATATCAGCACAAGGTATATATAAATTTACTACTAAAATCTATAAGGATTACCCTGACCTTAGAAGTAAATTATCTACCAATACTGTTGGAACAGGAGTTTTTTCTACATTAAATAATATTGTATTTTTTGTGAATAAACCAAATGATGGTTATGAGTATATTGCAATCCTAGGACGCTATGAAAATAAAAGAGTGATTCGCTACATACGTAAGGATTATATTAACGAACCTTATGGATTTGATAAATGGAAGGTTATTTTACCTAAAGCTAATGGTAGTGGTTCTTTAGGAGAGGTTCTTAGCTCTCCAACGGTAGGGAAACCGTTATTGGGATTTACTCAAACATTTATATCTATTGGTGCATTTAATACTCAAATTGAGGCAGAAAATGCTTTAAAATATCTCAAAAGTAAGTTTGCTAGAACAATGTTGGGTATATTAAAAATAACTCAAGATAACCTAAAAGATAAATGGAAAAAGGTTCCAATTCAAAGTTTTATAAGTCCATCAGATATAGATTGGGATAAGGACATTACTGAGATAGATAAACAACTATATTTAAAATATAATTTAGATGAAAATGAAATAAACTTCATTGAATCAAATGTTAAAGAAATGAATTGATTTTGTAAAGTCCCCCAATTATTGGTTGATGTCTTTATTTAGTATTTCCCTCGATAAAAATCGTAAGAACTAGAAACTCCTAATTATGAATATTTATTCATACCAAAATAATCAAATAATATAAATGAGTTTGATATGTCTTTAAATGATATTTTTGTTCATGTACCATAAAATATTAAATTAAGCGTTAGCTTGCGCTTAAAAAATTTAACAAACACTGCGGAATATAGCATCAGCTTAGGTGGATATGGATAGCAAGTCGTTCAAAGAACTGCAATAGTCTTTTGTTTTTGATTATCTGTGTATTTGTTATAATTAGCCTTAGCCAATATCACAGGGATTGCGATGTGTGTCAAGAGTGCTCCTACAACAATACCATTAGGCGATGGTGTTGTAGTGAAAGGTATAGATAGATGAAAAGAAAATCTATATGAGTCGCACGAAG
Organism: Neisseriaceae bacterium; assembly: GCA_016864895.1. Taxonomy (NCBI): domain Bacteria; kingdom Pseudomonadati; phylum Pseudomonadota; class Betaproteobacteria; order Neisseriales; family Neisseriaceae; species Neisseriaceae bacterium. The sequence goes on along the minus strand of CP046107.1, from coordinate 830,271 downwards.
CTCACTCTATAGCGTTAGTTTAGAGGAAGTGGTTCACTTACAGTGAAGCAGGGAGTAGTAGTGACTTGGTTTATAACGTTGTGTATAAATTAACATCAATCAGTGAGTGAACAAACCCTAATTGTAGGGGGACATGTGAATATATACATTCACATTTCGTACATAAATTTTTAAATAATAAATTTCCCCCCCCCCTATTAGTAAGATATTGTATATTTAATGAAGCCAAATATTTAGTAAAACAATGTTTAACAGAAAATATTAAGAAATATATCCATAAGACAAAGTATTGATGCTATTTTCATTAAAATTTAGCGTACAAGGCTTTTGGCGTTTTTGGTACTTGTAATGCATCTGCTCAATCAGGCTAAGATTAATGGGTATTGATTTTTGTAGGTAATATTTTAATTTTTTGGTTCATAATCATTATATAACCAGTTAACTATGTTAAATTGCTACTTTATATCACAATAATTTTATCTTTTTATTAATAAATTGATACTTTGTGTGAAGGATGTGTTAGCATAGTGGGCTTATTTTCAAGCTAACTTGATTTTCGTTTAACGATAATTTTTAGGATTAAGCTATGCGTGGTATTTTTGCAGATATGGAAAAAAATATGCATCCTAATGATATTGCAGAAAAATTAGTAGAATTGGATCAGAAAGATAGGTTATTCAACTTTTATTGTCTGCCTAAAGAATTAAAGGTTGAAGTATTTAGTTATTTAAATTCAGTTTTGCAAAGAGAAATTATAGAGGCATTAGGTACAGAAGAGACCAAAGAAATATTAAATATGATGGCTCCAGATGATAGAACAGAGTTTTTTCTCGATTTACCAGATGAATTAATTAAAGAGACTATTAATTTATTAGGTAAAAAGCAAAGAGATGTTGCTTTAAAGTTATTGGGTTATCCTGAGAACTCTGTTGCACGAATTATGACACCATTTTATATTCGTGTAAAAGAAGGCTGGACAGTAGAGCGTGTGTTCGATCACATTAAACGCTATGGGAAGATTGTTGAAACACTCAACATTGTCTATGTAGTAGATGATAATAGTGTTTTATTGGATGATATTCCGATTGGAAAATTTTTGATGGCGGAGCCAGGTACATTAGTTTCTGAATTATGTGATTATAGTTTTAAAGCTTTGCCCACTACTATGCTTCAGGAATTGGGTGCACAAGAGTTTAAAAAGTATGATCGTTCGGCCCTACCCGTGATTACTGATACTGGTGTATTAGTTGGTATTGTTACATCCGATGATATCATTGATGTTATTACAGAAGAAATGACAGAAGATGCTCAGAAATATGGAGCAGTGGAAGCATTGGAAACACCATATGTGAATATTTCTTTATTTAATCTTTATAAAAAAAGAGCGGGCTGGTTAATTATTTTGTTTATAGGTGAAACAATAACCGCTAATGCTATGGGTTATTTTCAACATCAACTAGAACGTGCTATTGTATTGGCTTTATTTATTCCCCTGATTATTTCTAGTGGAGGTAATACAGGTTCACAGGCATCAACTTTAATTATACGAGCACTGGCATTGGAAGAAATAACATTAAAAGATTGGCTCTTTGTTTTACGTCGAGAAACAATAATGGGGTTGATGCTTGGTTTAACGCTAGCCATTATCGGGTTTTTAAGGATAGAGACATGGCAGCATCTGGGGTGGTTTGATTATGGAGAGTATTTTGGTTTATTGGGTCTAACAGTGGCTGTTGCATTGATTGGTGTAGCTTTATGGGGAACAATAGTAGGTGCTATGATTCCATTTATATTAAAATCGTTCAGATTAGATCCTGCAACTGCTTCAGCGCCATTTGTTGCCACTTTGGTAGATGTGACCGGGTTGGTTATTTATTTTTTAGTAGCGATGGTTATTTTATCCAACTCACTTTTGTAGAAAGATAAATACAGAATTTTTAACTAAGAAACTGCTCAAGATGAGCAGTTTCTTATTTTTATTTAAGCATTACCAACTTGTTCCAATTGTTGCTGGTACATGGCATCGAAATTCATTGGTGCTAGATAAATTGGTGGAAAACCAGCACGAATAATAGTATCAGAAACTGCTTCACGTAGGTATGGAAATAGAATAGATGGGCAAGAGACGTTTAATAGAAAATCGGTCGATTGTGCATCAATATTTTCAAGTCTAAAAATTCCACTTTGAGACACTTCACACAAGAAGACTACGTTATTATCTACTTTAGCAGTAACAGTAGTGGTAATTACATTTTCATAGAGAGATTCATCTATTTTCTGGGAATTAATATTAAATTTGACATCAATTGTTGGTTGTATATTTTCAAAAAAAACTTTAGGAGAATGGGGTGACTCTAATGAAATATTTTTAATGTATAATTTTTCAATATTAAAAACACTCCCCTCTTGAGAATCTATCTGATTATTATCTCGAGTTTCATTGCTCATGTCTCATCCTTTATTAAAATAGTCATTAAAATTACAGCACTTGATTATATCAGCTTTATTTTAGGGATTGGGGTGCTTGCATATTATGTTGTTCAGAAACATCTTTCAAAATAGAAACTAATAATTGATCTAAGTCGCCATTAATAAGATTAGTATTATGTTTTTTATTTACAATAATAGCAATAGATATGGGATGCTCATGATTTTGTGATGGGAGCTTATAGCCTGCTAAAGCATGTACATTATCTAGATTGCCTGTTTTTAAATGTAAGTTAGGCATGGTTTTCAAACGTCTTTTTAGAGTGCCATCGATACCAGCAATAGGTAAACTATCAATAAATTCATATTTGAAAGATGAAAAATAACTAGCGTATAAAATTTGCCCCAGCATTTTTGTAGTGACTTGACTAACACGAGACAGGCCAGAGCCATTTTCTATAAAAAAATGTTCAGTACTAATGTCAGCTTTCTGAAGCGTTCTAGTAATTGCTTGGGCAGAAGGAAGGTTAGTCTTTTTACCAATTTCTAAAAAAATACTACGAGCGATGAGATTGTTTGAATATTTATTCATATTTTTAATAATATGACTTAATTTAGGGGAGTAGTTGATAGCTAATATTTTAGTGATGATAGGTTCATGTCCAATCAAGACATCTTTTGGGCCTATATTGCCTAGTTTTTGCCAATGAGAAATAAAGCTATATTTGACAAATTGATTAATATCAAAAATATTAATATAGGCGGATTCTCCCACACAGCTTGGGGGGATATTGCCTTTAATATTTAATTGTTGTCCATCCCATTTAGTATATAAATAAGAACTTATACTGGCACAGTCTTTTATGGTAGGGTTGGAGGTGACTTGTATATTCGTCATATTGGATGGTAGAGGGGGATTTATTCCAATGGTTGGTTGATTTTGGCTGTTAAGATAATAATACAGCCATACTACTTTATAAGCCAAATTGTGTGGATCAGGTGGCGTAGTAAAACTTTTATTCTTATCTTTATCAAAACCATGGCTGGTATTAACTTCCTTTTGTAGGCTTTTATCTAGTACTAGATTACCTTGGATATTGTAAATTCCTTTTTCAATTAATTGAATTTGCATACTGGTTAAATCTTTCTGATCAAAAACTGGATCATTGGTTCCTTTCCAGTATAAGTCACCTAATAGGTTACCATTATGTATAGGTGCATCAGAGCTCCAAGAGGTGATCCATTGATAATCCTTGCCCAAGACTGTAAAGGCGGCAAAAGAAGTGACTAGTTTCATAGTTGAAGCTGGACTCATAGGTGTATTCTCTTGATGTTGTGCCAAAACTTCGCCTGTTTGTAGATCTTGTACATAATAAGCTACTTCATCAGGTTGGATTCGTCCAAAGTCAACTGTGTAGGCAGTGTGAGGAATAGTGCAAAGTAAAATGAGTAATAAAGAGCGTACTAAACTTAAAAAGTCCATATCATATTTCATGGGGATCAACATCGATGATCCATTTTAGGGTTCGGTAATTATTTTGTAAAGACATTAATTGAGTGATTGTTCTTTTTACAGTCTGATGGAGCTTGGCTCTGTTTTCTGATTCAAAATACAAAATAGCTCGTTCTCGATTAGCAATTTTCAGCATAGTCATTGGTAGCGGTCCAATAATAGTTACTTCAGGCTCAGGAGTAATGGCTTGGGTCAGTTCTTTCAAGAAAGCTTCCGCCATATTAAAATCAACATGTTCTGCCTTAATAACAATACGATGTGATTTAGGTGGGAAACCTAATAATAAGCGTTCTGATAATTGCTGTTCTGCAAATTCAGGGTAGTTGTGTTTTTTTAATGCTTGAAATAATGGATGTTCTGGGAATTTGGTCTGAACTAAAACTCGTCCTTTTATTTTATTTCTGCCTGCACGACCCGAAACTTGTATGAGCTCACTAAATAACTTTTCAGTAGCTCTATAGTGAGCACTAAATAAGCTATCATCAGCATTGATGACGACAACAAGGCTGAGGTTCTTGAAATCATGACCTTTAGCGAGAATTTGTGTGCCAATCAGAATATCAATTTCATTATTCAGCACACCTTCATAAATATCAGTCCAAGCATTTTTATTGGCAATGGTATCGCTATCAACTCGAGTAATGTTGGCAGTGGGCAAGTAATCTTGAAGAAATTGTTCCACACGTTCTGTGCCCATGCCAAGAGATGTTAAATCTTGATTGCCACATTTGGGACAGGAAGTCGGGATTGTTTGTTCATATTCACAATGATGGCATTTTAAACGTTGTTGTTGTTTATGATAAACCATTTTTGCACTACAATAACGACACTGTATAACATGACCGCAGTCTAGGCATACGATAGCTGGGGCGTAACCTCTACGATTTAAATAGATGAGAGTTAATTCTTTTTTTAATAGATTATTTTTTATTTGATCCAATACTTCATCAGTAAATCCTTCATGCAAAATTTTATCTTTGGTTGAAATTAAATGAATGTCTGGTAAATGAGCTTGTGAAATAGCTCTATTGGTTAAAGTTATTAATTGGTATTTTTTTTGAGATACGTTATACCAGCTTTCTAAACTAGGTGTGGCAGAACCCAATACAATAGGGCAGTTATTTTTTTGTGCACGCCAGATGGCTAAATCTCTCGCGTTATATCGCAAGTCATTTTCTTGCTTAAAGGAATCATCATGTTCTTCATCCACAATAATTAAGCCCAAATTTTTTATTGGTGTAAAAATTGAAAGTCGAGTACCTATGATAATTTGTGCGGTTCCGTTGCTGGCATTTAGATAATTCCCTAGGCGTTGTCGTTTAGCAATTTTACTATGTAATATAGCAATATTTGCTTGTGGAAATGTTTCTTTTACACGAGAAAAAAATTGTGGAGTGAGATTGATTATAGGCAGTAACATTAAAACTTGTTTTTTTTCTTGGATGATTCGATTGATTAGTTCGAAATACAATTCAGTTTTACCACTACCAGTAATACCAAATAAAAGAAAGCACTTAAATTGGTTTATATGCTTGATAACAGTTTGACTGGCTATTGTCTGTTCTTGGTTAAGTCTTTTGCTACGATACTCCCAGTGGTTAAAATAATTTGAAGTTTTAGTATGTAATAAACCTTTAGTTTGATATTTTTTTAAATAAGATCTGGCATTAGGATGTAGGTATATTGCCTCATCTAAAGAAATAAAACTATTTTTTAAGGCATTCCACAAAGACAAGAGAGCTTGGTGTCTTGCTTGTGGTGGTTTTTCATTTTGTATGTTTTGATTAAATTGATATAACAAAGGTTTTTCAGGGTATTGAATGGATTTATTTTGTTTCAAATCTATCGGAAGTGTACTAAAAAAAGCCTGTCCTATGGGGTATAGATAATAAGTGGCAGTAAATTTAATAAGTGCAATCCATTCTGGTGAAAAGACAGATTGGGCGTCTAGAACTTGTTCGATAGATTTAATTTTATGTAGTTGGATTTTAGGATGGGCGTTTTGATGAATAACAATACCTGTGACTTTTTGAGTGCCAAAAGGTATGATTACTCTAGAACCCAGTGGTATGTCTTGATGGTATTGATAAGTAAATAATTGGTATAGTGGTTTATCAACAGCAATATCAAAGAAAAATTGAGGTTTAGTAAGGTGTTCCATAAAATGTGGTTGTTTCAAGTTTGAAAGGATATATCTTAGTTCTCAAAATCAGCTTTAACCAGGTTTCGAGGCTTATACACAAGCCTTATTTGGATAGAGCTCTCCGGAATAACACACCAATTCAACAAATCACTCAGTTCAATTTGTTTAGGATATGTATTTAATTTTTAATGTATAAGTTCTTTTTTAAGTATAGCCTAATTACTGTAGTTTATCTAAATTAATGATTCTAACTGTATCATAGGGAATGTTGGATAATTCTATAATTTATTGAATTTTTAAACCTTTATGTATTTACTTCCTTTGTCAAATACTTAAGGTAAGGATCACAATAAATTGCTTTTGAAAGAATTTTATGGAAACAACCACAGTGTCAATTTTAGCTTTGGTTGAGTCTAACAAAGACTTATGTTACAAATTCCTTGTAACTTCGAATTTTTTGGGTATTAAAAAGTAAAATGGTTAACATGTCTATAGCACTATTTATATGGGCTGAGCTTGCTCCTTCCGATGGTGTGTTGTTAAGTGTAGTAAGGTAGTCCCAATCGGTTTCACTTCTAATTTTTGTGACTAAGATACAATAGGTGGGGGTAACTGTATGCAAACAAAAATAAATCCTGATTAAAGTATCTGGAGGTGATAAGTGCACTTAAATTAAGGTTATTCATATTGGGTGAATCCAATGATAAGGGATTAACCGGAATATTAAGAAAATAATAAATGTATACAAATAGTGGAGAGATAAGAAAGTAATGGATATTATTAAAGGAAATAATTCAATACAATTCACGTATACTAAACCAAAATTTAGAAAGGATGTATGGATTAATAGTATAGTGACAGTGATAACAGGAAATTTATCCATATTTAGGCTGAGTGGGTTTAGGTAACCTTATTGAGAGATTTAAATGTACTACTTTTAAGTAAGGAGGTAGTTATAGTCTAAAATTTTTTTCTGAAAATGCAGGCACCAACAAGTAAATTAAGCATGTGCTAGTAGAAATCAACACAGCTGATAGTGTGTTAAACTGGCAACAGAGTAATCAATATCTAAATGTTTCAATCGATTAATTAAAAATTCAAAAAAATTACAGATTTGATTTTAATATAATTTTTGTAAAATTATTTGTGATTAATATAAATCTTAATTTCCAAAGTGATAGGATAAGCTTTATTTCAAACAAAAAACCGTATATTAAGAATAGGAATTGGTTGATGTTATAATCAAAGTTTCAGTTATAATCCTATCTTTAAAAATAAATACACAGAAAATATTGATCTATCTATGGCATTCATTCCACAGTCAGGTAAAAAACAAACTCTACCTGTGTTCAATTTAGAGACCTTACCTATGGCTATGAGGGAGGTTGAAGTTAAGTGGCCGATTTTGGTTTTGACTGATGACGTTCAACAAGCTAAACAACTATTTTTGGCATGGCAGTTTTTTGAGTCAAATAAAAAAGTTATTTATTTCCCTGATTGGGAATTACTACCCTATGAGCGATTTTCTCCTTATCATGATTTAGTATCAGAGAGGTTATCGGCTCTGTGGCATATGGCTAATAATATGGTAGATGTTGTGATCATGCCTGTGGCAACGGCTATGCAAAAATTACCACCTGTGTCCTTTATTATGGATCACACTGTTTGGTTAGAGGTAGCACAAGATTTAAATCTAGAGAGCTTTCGTCAAAATTTAGTGACTAATGGTTATCAATATGTTTCACAAGTTGTTTCCCCACGTGAATTTTCTATTAGGGGGGGGATCATTGATTTATTTCCTATGGGGGCACAATTTCCTTATCGAATAGATTTATTGGATAATGAGATTGACAGTATTCGTACTTTTGACCCTATAACACAACGAACTATTAAAAAGGTTTCTTCCATTCGTTTGTTATCTGCTTATGAGTTTCCTACAGATGAAGTAGGTATTCAAATTTTTAAAACACAATTTAGAGATATTATTGATAGCCCTGTGCATGAAGCCAATGTGTATCAAGCAGTTGCAAAAGGAATATTTGGAGCAGGGGTAGAGTTTTATTTTCCATTATTTTTTGAAGAAAATACGGCAACTATACTGGATTACTTATCTTCAGATGTCGTAGTGATACAAAATAAAACATTACCTATACAAGCAGGTGAATTTGAGAAGGATGTTAAATCTAGATATATTTTGGCGGGTGGGGATGTTGCTTATCCACCATTGGCACCGAATTATTTATATTTGGATGCTAATGAATTTCAAGGGTTACTTAAACCAAAAGCTAGGATAGTATGGCAAGTTGAGCAAGCTGAACGATCAAAACTTCCAAAATTAAGTATTAACCGTGATTTAAAAGATCCTATACAACCTCTCAAACAATTTATACAAAATTTTTCAGGAAGAATTTTATTATTGGCTGATAGTTTGGGTCGAAGTGAGACCATTATTAATTTGGCACAACAAAATGATTTAATAATTCCACGTGTTAATAGTTGGCAGGAGTTTTTAAAATTTGATCAAAAATTGGCGATATTATTATCACCAGATTTTCAACAAGGATTTATTTTACCAGAACTCAACCTTGCTTTAGTGACTGAGTCTGATCTGTATCAAAATAATAGCCGTAGAGTGACCAAAAAGCGAAAATACCAATCTGTTTCAGAGAATGCTTTTATGGATTTAGCGGAAATTAACATAGGTGATTTTGTAGTGCATGAGAATCATGGTATTGGACTGTATAAAGGTTTGGTTAATTTAGGTTTAGATGGACAGCCAATTGAAGAATTTATGTTGTTGGAATATAAGGATAATGCTCAGCTTTATGTCCCTGTTTCTCAATTAAATTTAATTAGTCGTTATCGAGGACAGAACTTAGAGGCGGTACAATTACATGCTTTAGGTCAGGAGCAGTGGAGTAGACAAAAACAAAAAGCTTTACAGAAAACTTGGGACACTGCGGCTGAGCTACTGAATATTTATGCACAAAGAGAATTAAAACAAGGGTTCTCTTATTCTTTGGATATTGAATCTTATCAAAATTTTGTTGATGGTTTTGAGTACGAAGAGACAGAAGATCAAGCAAAAGCCATTGAGCAAACATTACATGATTTGGCAAAAAATAAACCTATGGATCGTTTGATTTGTGGTGATGTAGGGTTTGGTAAGACAGAAGTAGCTTTGAGAGCTGCTTTTGTGGTAGCTATGTCAGGAAAACAAGTGGCGATATTAGCACCAACAACATTATTGGTTGAGCAACATACAGAAACATTTATGAGCCGGTTTGCCAACTTTCCTATTCGGATTGAATCTGTATCACGTTTTGTGAGTAAGAAAAAAACACAGGAGATTTTACAGGATTTAAAAGAAGGTAAGATTGATATTATTATCGGTACACACAAATTAATTCACGCCGATGTCCAATTCAAAAATATGGGGCTATTGGTGATCGATGAGGAGCATCGTTTTGGTGTTCGGCAGAAAGAAGAGTTAAAAAAATACCGTAGTCAAGTGGATGTGTTGACCATGACAGCAACCCCAATTCCTAGAACTCTTTCTATGGCCTTGGAGCAGTTACGTGACTTTTCTCTGATTGCCACGGCACCTGAAAAACGTTTGGCGGTTAAGACTATGGTTCAGCCTTTTTCGGAAGCTGTGGTGCAAGAAGCGATTTTGCGTGAAATGAAAAGAAATGGACAGATATTTTTCTTACATAATGAAGTCTCAACAATAGAAAACATGAGGAATAAGCTATTAGAATTGGTTCCCCACGCAAGAACTTGTGTTGCGCATGGGCAAATGCATGAGCGAGAACTTGAACAGGTGATGCGTTCTTTTTTACGTCATCAATATGATGTGATGGTTTGTTCGACTATTATTGAAACTGGTATTGATATTCCAAATGTCAATACGATTATTATTAACAGAGCTGATAAATTTGGAATTGCTCAACTACATCAATTAAGAGGTAGGGTGGGGCGTTCTTATCATCAGGCTTATGCTTATTTGTTAACGCCTGAATATTTAAGTTCAGAGGCGAGAAAGAGATTAGAGGCGATAGAACGGGCGAATGAACTGGGTGCTGGTTTCTTTTTAGCGATGCAGGATTTAGAAATTAGAGGATCAGGAGAAATTTTAGGAGATAACCAATCGGGAGATATGATTAAAGTAGGTTTAAATTTATATACCGAGATGTTACGTCGTGCGGTAAGAGATATTCGACAAGGAAAATCTCCTGACTCAAATCATCCTTTGAAAATTACATCTGAGATTAAATTATACAGTCCGGCTCTATTGCCAGAAGATTATTGTCCAGATGTTCATGAGCGTTTAGTGTTATATAAGAAATTAGCTCAAGCAGAAAATAAGCAGCGCTTAGATGATATTTTAGAAGAGTTAATTGATCGCTTTGGATTGTTGCCATGCCCTGCTAAATTATTAATCGAAATACATTATTTACGTTTGATAGCCGAACAAATGGGGATCCAATATGTTGATGCCAGTACAGAACAAATATCAATACTATTTGATAAAAATACAACAGTAGATCCAGTGAGCATTATTCAGTTGATTCAAATGCAACCTGATAAGTTTCAGTTACAAAATGGAACTAAATTAGTGGTAAGAATAGCACAAGAGAACCCCGAAAAAAGAGTACAAGAAATTAAAAAGGTATTAATGGAATTGAGATAATGGGGTAATTTTATATGCTGATTTTCTAGTTTATAGATATGTAACACTTTGAATTGTGTTCTAATTTATCAGCTTTTAGCCTATCTTTTAGGGGGTAGTAATGTTTAATTTATTGCAAAAGTTCAATTGAGTGAGGTAGTTGTTTTAGGGGGAAACGGTTTATGTTAAAAGCAGTTTCTAGTACCGTATTCAGTATTAAATTATGTATTACTAATAATCCAGTGTTGTTATCCAATTTGACTCATAAATAGATAGCATGGGTTTTACTTATTTTAAATTCGACAATGTCTTTAGTGGTATTGAGTGAACCACAAGCTATAACCAGTTACGTAGTTATTCACTTTTTCCTTGGTGATATGTTTTGAAAGTTACTGGGATGTGTAGTAAAAATAGATGATTATTAATAACTTATTTATTATTGTTCCAGCGTTGAAAATTCTAGTACAAGATCTATAATGGTCAAGTCATTATTTTTAAAATAAACTTTTCATATTTATTCGTTTCTTTATTATGTTCAAGTAGGGTAAAATCATGGTTCATTTTGTGTTATAATTCAGCAGATAATTTAGGTCAAATGATAGAACTGGGTTTTGCAAATCTTGTGAAAAATGGATAGCATGTTAGAACTTCATGTTAGCGTTCTTGAGAGTTGTAGTTGTTGAGAAAATTCATTCTTAACCTGTTAGCAGTGAAATCATTTTTGACTACATTTGGAATGACGGGTTCATGTATTGGATGAGGATCTTGACTTTGGCTTCTTTATTATGGTGTTTAAGTCATAATGTCTGATATCAAAAATTTTGAAATACTATAACTAGGTTAAGAGATTGATACCGTTATACATAAGTGCAAGTAATGTGCTCAAAGTGGTTTTTCTGATATTTTTTTGGCCATCACTTTTGTGGTTCGAAATCCATCCCACAATAAAAAACTAGGAAAAAAATGACTGAAACTTTTAAAATTACTAAAGAATTTCGCTTTGAGGTTGCTCATTTATTGGATGGGCATGATGGCAAGTGTAAGAACCTACATGGACATAGTTATGTGCTACATGTCGAACTAACTGATATGCTATATCGAGAAGGACCTAAAGAAGGTATGGTGTTTGATTTTAGTGATTTAAAAGAGATAGTAGAGCAAAAAATTGTGTCTCAGATGGATCATTCTTTTATTTATGACACCCGTAGTGAACGAGAATGTAAAATTGCAAAAGTCTTAATGGAGTGTGATTCAAAAGTTTACGGTGTACCTTTTCGGACTACAGCAGAACTAATAGCAAAGTACATTTTTAATTGCTTAAAACAGAATAAATTACCAGTTTCAGCCATACGCTTGTGGGAGAGTGCTCATTCTTTTTGTGAGTATCGACCGTGAATTTAGATATTCAATATCGTATTGTAGAAATTTTTGAGAGCATACAAGGAGAGGGGTACAATACGGGGATGCCTGCTATATTTCTACGCTTTGGTAAGTGCAATTTAGCGTGTACTTGGTGCGATACGCCATATCAAAAATTCTCTATGCGTACTGCTCGAGATATTTTACAGGAGATCATGCAATATCAAGCAACCAATATCATTCTTACAGGTGGTGAGCCAACCATACAGCCACATATTCAAGCACTCATTACTGAGTTAAAAAAACTTCATTTTTATTTAGCCATCGAAACTAATGGCTTAAAACATATTCCTAAAGAAATTGATTATATTGCAACTAGCCCTAAAAAAGCTTATCAATCTATTTACCAGAACAAAGGAATTACTCAGGCAGATGAAGTGCGTTTAGTGGTAGATGGTGATATGTCAGAATTTTGTCATATGATTGAAAATAAAATTCAAGCTAGAAATTATTATCTTTCGCCTCGCGAGATAGATGGTCAGATGAACTTACAGGATACAATATTACAATTAGGGAAGCTTAATCACCGAAACAACCGCCCCATACATTGGAATTTAAGTTTGCAAACACATAAATTAATAGGCATAAGATAAACCCTGCATGTCAGCAGGGTTTGATCTACACATCTTGAAAAATATATGCATTAACGTTTTGAGAACTGTTTTGCTCTACGTGCTTTACGTAACCCTGGTTTTTTACGTTCTACTTGACGTGCATCACGGGTTACTAAACCTGCCTTAGATAGGGTGGGTTTTAAACTTTCATCGTAGTCAATTAATGCACGTGTGATACCATGACGTATTGCACCTGATTGACCAGCTTCACCCCCACCAGAGACATTAACCATAATTCTAAAATTATCTAAGTTATTGGTTAATACTAAAGGTTGTTTAATAATCATGCGACCTGTTTCACGTGCAATATAGTCATCTAAAGGACGACCATTAATAACAATTTCTCCATCGCCTTTTTCAATAAACACACGAGCTACAGAGTTTTTACGACGACCTGTACCATAATAATATTTTCCATTCATTTGATATCCTTAAATTTTCAATACCTTAGGTTTTTGCGCAGTGTGTTGATGCTCACTACCTGAGTAAACCTTTAGCTTTTTGAGCATAGCATAACCAAGCGGTCCTTTAGGCAACATACCCTTAACAGCCATTTCTAATACACGACCAGGGTATTTTTCTTGGTACTCTTTAAAATCACGTTCATAAATCCCGCCAGGATAACCTGTGTGACGATAATATTTTTTATCACGGGCTTTGTTTCCGCTGACACGGATTTTGTCAGCATTGATCACTACGATGTAGTCACCTAAATCCATATGAGGAGTGTACTCTGGTTTATGTTTTCCACGAAGACGACGTGCAATCTCGGTTGCAAGACGACCTAATATTTTGTCATCGGCGTCTACGATATACCACTCACGTTGAATATCTCGTGGTTTAGCTGAATATGTCTTCATGCTTAATTCCAAAAAAAAGTCAATAATTAAGTTATGTGCGAAAGCGATAAATCATAAGGATTTTTTAATAAAATGTCAAGATCATTTAGAGATAATTGTATATATATTTCTATAAAGTTATTACGCAAAATTGGATTAATGATTTGTTCGAAGTTCTTTGGGTAATACAAAAACAATATTTTCTTCTGTGCCTGAATTTTCCTTAATGTGCTCAAAGCCCCACTCTCTTAGTTGTTCTAATACTTGATTAACTAGAACTTCTGGTGCAGAAGCACCAGCTGTCAGGCCTACATTATATTTATCCTCAAACCAAGCTTTTTCTAAAAAAGAGGCATTATCTACCATATAGGCAGGAATATTCCTTAGTGCCGCAACTTCTCTTAAGCGATTACTGTTTGAACTATTAGGAGAGCCTACTACGATGATAACATCACATTTAGTAGTTAAGTCTTTCACAGCATCTTGCCTATTTTGAGTGGCATAGCAAATGTCATCTTTATTGGGACTTTTGATGTTAGGAAATCGTCTTTTTAGTGCATCAATGATTTCTTGTGTTTCATCGATAGATAAAGTTGTTTGACTGACATGAGCTAATTTCTCTATATTAGGAACTTGTATATTAGCTACGTCATTTATAGTTTCTACTAAAGTTATATCAGCATCCACTTGCCCCATAGTACCCTCAACTTCCGGGTGGCCTTTATGGCCAATCATAATGATATAATAACCTTGAGCATGTAGACGTTGTACTTCACGGTGTACTTTGGTCACTAAAGGGCAGGTAGCATCAAAAATTCTAAAACCTCTTTTTTCTGCTTCTTTTTGCACTTCCACAGATACACCATGAGCAGAGTAAATTAAAGTTGCATTCTTAGGAATTTCGTTTAAATCTTCTATGAAAATAACACCTTTATTTTTCAAGTTATCAACTACGAACTTGTTGTGTACAACTTCATGCCTGACATAGATTGGAGAGCCAAAAGTTTCTAATGCTTTTTCGACAATATTGATAGCTCTATCCACTCCTGCACAAAAACCACGGGGATTAGCTAATATGATCTTTTTATAAGGGCGCGTCATAAATTAGTATGCCCTTCGTTGTTGTGCATAACCTTCGAAAATAAAAATAAACGCACCAATGGAAATAAAACTATCTGCTAGATTGAATACAGGCCAGGAGAAACTGTTATGATAGAATAATAAAAAGTCGATTACATAACCATGTAAAAATCGATCAATAATATTACCTAAAGCACCACCAATGATTAGTGCTCCTGCTATTTTCTGTATATTGTTAAAACGATTAGTAAAAGTGTAGTAAACCATGTATCCACAAATCAGCAACGCCAATGTTAAGATAATATAGTGGATCCAATCAGAGGCTTGTGAGAACATGCTAAACGCTACACCTTTATTGTACACAAGTGTTAAATCAAGCCAGTTGGGAACAATGGATATTCTTTCATAGTATTGAATATTGGTATTACACCAATATTTACTTATTTGATCAGATACAATAAAAGTGGCTGATAAAATTAAATAAAACCAGTTCTTCATAAATACCTTAAAAATTTAGGTTAATATTAGGCAAATAATCTATTTTCGCCATTGCCTTCTATATTCTCAATACAACGTCCACAAATTGTAGGGTGATTTTTATTCTGACCTACCGTATCAGAATAGTGCCAGCAACGTTCACATTTTCTAGTACTTGCAGATGTTGCCTGAATAGAAAGTTTATCACCTGTGGATACTTTTATATCAGAAACTAAAAATACAAATTTTAATTCATTGCCTAATGAATATAATGCCTCTGCAATTTCTTCAGGTGCCACAATTGTTACGTTTGCTTGTAGGGAGGAGCCAATTTTATCAGCTTGTCTTAAAGGTTCTAAGGTTTTTATAACTTCAGCTCTTACTGTACGTATAATATTCCATTTATGATCAATTTGTTCTGCGTACTGTGATAGCGTACTTGGAAACTCATAAATAGTATGAAATAAAACACTGTCATTATTATCATTAGTGAGTACTTTCCAAGCTTCCTCTGCTGTGAAGCATAAAATAGGAGAGATCATCAAAATAAAGGATTGTGTAATGTGATATAATGCGGTTTGAGCACTTCTTCTACCATGGCTATCAGCTGGCATGGTATAGAGCCTATCCTTTAATATATCCAAATAGAAAGCACCTAAATCGTCAGAGCAAAATTGAACTAATTCTTGTACAGCATGATGAAAGTCATAACGTGGATACAATTCTTCCGCAATTTTCTTCTGTAACGATTGAGTCATCAAGAGTGCGTAACGATCGATTTCAACCATTTTTTGTTCAGGTATGATATTTGTTTTAGGATCAAAATCTGTAAGATTAGCGAGTAAAAAACGAATGGTATTACGAATACGACGATAACTATCCGCATTTTGTTTCAATATTATGTCAGATAGTGCAATTTCTCCTGACGTATCAGTGGATGCAATCCATAAGCGCATAATATCCGCACCATACTTATCATAGATTTCTTGTGGTGCAATTGTATTGCCAATTGATTTGGACATTTTTTGTCCCTTATCATCTACGGTAAAGCCATGTGTTAAAATTTGTTTGTAGGGAGCGCTACTATAAATAGCACAACCAGTTAACATGGATGATTGGAACCAACCTCGATGTTGATCACTACCTTCCAAATATATGTCAGCGGGCCAGTTTAACTCTTCTCTATGATGTAATACAGTATGGTGCGTTGTGCCTGAATCAAACCATACATCTAAAACATCGCTTAGTTTCTCGTATTCTTGGGCATCTTCTTGACTTAGAAAATCTACTTTATTGAGTGAGAACCATGCTTCTACTCCCTCTTTCTCGATCAGTTGGGCTATCTTTTCAATATATTCTAGAGAGTTAGGATGAATATCTCCTGTTTTTTTGTTAATGAATAACGTAATAGGAACCCCCCAAATTCTTTGCCTGGAAATACACCAATCAGGTCTATTGTCAATCATAGAACCTAGACGATTTGCTCCCCGGGCTGGGAAAAATTGGGTGTGGCTAATGGCATTTATTGCTAGTTCTTTTAATGGTTTTCTATCCTTTCCAGATTCTGCCAAGGTAATAAACCATTGAGGGGTTGTAAGGAATATCATTGGAGTTTTGTGACGCCAACAATGAGGATAGCTATGTTGAATTTTTTCGTGAGCTAATAGGACATTGTTCTCTTTTAACCAGTCAATAATAATAGGATTAGCATCCCAGATAGATCTATTCCCAATTTTAGGGGTATTTTGCTTAAATAGACCAGTTGATAATACAGGTGTATTGGTTGATAGGGTATATTTTTTACCGATATTGAAATCGTCTACACCATGTGCAGGTGCAGTATGAACGAGTCCTGTTCCCGCCTCTTTGGTAACATGCTTACCAAGAATGATAGGAACCTGTCTTTGTAAAAGAGGATGTTGTAAGGTGATGTATTCCAATTTATCTCCTTTAACAGAACCAATTACTTGATAATCTTGTAGGTTATACTTAGTAAGGTTATCTTTTACCAGCGATGATTCTAAGATAAAGTATCCTGCCTTGGTTTTAACCAAAGAATAATCAAAATCAGGGTGGATACAAACAGCACGGTTGGCTGGGAGTGTCCAAGGAGTAGTTGTCCAAATCACGGCATAAGTGTTGTCACTAACACTAGGGATATTGAATATATTTGCTAGTTTATTGTTATCAACCACTTTAAAACCAACATCGATGGCGTCTGATTGTTTATCTTTATACTCAACCTCAGCTTCAGCAAGAGCTGAGCCACAATCGATACAATAATGGATAGGCTTTTCGCCTTTTTTAAGGTAGCCAGCTTCTAAAATAAGACCGAGACATCGTACTATATTGGCTTCATTATGGAAATTCATGGTGAGGTAAGGATTATCCCAATCACCGATAATGCCCATGCGTTGAAACCCCTGTTTTTGAATTTCCACTTGCTCTGCTGCATACTGTCGGCAAAGAGCTCTAAATTGAGGAGGAGGAATATTTTTCCCATGGGTTTTTTCAACCATTAATTCAATCGGTAAACCATGACAGTCCCAACCAGGTACATAGGGGGAATCAAAACCCATCCATGTTTTACTGCGAACAATCATATCTTTTAGAACCTTATTCACAGCATGCCCCGCATGTAGTTCTCCATTTGCATAGGGAGGGCCATCGTGTAAAATAAATTTAGGACGTCCTTGACATATTTGCCTAACACGTTGATAAATATTGTTTTTTTTCCATTGTTCTACCCATTCGGGTTCTCGTTGGGAAAGATTACCTCTCATTGGAAAAGGAGTATCTAGTAAATTTACTGTAGTACGATAGTCGATCATATTTTTCTCTCAAATGAACAAAAACATAGGGATTAACCTATAAATAAAGCGATTGTTATAGGTGGCTATTATATAATGATTTGAATTTGGGGGCAATTTTAAGGATGGATGAACCAGTTTTTAGCAAAATATATATCTTTTCCAATCTGGTTTTTTAATTCAGTCAAATTGTCAAATTTGAGTTCATCTCTAATTTTCTCTTTAAAGATAACAGTTAAAATCTGCCCGTATATATCTTCATTGAAATCAAAAATGTGTACCTCGAGCTTTGGGGCGGGGTCATTACTAATGGTAGGATTGGTGCCAAAACTTGCTACTCCTTTTTTTTGACCGAAAGCACCTTTTACTTCTACAACGTATATACCACTTAATGGGAAATGATGATTATTTAAATCGATATTAGCTGTAGGGCAGCCTAATTGGCGACCTAATCTCATTCCTTGCTTGACTTCTCCGCTCAAGAAATAATCATGGCCTAAGAAAGCTTCTGCCTGTTTAAGATCTCCCATCATTAAAGATTGCCTAATGACAGAACTGGATACTCTGGTGTTATCAACCATAATTGAAGGTGCTTTCTGTGTCTCAAAATTGGGAAAACGTAGTAAATAATCGTAATTTCCTTGACGTTCTTTGCCAAATTTAAAATCATCCCCTATCAATAAATATTTGGTATTTAGTTGCTTAATTAAGATATCTTTAACAAAGTCTTTAGCGCTAATACAAGAGAATTCTTGATTAAAATCAAATACAATAGTGATGTCAATATGTTTAGTTGATTCAATAAGGGCTAACTTATCTTGTAAGGGAGAAATCCTCACAGGGTGCAAATTGCTGCAATTTCTAGCTAAGTATTCTTTAGCTAAAGGCTCAAAAGTGATTAAAACAGTGGGTAAGTTTCTTTTTTCTGCTTCTTTTTTTAGGCATTTGAGTATGTATAAATGGCCTTTGTGTACACCATCGAAATTACCGATGGTAAGCGCACAGGCTTCTAAATTTGGGGTAGAGTAGTTAAAATAGGTTTGCATTTAACTTGATGGGTAAATAATTTGTGACTCATTTCAAAAGTCCCTCATTTTATATTTTTTTATAAAATTAGTCTAATCTTAAAAATCATCGTTTATAATATCTCAAATTATTAAATGATTTCTTATGAAGAAGAGAATTGCACTATGTTTTTGTTATCAAGGAACTGCCTACAATGGATGGCAAAAACAAAAAAATATAGGAAATACAATCCAAGAAGTTATGGAAACAGCGATTGCCAAAATTGCACAGCATCCTATTGAATTGATTGCTTCAGGACGTACTGATAAAGGTGTACATGCTTTGCGACAAGTAGCCCATTTTGATACTATTGCTGTGCGTGATCCTTCAGCTTGGTTATTTGGCGTTAATCGTTATCTACCAGAAGATATTACGGTTCAGATGGCTAAAGAAGTTAGTTTTGATTTTCATGCTAGGTTTTCTGCTCAAAAACGTTTTTATCGTTATGTTTTGTATCCTGAGAAAATTCGTCCTGTTTTTTTTAAAAATCAAGTAGGTTGGGTTTTTCAAACAATTGATATTGAGGTGATGAATAAGGCAATACAGTTGTTATTGGGGAAGCATGATTTTTCTAGTTTCCGTTCCTCTGATTGTCAAGCTAAAACACCTATCAAAATTATTTCTCATGCTAGAGTGTATTCATTCCAAGGGTTAATATGCTTTGATATTGCTGCGGATGGTTTTTTACATCATATGGTAAGAAATATTGTAGGTGCATTGATTTATGTGGGGATTGGTCGTTGGTCCATAGAACAATTTCGAATATTATTGGCAGAAAAAAGCAGACAAAAAGCACCGCCTACTTTTAGTGGGGATGGTTTATATTTTTTAGGGGTTAATTATTCCAAGGAGTATGGACTATCATTGCCTAGTATTCCAGCTTTTTTTTGGGGAGATCATGAGTTCATTAACTAGAGTTAGAGTGAAAGTTTGTGGCATAACTCGCTTAAAAGATGCCTTAGATTGTGTCGATTTAGGTGTTGATGCACTAGGGTTTGTATTCTATCAAAAGAGTAAACGTTATGTAGAGCCAACGAAGGCTCGAGATATTATTTATCGATTACCTCCTTTTGTAACAACAGTTGGTTTATTTGTAAATACAAAAAGATCAGAAATAGAGGATATTTTAAGAATTGTTCCCTTACAATTACTACAATTTCATGGTAATGAAACAGAAAATGAATGCCGAGTATTTAATAGACCTTACATCAAAGCCATAGGAATTAAAGGAGGAGAAGATTTTTATCAAATTGAGAAAGATTTTGCCTCTGCTGTGGCTTTATTATATGATACTTATTCTAAAACAGCATTTGGTGGAACAGGTAAAATATTTGAATGGTCTACCATTCCTTCTGATTTAACTAAACCATGGATCTTGGCAGGAGGGTTGACGCCAGAGAACGTAACACAAGCGATTAGGCAGACGCAAGCTGAAAATGTTGATGTATCCAGTGGTGTTGAAAGTGATTATGGTATAAAAGATAAAACAAAAGTTCAAACATTGATATCGGGAGTTAGTATTGAAAAATTATGATTATCCGAATAAACAGGGGTGGTTTGGTGATTTTGGGGGAAGGTTTGTTTCGGAAACTTTAATGACCTCACTACTTGAACTGGAGCAGGCATACTTAGAGGCAAAAGAGGATTCTGGGTTCTGGCAGGAATATAGGCACTTTTGTCGGCACTATGTAGGTAGACCCAGCCCAACTTACTTTGCAGAAAGATTAAGTAAATACCTAGGCGGTGCAAAAATTTTTCTAAAAAGGGAAGATTTAAACCACACAGGGGCACACAAGGTAAATAATGTTTTAGGACAGATATTATTAGCTAAACGCATGGGGAAGAAACGTGTCATCGCTGAAACAGGTGCGGGTCAACACGGTGTGGCTAGTGCAATGGTGGCTGCACGCTTTGGTATGGAATGCGTAGTATTTATGGGAGAGGATGATATTAAGCGACAGGCGTCTAATGTTTATCGTATGAAATTACTGGGGGCTCAAGTAATTGGTGTTTCCAATGGAACCCGAACTTTAAAAGATGCTATGAATGAAGCGATGAGAGAATGGGTGGCACGAGTAGATGATACTTTTTATGTGATAGGAACTGTTGCGGGGCCACATCCTTATCCACAAATGGTTAGAGATTTCCAAAGTATTATCAGTCAAGAAGCCAGAGCTCAGATTTTAGAGTGTATTGGGCGATTACCGGATGTATTAGTGGCTTGTATTGGAGGAGGTTCTAATGCGATAGGTTTCTTCTATCATTTTATTCCCGATGAAAGCGTTGCTATGGTTGGTGTAGAGGCAGGCGGTTTAGGTTTGGAAACAAAACAATGTGCAGCCACAATTTCTTCGCATAGTCCAATAGGCATCTTACATGGGGCGAAAACCTACTTAATGCAAGATCAAAATGGACAGGTATTAACAACACATTCAGTATCTGCAGGGTTAGATTATCCCGGTGTTGGTCCAGAGCACTGTTTTCTAAATAGTATTGCACGGGTAAAATATGATTCTATTAATGATGATGAAGCAGTGCATGCGTTTCATTTGTTAAGCACTCAAGAGGGAATTATTCCAGCTTTAGAGAGTAGTCATGCGGTAGCGTGGGCTATTAAAAATGCGCCCAAAATGAGTCAGGATAAGGTGATATTCATCAACTTATCTGGTCGTGGGGACAAAGATATTAATACAATAGCTAATATGTACGGTATTGGACTGTGATTATAATACTTAAAGGATCGGTATGAATCGTTTAGATAGTACTTTTGAAGAATTAAAGAAAAAAAAAGAAAAAGCACTAATTATATATATTACTGCTGGAGATCCTGATTTAGACACAACGCTTGATATTATGTATGCACTTTCCGATAATGGGGCAGATATCTTAGAAATAGGCTTCCCTTTTTCAGAACCGATGGCAGATGGATCTGTGATTCAGCGTGCTATTCACAGATCAATTGAAAGTGGTACAACTTTAGATAAAGTTCTTGAATTGATTAGTATGTTTCGTCAAAGGAACCAAAAGACGCCAGTTGTTTTAATGGGTTATTTAAATCCTGTATTCTGCTTAGGTTATCAATCTTTTGCTAGAAAAGCAGCACAAGCAGGCGTAGATGGTGTATTAGTTGTTGATTGTCCAGTGGAGTCTATTGATGAGTTAAGTGGGAACTTGAAAAATGAAGGTATTGAATCTATATTTTTGGTGACACCCACAACATCAATGGAGCGCGTTAAAATGATAGCTACTCGTGCAGGAGGTTTTTTATACTATGTTTCTCTAAAGGGGGTGACTGGTTCTGATCGATTGGATATGGCAGAAGTGGAAAAGAAGATTCGTTTTATAAAAACAGATACTAATATTCCCATTGTGGTGGGTTTTGGCATTAAAGATTTTGAAAGTGTACAGGCAGTTTCTCAAGTCGCAGACGGTGCAGTTGTGGGAAGTCGTATTATTGAGGAAATAGAAAACAATGGTACTCACTCATTACAACATATCACCAGCTTAGTGAAAGATTTAAAAAGAGCGACAAAAACTATATAGGAAAGATGAAAGGTTGAGTAAATTATGTCTTGGTTAGATAAAATTTTACCCCCAAAAATAAAAAAAGATGGCGGTGTTGATAAGTCACCTATTCCAGAAGGTTTGTGGCAGAAATGTCAGTCTTGTTTGACAACACTTTACACTACCGACCTGAACAAAAACTTACAAGTATGTCCTAAGTGCAATTACCATAATCCTATTTCAGCCAGAGAGAGGATTAGTATTTTCCTGGACAAAGATTCATTCGAGGAAGTGAATAGTCAAATTAAACCAGTTGATTTTCTCAAATTTAAGGATACAAAAAAATATTCAGATCGTTTAAGTGCTGCCAGAAAAGAGATTCGAGAAGAGGACGCTTTGATTACAGGCAGAGGAACATTACAAGGATTACCGGTTGTCATAGCAGTCTTTGAATTTAGGTTTATCGGAGGTTCTATGGGTTCTGTGGTGGGTGAGAAATTTGTGAGAGCAGTACATGAGGCCACAGAAAATAATCGACCATTTATTTGTTTTTCGGCATCAGGTGGTGCTAGGATGCAAGAGGGATTGACTTCACTATTGCAAATGTCTAAAACATCAGCAGCATTACATCTATTAAATAATAAAAGACTTCCTTTTATTTCAGTGTTAACCAACCCTACTATGGGTGGTGTGTCAGCTAGTTTTGCTTTTTTGGGAGATTTTGTTATTGCAGAACCTGGAGCCTTGATAGGTTTTGCAGGCCCTCGGGTGATTGAGCAAACAGTACGAGAAACATTGCCTGAAGGTTTTCAAAGATCTGAATTTTTGATGGAGAAAGGCGCTTTGGATCAAATTGTGGATCGTAGAGATATGCGAGACTCTATCTTTAATTTGATTTCATTAGTGATGGATAAAAAATTTAGTGCCTAAGATATATTAAGTAGATAAGAAGTGATAGAATCGGCAGTTCGAAGGTTTCTGAAAATAGAGAATTTAACATGAAAAATAATTACCCTCACCCATATATAGCCCGAGAGGGGCATCCCTATATTATACTGATGTTACTAGTTTGTTGGGGAGCACTTTTGATAGGATGTTGGTTATTTAATCTTATTCTTTATGTTATCACAGTTTTTGTGATACAGTTCTTTAGGGATCCTAGCCGTAATTTGCCTAATGAGGATGAATTATCAGTGGTTTCTCCTGCAGATGGAAAAGTGATTACTGTAGAAAGAACAATGGATCCCTTTCGTCTCGAAGAAGCATTAAAAATAAGTATTTTTATGAATGTGTTTAATGTTCATTCTAATCGTGTTCCTGTTGCTGGCATAGTAGAAAAAGTCGAATATTATGCGGGAAGTTTTCTGAATGCTGCAGTGGATAAGGCTAGTTCTGACAATGAACGTAATGCAATTTTATTAAAAGCATGCAATGGTCAGTCTGTTACTTTTGTACAAGTAGCAGGGTTGATTGCGAGGCGAATTCTTTGTTATGCTAAAAAAGGTGATAAATTATCCAGAGGTGAGCGTTATGGATTTATCCGTTTTGGTTCCCGAGTAGATTTGTATTTGCCAGTTGATGCTGAACCTAAGGTAGTCATCGGGGATAAAGTTAAAGCGACAAGTTCCATATTGGCACAACTTAATTGATCAGATTGTATAATTAGTTTTGGACGCATGGCTTGTAATAGCTTGAATAATGAGTTAGGAAAACTAAAAGCACAAGAGAGTGCTTTTGATTTTTGTTGACCTTAACTAAGGACAGGAGGCTATTGTGTATTGTTGCTTATGAAGTTGATGGCGCTAAATAGCTGATAGGTAAATAGTACCCTAATTAAAACATTGGAAAGATCCCCTGTTCTCGGGGTGGTATTAGTTCGTTTGACTTGAATGGATTACAAGGCAATTAGAGAAAATAGGATCCGACAAAAATAAGGAAATATTAATTAAATTAGTTATTATGTTAAATAAATACATGAATTAAGAGAAAAATTTAGAAATTTTTTTGTTGTATTGTCAGAATTAATGCAGGTTTCATTTTAGGTGTTTTTCTGATTAGAGGGCGATAAAAAAGTTGACTGTAAGTTTTTTGGCTAGTTGCATTTAAAAACTTTTTAGTTTATGGTTACTTATAAAATCTCAGATGTGTGCATTGGATTTAAGGGTCGGGAGAGATAAGTTAGAAACAGAAATCTAAAGTATCAAGATACGAAAATTTTTATATAAAAACTCTAGAGATTTGGTGTGTTATTTTGATAATTTAAGGGCTTTATTAGTGTGAATAGCCTAAGTTTTACTAATATGTTGGTTAATTTGATCAATTGTTCTATATTTTTTAAGGGCTATAATTTTTCTATTTTGGATAATATGAGAAAATATGGTTGGTATTTTAATTGATACAGTTGATTTTAATATATCGGTTCTCATATATCGGTTTTAATATATCAAACGAATTTATTATTACTTTCTAAAAAAAAAAGATATATCCATTCTTTATAACACGTATTTATTAGATAGTAATCGTATGTGTTATAAGATAGTATTAATCATATTTTGAAAGAGATCTGTGTAGGTTGTTATTTATTAGATCATCCTTTACAATGAAACTCACTAAAGTAGAGAATGTAGTGTTGCAAAAGAGCGTACTTACAGGATCATCCAACAATGGATTAATTATTGGATTAAATATTGATTTCGAGATAAGTAGATCGACTAAAAGCAGTTTTTTAAAAGGATAAAAAATTAATTAAAATAATTATTTATGAGTTTATTATGAGTAATGTAACAAACCAAACGAGTGAAACTTGGCAGGAAAAAACTGGATTTTATTTTTTACCTAATGCGTTTACATTGGGCGCGTTATTTTTCGGATTTTTTGCCATTACTGAGGCAATTAATGGGAGGTATGATCATTCGGGTTGGTCAATTATAGTATCTTTATTGTTGGATGGGATGGATGGTCGGATAGCCCGTATGACTGGTAAACAGGGGGCTTTTGGTGAACAGCTAGATAGTATTGCTGATATGGTTAGTTTTGGTTTAGCACCGGCTTTAATTTTATATATGGCTTTGCTAAATAATTTTGGTAAGTTCGGTTATATGTTAGCTTTCATTTATTGTGCTTGTGCAGCATTAAGGTTAGCTTTATTCAATACACTGGTAGATATAGCAGATAAAAAATGGTTTACAGGTTTGCCCAGTCCTTCTGCGGCATCAATTGTTGTTGGTTATGTTTGGATGTGGTTTGAATATTTCCCAGATTATAATTACGCCGGGCAAATTGCTATTTTATTAGTTTTGTTTTCAGGTTTATCGATGATAGCACCGGTTAAATTTTGGAGTTTTAAGGGTGTTAAAAGTAAAAAATTCCAGAACTATAATGACTGGTGTATTTTGGTGATACTATTACTATTAGTTGCAACCGAAACTCCTATTGTGTATTTCTTTGCTTTTTTTCTTTATGCTGTTGTTAGCTATATATGGGCTTTAAAAAGATATAATGGAGAGTTTCCAATTTAGTAATGTAATTGGTCGAAATGTTTAAGTAGAGTGGGAAACTTATCTTCCAATATTTGGAATAAATTTTTGGAAATTTTTTCAATTGTTTGTTATGGCTAATTTATTTTTGGCGAATTTGATTTATTTTCTTAAAATTAAGCTTCCATGGTATGTTCATTTTTAATGAGTTCGGATCATTTCTAAAAATGGATTATAGGAATACATATGTTAGTTTAGTTCCTCTTTTATCTTTTCATTTTCTAATGTTACAACCATACCTAATATATTCGTATGTTTCCATATAAGTTATGTTGCTTATTCCTGTCATAATGTTTTCGTAATATTTAGTAAGTTTTGTTGCATCTTTGTTTGATTTGTATTCAGGTCATTTCCCCATATATGTATAAATATTTTGTTTAATTATTCAATTTTTTATTCATAGAATTCCATATTTTTATTGAAAGTTTTATTCATATAGTTTTGATTTTATGTTACATTAAAACAAGTGATGCCTAGTGTTGGGCGCACTAGGCACCGATGAGTGAACCAAAGTAAATCATGATGATTAAGAAATATTTATTGCCTTTTACTTACACTCACTTTAGTTTTTCCAAACATATACATGCCAAATGGAGGGTACAAGAAAAAATGGTAGAGAAGAAATGATTTTTGTCTTTGGAAAAGGTACAGGGAAAACTTAAAAAAAATGCTTGTGTAGAAGCAAAATGTGGTGTAGATAAAATTAAGCCAAGTGACACACACGTCAAAAAAACATTGTCGTTGTTTTAAATACGTATATCAAAAATAAACACCTATGTCTGGATAACTAATGATCGAATATAATGAATTAGTTAAATCTATTACATTTTTTTTAGATTTAGGTCATGATGCCTCAAACTACAAACTAGATATATAAAAACGATAAAAATCAATACTTCTGTGTTTTAAGCAAAAAACAAGTATTTGATTTAATCCTAGTAACAGATCAGGATGAGGATGTTAGAGTATCAGAGTCTTTTTGGATAGACGATAGTGATTTCAATATATATGAAAATCATTTTTTTGCATCTTTAGAGGATTGTATTAATACCACTTTGGACATTATCTCCCAGAAGGCAAAAGAATATCAGTCTTTTCACCTATTCAAATGAATACCCTCACTCTCAAGTCTAGGGTTTGCAGAGTGGGATCATTTACTATGTATAATTATTGGATATTGGCGTATACTTTATTGAGGAGTTGATCAATCCAATAAAAAATCAAAAGATTACTCTGGCTATTCTGCCGGGAGGAGTAGTATTTCCCAGTTTTTACGTAAAGTCTAGTACAGGTTACATTTGTACCTAACATCAATATAGTGATAAATACTAATTTTTTTCGTCATAGATGATGCCTCTTAATTCTGACAATTTTAATAACTTATTTTTTATCTTTATCGTACCTGTTCTTAAATTAATTTTCTAATTCTGATCGAACTTGGTTGAAAATAGTGATTAGTAACATTTTTATTAAATGAGTTGAGTGCTATTTTATCTACCTTTGAAAAAAAGTATATTTATTTTTTGTTATATATGTTTGATTTTATTAAAATTAATAAGATTAAAAAATAAATTGGAGACTGAATAGGATGTTATTTTTCAGATTATACTTTATAATAAAATCATTAAGTTAGATGAGGTAAGGTTACGTTATGTAACCATAGATTGATTGTAGGATTAGAAGTTTTAAGAATTTAGGGATAAAAAAGTTCACAATTTAATATTTTATATCTTGAATACGTGGTATTGGTAATTTGATAAAAATATGGAGGGAGGGTTTTGATGCAACGAAAATTTCTCATTTTGTTAGTAGGCTTGTTATTCTCATTTAGTGTGGCTAAGGAGAATAATTCCAATATTTCTGCATCGGGTACTTCTAATAAAGTATATCATCAGACAACGGTAGCCCAGCAGGCAGGTGCTGCCTATGACCTAGGTACATCAGTATTTTTCCCAGTATATGCCAAGAATGGTATGGTTGTTTCAGAGCACGAGCTAGCTTCCAAAGTAGGTTTAGATATACTAAAAGATGGAGGTAATGCCATTGATGCGGCTGTAGGTATTGCATTTGCTTTGGCTGTTGTATTGCCTAATGCAGGGAATATAGGTGGTGGTGGTTTTATGTTAGCTTATGATCAAAAGAATCAAAAAGTCAGGGCAATTGATTTTAGAGAAGTGGCGCCTATGAATGCGAATAAGGATTCTTTTTTATCAGAAGATGGTGCTGTTATTGATGGTAAATCAATTAATACTCACTATGCCTCGGGTGTTCCTGGTACTGTTGCCGGATTAGAGTACGCCTGGCGACAAGGAGGAGCGTTACCATGGAATAAACTTATAGAGCCTGCTATTGAATTGGCTGATAGTGGTTTTGAAGTTTCTCCAGCTTTAGAGAAAAAACTGTCTGGTAGTGCCAATTTTTTAGGTAAATGGGATTCTACACGAAAAATTTTCTTTAAAAACGGTCAGCCACTAAAAAATGGAGATTGGTTGATCCAAAAAGATCTTGCCAAATCGTTACGTTTAATTGCCAAACAAGGAGCAAAGGCTTTTTATGAAGGGGATATAGCTGATAAAATTGTAGCAGAGATGGCACCTTATCACTGGATTACTAAGCAAGATTTAAGTAGTTATAAAGTGATCGAAAGAGATCCTATTTGGGGAACATACAAAGGGTATAAAGTTGCTATAATGCCCCCACCATCTTCAGGAGGTATACATATCATTCAGATATTAAATATTTTGGAACGTTGGCCATTGTATCAGTGGGGACAAAATAGTGCACAAACAATTCACTATATGGTAGAGGCAATGAAGTTAGCTTATGCAGATAGGCAGAAATATTTGGGTGATCCAGATTTTGTATCCATGCCTGTAAAAGGTCTTGTTTCAAAGAGATATGCAGATGAATTATCTAAAAAAATAACAGCTAAAGCTTCTAAAGTATCAACAGTGAATCCCGGTAATCCATTCCCTTACGAAAGTGAGGAAACAACCCATTTTTCTGTGATTGATAAGGAGGGAAATGCGGTATCTGTAACTTATACTTTGAATGGTAACTTTGGTAATGGTATTGTGGTTAAAGGCACAGGTATTTTATTAAATAATGAAATGGATGACTTTGCATTAAAACCCGGCGTTGCTAATATCTATGGGTTAATGGGGAATGAAGCTAATCAGGTAGCGCCAGGGAAAAGGCCTTTATCATCAATGTCTCCTACTTTTGTTTTTTATAATAATCAATTACATTTGGTAACTGGAAGTCCAGGGGGAGCAAGGATTATTACTACAGTGTTGCAAATGATATTAAACGATATTGAATTTAAATTAAATCCAGCAGAAGCAACTGCAGCTGCTAGAGTGCATCATCAGTTACTTCCTAATGAGTTGAGAGTAGAGAAACCTTTAAGTGTGGATACCATTAATCTTTTGAAGAAAAGGGGACATAAGGTAGTTATTAAGCCATCAATGGGTAAAACTCAAACCATAAAAGTTAACCCTAACGGCCTGCTAGAAGGTGCTTCTGATACCCGTAATCCAGATGGTAAAGTGATGGGATATTAATTAGAAATTACGTTTTAATATGAAATTAGCAATATCAATTAAATGTTGGCTGTTGGGTAAATAATTTTCAGCGATAGAGATTGCTTCGTCTGTTAGGTTGTGAGCGTACTGCTTAGCAGCGCTTATACCTAGTAGACTTACAAATGTAGGTTTGTTATATTTTTTATCTTTTCCAGCAGTTTTGCCGAGAACTTCTGTTGAGGACTCATAGTCAAGAATATCATCGATGATTTGAAATACAAGACCTATTTTTTCTGCTACTTGTTTTAGGTCAACAGCAACATCATCTCGGTAATTATGGCATGATAATAGGCCTAGGTGAACTGAAGCAATTATTAGTGCACCTGTTTTTTTTAGATGCATTATGGTAAGCTCTTTCAAGGTAATATGTCTGTTCGTGTTTGACAAATCTAAGGCTTGTCCTCCCGCCATACCATAGAATCCACATGCAGAACTTAATTGTTTGATTGCTTCTAGATTTTGATAGGCAGGTAGATGATTATTCTGAGTTAAAATCTCAAAAGCTAATGTCTGTAATGTATCTCCTGCTAATAAGGCTAGTCCTTCTCCATAAATTTTATGACAGGTAGGTTTCCCATGCCTTAGGTCATCATTGTCCATCGCAGGTAAATCATCATGAATTAGTGAGTAGGTATGTATCAGTTCAACAGCAGCGATGTATTGTTTTAAAGCTTCGGGATCAGTGTCTCCAATTTCGGAAGCTGCTATGACAAGTAAGGGGCGAATTCTTTTACCTTTTCCTAATAACGCATAGCGTAGGGCTTCGCTTAGATTATTGGGTATTGATTCAGGACTAGGTAGATACTCATTGAGTATAGATTCGATGAGTTTTTTCTGATTGTTCATCCATGTAATGAATTCAGAGCCCATTTTGATTAAAATCCTCCAACTCATTTTGTGAATTTAATATTTCGATTTTTTGTTCTACCTCTACTAATTTTTTTTGACAAAAATTTATCAGTTCAACACCCTGTCGGTAGTAGGTTAGAGAATCCTCCAAGCAGATATCTTTATCTTGCATTTTGGCAGTAATATCTTCTAATTCTTTCATGGCTTTTTCAAAGGAAAGTTGTTCTTTACTCATGTGATATCCTAAATTAAATTGAGCTGGTCAAAAAAATGCTCAGGACAATTATCTCATGAAAGTAGCAGAAAAGGTATTTTTGTTGCTTAACTTTATATTCTTTATGTGTAATAATTAAATAAATTAAGATTTTATACATGATTCATTTGAGGTTGAATGTTTAATTGCCATAGTGTTATTACCATTTGTTCGAGTTTGGTTCTAGGGTGATTGATTACGACGGGAGTAGGTCAGTAGTGTTTCCAGTGTTGAGAAATTCTTTATATAGATGCTCTGTCTATTAATTTTATAGGTTATTTTTTGATTTTAGTATATATGATTTTACCAATATTGACTATTCCGATAATTTTAAATTATTCATTATTATCATGTTCTTAAGGAGTGCAACAATATTCTGAATTTTTTCTAGAAGTTATTGATGTTATTCTAATTTTAGATACATGATAAGTGATACTGGTAATTAGGTATTAATTATGATTGGTGTATATTAGTAATCGTTTAAGGATTACTTTGGCCATGAGAAAGGAATTAAATGCCATTCATACGGGCTGTATTTGATTAAACATGTCTTGGGTGAAAAAATGTTTAAGGTACATTAGTTTAGTGCTACTGATTATTAGATATTAGCAGTTGCTAGAAAAGTGATGGTTTAGGACAATTGTATCAAGCACTAGGTGTTAACCTTTCAAGATAAATACAGCTCAAAGTGATGAGAGTTTAGAGTGTTAAATGAGAAGCTGTAGCCAAAGTTACTCTACGGATTTATTCTTAGAACCAGCTTATTCCAGTATGATGAAATAATATATTGAGATGATGCTAGTAACCCAAATTCAAAATTAGTAGGTTAAAAATTTATGAAAATGATAGTAAAGCATGAGATTTTATTATTAATAATCTCGACTTTTTTAGTTGCCTGTGTGAATGTTACAGAATCAGTAACAGGCAATCATTCAGTCTACTTGGGAGATGGTCGATCCAACCCATCTGTGAGGATAGCACATGTTTCTTATCAGCAAGCTTATCCGGAGATTGTCATGTATACCATGAGTTTACTAGGTATGCCTTATACTTATGGTGGGAGTAGCCGAAATTCAGGGTTCGATTGTAGTGGACTGGTCTTAAATGTTTACCAGAATACGGTACATATCAGTCTTCCAAGAACAGCTCGTGAGATGGCTAATGCAGGTATTCCTATTAGTAAAAACCAATTAAAAATTGGTGACTTAGTATTTTTTAACACTACTGGCCAGAAGTATTCGCATGTAGGTATTTATTTAGGACATGATAGATTTGTGCATGCACCCAATGTTAGGAGTTACGTACAAATAGGTTATTTAAACAGCCCCTATTGGCGCAAGAAGTTCACAGGCGCTAGGACTTATTTTGTTAAATAAAATTGACTTTAAACAATTTTAATATTTAAGGAGGATCAAATATGGAAAATTTAATTTTATCGTTTAATTGTGGAAGCTCGTCCCTAAAAGGTGCTGTTATTGATTATCAATCAGGTAATGTAGTTATTAGTTATTTAGCGGAAAAGTTAAATTTACCAGATGCTTATCTTAATATTGATTATCAAGGGCAGAAAACATTAGTTGATTTATCAGATAATCCAACTCACGAGGGGGCAGTTGATGTTTTGATGCAAAGTCTTAAGGAAAGAAACTTAAACCACTTAATTAAGGCTGTGGGACACCGACTTGTGCATGGTGCGGAATGTTTTAAAGAATCGCAAATTATTACACAAACAGTTCTTGATGTTGTGGAGAAACATAAGGCTTTGGCTCCTTTACATACACCTGCTAATTTAACAGGTGTTCGAGTGGCAATGAAGGCTTTTGATAACATACCTCATGTGGGTGTTTTCGATACTGCCTATCATCAGACTATGCCTGAGAAAGCTTATTTATATGCTATTCCTTATGAGTATTATGAAAAATATAGTATTAGAAAATATGGAATGCATGGAACTAGTTATCGTTATGTTAGTGATAGAACTAACCAATTTTTAGCAAATCATGATATATCTGTTAGTCGCATGTTAGTTGCGCATCTGGGGAATGGGGCTTCATTATGTGCCATTAAAGATGGGAAATCTGTTGATACTACAATGGGATTAACGCCTTTAGAAGGTTTAATCATGGGGACAAGAAGTGGTGATATTGATCCCAGTATTTTTTCTTTCTTGCATGATAATTTGAATATGGATATCCAAGAAATTACAGATTTGTTGAATAAGAAAAGTGGCCTAACGGGAATTTCGGGGATTTCAAGTGATCTAAGAACCATTACAGAGGCTGCACAAGAAGGAAATACGCGAGCCCAATTAGCAATTGATATGTTTGTATATAGAATAGCAAAATTGGCAGCTGGTATGATTGTGGCTATGGGAGGAATAGACGCTTTCGTATTTACAGGTGGTATCGGGCAGAATTCAGTCATTATTCGACGAGAAGTGTTAGAACAGCTGAAGATCTTTGGTTTTAGAATTGATAATGAGGCTAACGAAAAATTACCATCTGGTGAAGTGAGCTTAATTAGTCAAGAAGGTAGTGATCCAATTGCTTTAGTAGTGGCAACTAACGAAGAATTAATGATTGCCAGAGATACAGCTAGATTGGTTGGATTTACGTGTTAGATTGATAAAATGTCATGAATTGTATTATTTTCTGTTAGAATTATTGAGTTATTAAATTGAGTAAGACTGAATATGACTTTAAGCGATTCACCAGTACAAAAAACTGTGGCCTGGGCAGTACATTTATTTACTGCCACTGGCGTTGTCTTGGCAGCTTTGGCCTTGCTTTCGATTGTTAATGATAATCCTGTTGCTTGTATTTTTTGGTTAGCAGTTTCATTAATTATAGACGGCATAGATGGGACATTAGCACGTAAATTTAATGTTAAAAATATTTTACCCCAGGTAGATGGATCAGTATTGGATTTAATTACAGACTATCTAACTTATGTTTTTATTCCTGTGTTATTTATGTATTACTATGTACCATTCCCTGAGAATACTACCCTATTTATTTTAGGGTGTATTCTGATTAGTTCTTTGTACTGTTTTTCGAATATAGGGATGAAGAGTACTGATAACTACTTTGTTGGGTTCCCCGCAACTTGGAATATAGTCGCTTTGTATTTTTATTTGCTAGACATGGGCTTTTGGTTTAATTTAATCGTTTGTTTAGTTCTTTGTGTATTAACCTTTTCAAAAATAAAATTTCTACATCCTTTTAGGGTTAAGGAATTGATGCCATTAAATATTTTAGCAACAGGTATATGGTTTGCTACTAGTTTGATTTTGGCCAATGATCATATCAGTACGGGAGGGAATGATATTGTTTGGATATTATGGTGGGTGAGTTCACTGTATATTTTCGTTGTGTGTTTATGGCGAACTTGGTTTAAAAATAATAATCAATGAGCAAATGAGTTTATTTCTTGATCCGGCTCCATTTTAATTAATTTACTTAGAAACAAAAAATTTATGGGTACCATTAATGCTTTTTTTCTCTTATTTGGGGCATTACTTTTTTTTAGTATTATTGCAACTACTTTATCCGCGAGAATTGGGTTCCCTTTCCTGTTAATTTTTCTATTTGTTGGAATGCTAGCGGGAGAAGATGGGATAGGAGGTATCAAATTTAATAATTTTTATTTAGCCACTTTTGTCAGCCAACTCTGTTTAGCAGTAATTTTGTTGGATGGTGGGCTAAATACTAAATTACAGAGCATCAAAATGGTATTAAAACCAGCAGGGGTATTGGCAACTTGGGGGGTAATAGCAACAGTACTTTGCTTAGGTGTGTTTGCTACCTTTTTATTACCAGTTAATAAAGATTGGAAGATGGGATTCTTAATTGCGGCTATTGTTGGTTCAACTGATGCAGCTGCTGTATTTGGTTTATTGAGAAATAGTGGCGTTAGATTGATAGATAAAGTTAAGGCAACTTTGGAAATTGAATCAGGAGCCAATGATCCTATGGCTATTTTATTAGTGACCATTTTAATCGAATTGATTTTACAACCAGACATAACTAGTTTTAGTTCTATACTATTAATGTTAGTGCAACAGCTAAGTCTTGGGTTTGTTGTAGGCATTGTTGGTGGTATTATTTTAGGCATTACTTTGGTACGCATATCTTTACCACAAGGATTATATGCTCTTTTAGTTGTTTCCGGTGGTTTATTAGTTTTTGCATTAACTAATCTATCAGGAGGAAGTGGTTTTTTATCTGTCTATATTTCTGGTATTATAATTGGAAATTTACAAAGAAATAAAATCGGTTACGTATTAAGTGTGACAGATGGATTAGCCTGGTTAGCACAAGCATCCATGTTTTTGGTACTGGGTTTGCTTGTGTCGGTTGATCGACTTATTTCTTCAGCACCGAGTGCTATGTTAATTGCGCTACTTTTAATTTTTGTAGCCAGACCTTTTGCAGTTTGGACAAGTTTGATGTTTTTTAATTTTACTAAAAATGAGAAGTATTACATAAGTTGGGTTGGCTTAAGAGGTGCAGTGCCTGTGACTCTGGCTATTTTACCAGTAATGATGGGCGTAAAAGATGCTTACTTTTTGTTCGATATTGGTTTTGCAATTGTAATTTTTTCCTTGATTATTCAAGGATCTACGATCCCATATATGGCAAAATTATTTAAAGTTACACTACCAGCTAAGATTGGCGCCAATGCCACGCAAGCTATTTGGGTAGGTGATAAAGCTGTTGTTGATTTATTTGGTTATAAGGTACAGAAGGGTTCAGAAGCTATTGGTAAAAACCCTTTTAAGCTGGGTAGGGAAGTGGGTGACGAAAGTATTCGTTTTTTTTCCATGTTAAGAGATGATGAATTGGTAGATACTAAGTTTAGTACCCAAATGCAAGAAAAAGATTTTATTTGGTATGTGGCTCCAGCAGAAGCCTCAGAAAGTCTTGCAAGAAGATTTAATAATATGGGACAGGAATTTAGTGAGAATTTGAAGTTTTACGGTGAATTTAATGTAGATAGAGATTTATTGATGCAAGATTTAGCAGTAGCGTATGGTATTAATTTGGATGATGTCTCTAAAGAGCTAACTGCGAGTGATTATGTTAAGAGAGAGCTCGACTCTTTACCTTCTGCTGGTGATAGAGTACCTTTGGGAGATGGATTTTATCTGACGGTAAAAGATACAGATGAAAATAATAAAATAACTCAACTGTATCTCAAAATTCCTTCTTAGAACATCTATTATTAAAATAATATTGTATTAAAGTGAAAAACTTAAGTTCTATTCATAGCCAGAGGTTTTTTTGATAATTTAAGTTTATATGAATTAGAAATAAATATTGAAATTATCATATCAAAAAAAACCAAAAATCGAACAGTTATCCTATATTTATAGGTTTTTGTGTTACAGGAGGAATGGACAGAGACAAATGAATATCATGTTACTAAATACAAGTGATGTGATAATCAAATCACTACCATTCACTGTAATTCTTATACAAGGTGTGTGGTTACTAAAATACCATCTTCGTCGCTATACACATAATAGCCCGGTTGGAAAGTGACATGACCAAAGGTTACGGGGATATCCAATTCACCTATTCCTTCTTTACTACTTTTTTTTGGGTTGGTGCCCAGTGCTTTTACCCCAAAATACATTTGGTCAATTTCTACAGAGTCACGAATGACTCCATTGATAATAACACCTGCCCAACCATTATCCATACCAGCTTTAGCAATCATACCTCCCATCAATGCACTAAAATAAGAAGCATTTCCATCAATGACTAACACTTCACCTTTTGAAGGAGAACTCATAATCTTTTTTACTAGTCCATTATCTCTAAAGCATTTAATTGTCCTAATAGGCCCTGAAAATTTTTTCCTTTTCCCGTAAATCTGAAATTGAGTTTCACAGGAAGGAGTGTCCGGTATTGTATCTATAATAGCAGCAGTTTCAAAATTGAAAATCATATATCCTCCTTTGAGCAAATCACACACCTTAGAGTATAGATGAGAAATTAAATAAATAAAATAGAAACTTTTTACCAAAATGAAAATATATAAAAAACATATAGTTAATATTTATTTATTCGATATTATATTTTTTCTAATCAGTTTTGTTGACATTCCCTATAACTTAAAGATATGATGAAAGGATCAAGAAGGGCAGATTTTCGCGTGTGCTCGTGAGAGTTTACACATCTCGGACAAGGTTGTCATTGTTTTATTAAATCAAAATTAAACTCAAGAATTATTTATGACTATGCATGTATCAGAATTACAGAATTTGCACGTCTCTCGGCTATTGGAGATGGCAGAATCACTTGAAATAGAAAACCCTAACCGTTTTAGAAAGCAAGATTTAGTTTTTGCAATCGTCAGACAATTTGTTAAAAATGGACAGAGTTTTACTGGTAAAGGAACCCTAGAAATCCTACCTGATGGATTTGGTTTTTTAAGAAGTGCCGATACTTCCTATTTGGCCAGTCCTGATGACATTTACGTCAGTCCCAGTCAGATTCGACGTTTTAATTTACAAACAGGAGATACTATTGAAGGCGGTGTGAGAGCACCTAAAGATGGAGAACGCTATTTTGCTTTAGTTAAGCCTGATATTATTAATGGTGATGATCCAGAGCTTTGTAAACATAAGATATTGTTTGAAAATTTGACACCTCTGTTCCCTACTTCTAGAATAGTACTGGAGTCAGATAAGCCAAATGATGAAAATCTAACTGGACGAGCGATTGATTTAATTGCTCCTATTGGTTGTGGTCAAAGAGCATTGTTGGTAGCGCCCCCTAAGACAGGAAAGACTGTTATGCTACAAAAAATAGCATATTCTATAACAGCCAACTATCCAGATGTCGAATTAATGGTTTTGTTGATAGATGAACGGCCTGAAGAAGTCACTGACATGAGTCGTTCGGTGAGAGGTGAAGTTGTTGCTTCTACGTTTGATGAACCAGCACAGAGACATGTTCAAGTAGCAGAGATGGTGATTGAAAAAGCTAAACGTTTAGTTGAACATAAGAAGGATGTAGTCATTTTACTAGACTCTATTACGAGATTGGCAAGAGCTTACAATACTGTTGCCCCCGCTTCCGGAAAAATTTTAACTGGAGGTGTAGATGCTAATGCATTACATCGACCTAAACGTTTTTTTGGCGCTGCTCGAAATATAGAAGAGGGTGGTTCATTAACCATTATTGCAACAGCTTTGGTTGAAACTGGCAGTAGGATGGATGATGTGATTTATGAGGAGTTTAAAGGTACGGGTAATCTAGAATTGCATTTAGAGAGACGTTTAGCTGAAAAAAGAGTATTTCCTGCTATTAGTATTAATAGATCTGGTACTCGAAAGGAAGAATTACTGGTTCCAAATGATGAGTTACAAAAAATGTGGCTACTACGTAAATTCTTACATCCGATGGATGATGTAGAAGCCATGGAATTTTTACTAGATAAGTTAAAACGTTCTAAGGGTAATGCTGATTTTTTTGAACTCATGAAGGGTAAGTAATAGTGATAGACTTAAATTAGGATACTAAAATATGAAACAGATCAGGAGATTGATAAATTGGGTTCCTGTGCTTGGTTTATTGTTTAGCCAGTATTACTATGCAACAAATACACAAATAAGTAAAGAGTCTGCCATAAATCGAGAGATATCTGAGAATATAGAGGGGTATATTGTTTTTTTAAATACACAACCATTAAATAAAAATATTAATTCTCAAGATATTGATCTTAACTTAATTAATCAATTAACTAAGATGTTTCATGTTGATGATGTTCGACCTGATTTGATCCGAAGATATGAAGAATCCTTTATCACACATCCTGAATATTTTAATCAAACTTTAATAAGAAGTGCACCTTATATGCATTTTATCATCAAAGAAGTGTTAAGAAGAAATATGCCAGGTGAGATCGCTTTGTTACCGTTTATAGAAAGTCGTTTTACCCCTGGTGTTAAGTCCCATGTAGGGGCAAAGGGCATTTGGCAATTTATGCCAGCAACTGGTAAGCGCTATGGACTTGATTTAACCAACTTATATGATGGTCGAGATGATTTTTATGCGGCTACTATGGCTGCTCTAGACTATTTAGAATATTTGTATAGTTTGTTTGGTGATTGGTCATTGGCAATTGCTGCTTATAATGCAGGCGAAAATAGGGTGCAAAAAGCTATAAATCAGGCGCAAGCAAAAGGTTTATTGCCTAGTTTTGATAATCTAAGATTACCTAAAGAAACAACCAATTATGTACCTAAGTTATTAGCAGTAAGAAATATTATTAAAAATCATAAGGCATATCATTTGTCTTTAGTTAATTTGATTAATAAGCCTTATTTTGAGAATGTAAAAATTAGTCATCCTATAGCATTACATACTATAGCTCAGTTGGCTAATGTTCCATTATCTGAGATTCAAAACCTTAATCCTAGCTATAAAGCGGCTATTTATATACCAAATAATAATCGTAATTTATTAATACCGAGGAGTAGTTATCGTCGTTTTTTTGACAACTATAATCTTATGGTGAAGAAAGATCAATCGAACTGGTATGCCTTGAAACTACGGAATGCTCAACCCATTGGAGAAATATCAAAGGTACTTAACATTTCTGTAAAAGATTTACATGGTTATAATAATTTTAGTTCAGGAACTATTCCTGCTGGGAAAACTGTTTTCTTTAAAGTTCCAAAAGGTGATAGCATTTCCGAATTACCTTCAGATCAATTCTCAATACTCAGTTTAAATGAATTTGAATCACCTGTATCTTTTTCTAAAAATAAAAGTATTGCTTATAGAAAATCAAGTAAATTTTCTAATTACAAATCAAGGATGAGTGGTATTGTTAAGGTATCTAATAAAAAAAATAAAAAAATTAAGTCACCTAAAATGATTAAAAAAAGTAATAAGATTCAAAATATCAAGAAGTCAAGTCGTTAATGGTTATTTTAAAACTGGGTAGATTGGGTAGTTTTATTAAATCTGCAGGTAACCAGACCTAACTCATATAATAAAACCAGAGGGACTGCCAAGAAAAATTGTGAAATAATATCTGGAGGTGTAGTGATAGCAGCAATAGTAAAAGCAGCAATAATGGCATAAGCTCTGAAATCTTTAAACTGTTGTCTAGAAACGATATCCATTGTATTTAGTACAAACATTACAATTGGGACTTGAAATGCTAGCCCAAAAACCAAAAACATAGTTAAAATGAACGAAATATAGTTATTGATAGTAGGAACATAATAAGCAACATCTCCAGGAGTAAAAGTAGAGGCAACAGTAAAAAGTGCTGGGAAAAATATAAAATAACAAAAACCCATCCCCAAAAAGAATAATAAAAAACTGGAAAGTAGAATAGGGAATACAACTTTTTTTTCTTTTCTATAAAGTCCTGGTGCAATAAAAGCCCAAATTTGATACAAAGTGAAAGGTAAGGAGAGAATGAAGGCCATTGTTAATAATACTTTAATAGGGACAATAATTCCTTCTAAAACACCTGTGATGCTCATTTTATTACCTT
Source organism: Neisseriaceae bacterium (assembly GCA_016864895.1). Classification (NCBI taxonomy): domain Bacteria; kingdom Pseudomonadati; phylum Pseudomonadota; class Betaproteobacteria; order Neisseriales; family Neisseriaceae; species Neisseriaceae bacterium. Next base: position 789,964 of record CP046107.1, on the reverse strand, counting down.
CAGGCAAAGAGGCAAGCATAGGCTGTGTGACGTAGGTTAAGATTTGATGCAAAAAAGGGGTAAGGGTAATAATCAAAATAATTATGACCAGAATAATTTTAATCAATCTTGATCGTAACTCAATTAAATGTTCGGTTAACGATTTATATTTTTTTAGATCTTTGTGTTGTTTGCTCATTTTAGATGACGATTTATTTTAGATTGAGATATTTTTTTATTAAAACTTATTTGTTGTTTGTATTTGTTACGTTGGCTTTTTCTCCGTTTATTTAGTAAAGAGGATTTAATTACTGGCTTATCGATGTATCTTGAATCTGTATCGTCAGATAATTCTTCCTCTAACAAAAGATTTTCCGGCATAGTCGGGAGATCATTTCGTAGATCAGAAAAATCCTTTTTGACCTGTTGAGTAAAGTCATCCATGCTTTCTTTAATTGATTGACTAAAATGATTGATTTTTATATCTTCAGTTTGTTCTATTAGTGTTGACTGGATTTGATGGCTGAAATTTTTCACTTTATTGACTGTACTGCCTATGAAGCGTGCAAATCTTGGTAATTTTTCAGGGCCTAAAACAACAAGTGCAATAATGAGGATAACTAATATTTCAGCAAAACTTAAATCAAACATAAAATTATATATTGTTAGCAGAGTTATTGGTTGCTATCATCCTCTATTGGTTGTGCAGTATTGTCTCCTTTTATTTTAGGTTTTTCTTCTCCATTGAGACCTTTCTTAAAGTCGTGAATAGCCGAACCCAAATCCTTGCCTGCATTTTTTAATTTACTTGTTCCAAAGATCAATATAATTACCAGTGCTACAACTAGCCAATGCCATATACTTAAACTACCCATTCTTTCTCCTAGGTTACAATTTACAGATGCTTTTTCTGCTATTCTAAAAGCATTTTGCTTCGGTTTCTAATTCGGTCAATAATGTCTCTCTCGGTGACAATTGTTATGATAACTTAAAATACCATGCTGCGGAATAATAAATCTGATATTTTTATTAAGATAAGTGAGTTTGCTATTTTTTGATGTATTCAAAAATTATCCAGCTTATCCAACCAATTTTTTTGAAAACAATAAAGTTTTATATAATATTGATTATTATAATTTTTTTATTTTCTATATTTTTACTTTTTATGATTTTCTTAACTCTGTCGGAATATTTAAATTATTTATGAATATTTGTCTATTATAAATATTTTATAAATATTTGTGGATCTTTTAATACGGTTTTAAATTTACTATTGTTACCATCCTATTGATCCAAAAAAAAGATTTTCTTTTCTAGTATGGTCAAGCTACTTATTTTGTGGCTCCAAAAAAATCGTATCTGAACCAGTATCTTTTTCTTTTTTTTTTTTTTTTTTTTTTTTTTTTGATGAATTTATGGAGAGGTTACCCATTGTGGATGTCCGACATATTAGGATGTTTATTTAATTTTTTTGTTCAACAAAGTTTTTTGAAATGTTACTTTGACATAAAAAATATTATTGTTACCCAAACGTATCGATCACCCTATAATGGGGGGATGTTGATGGTTTTAATACTCAGTCACAAGCGAATCATTATGATTGGTGACACTCACATAGAGGTCGATATCATTACAGCCTAAACTCTCTTAAAGTGTGGTATGTGCATGAAGCCAGACTGTATTGATCATTGAATAGCAACAATAATAATTTTCTTGTCAAAATAAAGTAGTTACGCCTCACTGATAGAGTGTATATAATAGTATTGGTTACCGTTAGCTTTTAATCACTACCAACATTTAATGGTTACTGATGGCAGATCAAGAGCGAACAATACCATATTAAAGTATAAACAATAATTCAATTATTTGAATTTTCAGTGAGATCTAGGAAAGAAAATTCATCTTTACCTTCATCCTATTTTTGTAGAAATTTGACCAGTATTCCTAGGGTTAAACAATAAATAAAGTTAATATTTTAACAAATTACCTTTTATTAATTTTTCAACAGGGAATTTTCGCCTGACTCATATGAAAGAGATGTTCATTGTCACAATAAATTATCTATTTTTTCAATAGAATTACTGAGATCATCCACTGTTTTTTGTGGTTTAGGCTCCCAAATACTTTGAGGAAGTTTGATCATGGGATTAAAAAGAAACTCATCTATTTTCATTTTATCCATGGTTCTTGAGTACTCAGTAGCTCGAATTTCTATTTTACCTTCAGTCCACGCAATAGATTGAAGCTTCCCTGATATTTTGGGGAATTTCTGAGTGCAGGTTAAACAAATTGGCTTAGGCTGAGATTTTTTTAATGCTTGACTCAGTTTCACTTTATCAATGAGTTGACCTGTTTCTTGTTCCCATAAGTTTAATGTGGTCTTAATTTGTTGTAAGTTCTGATCCTCTAGTTTATATGGGTTGGGGTATTTTTGGAACCAAAGCTGGTTATTGTCATCCAGATTTAGAGCGTATAGTTGATAAGTTATACTAACAAAGTCACCTTTTTTAATTTTCTTATCTAATTGAATAATATCTTCATTTTTCATGCGTATGCACCCATGACTCCTAATACCTGGAACACTACTAGGAACATTAGTTCCATGAATACCAAGACCAAGTTCACTTTCCCCGAAGCGAATAAACAGAGGGCCTAATGGGTTGTCAGCACCGGGTAGGATTTTTTTAACATCCTCGAGGCCTTTTTGTTTGCGTTCTTTTTGAATACTCAATGGTATATACCATGTTGGATTATGAGCTCGAACACCTATCTGGTAATTTCCAACTGGCGTTTGGCTGAGACCTTTCCCTACAGCGATTGGGTAATCAATATCATAAATTTTTTCTTTATAAACATAAAGTCGTACATTAGGAATATTAATCACAATATGATTTTCAGTTTCAGAGACTGCTATATCAGGTAGTAAATAAGTATGAGAAAAGTTAAATTTACTCAACGATATAAGAACAGAAAATAAAATTAAGTTAGATTGAATGGTTTTCATTGTATTCCAAAAAGTTAAAAAATTGCTTATTTATTAAACAGAATAAATGCAGGAAATAAAATATTCTAAGTACCTATAGTATAATTCATATTTGTATTAAATGTTATTTTAAGACAACATTTATTATCGACGAGTTATGAATTATCAATAAGTCATGAAAATGTTACATTTAATTGTTATCCTCTCAACTAAGATTTTTTAATGGAGGATAGGTATATGGGTTCATTGTCATTAGTATTGTTGAGTTTGTTTTTTATCGTTTTTTATATAGCTTTGTATGCAATAGAGCGCATGAAAGAGTAGAATGTGGCGTGACACAGTGGGGTTATATATTTGGTATTTTGTGTATTGAGCAAAAATAAATATCATGTAGCTTGGTATTTTATTTTTTTTGCCACCGTGGTATTTGGTGATCCGGATAGTATATAATTTACAATTATTTGTGTAGTGGTAGTGAAATATATGTCTGGTAGTAGTGGTTTGATTATTTTAATTCTTTTTGTCTTTTTACTAGTCTTGATTGTGTTAAGGCGATCTGATCAAAAAAAGATTCAGAAGAATAATATATTTAGACAAGAAAGTTTGTTCCGTGGTAATAAATCTACGAATCATGAATTATCACAAAATACTACTCAATCTGAAAATTTTACTGGTCGTGATGATGTCATTGATATTCAGGCGCAAGGTGAATCTGGTCGGGTGCTGACAATTAAGAACAAAGGTGTTGTTTCTAGTGAAGCTATTGACAAGTTGCAAGAGTATAGGCTTTTCAAGGAACTAGGTTATTATCGGCAAGCGGCAGAAATATTATCAGAGTTAATTAATTCTAATAAACGATACCGAGAAGTAGAATATATCGTTGATTTGGCAGATTTGTATATTCAAACAGAAGAAATTAATAAATTAGATGAATTGTTGGAAGACTATGCTTTGTTGTTAGATACAGATCAGCTGCAAGGTATTTTCGTAAGAGGATTTTATGTTGACCCCACCAACTATAGATTACAATTGATCTGTTCAAAAGCATTGAAACAAGATCCTACCCAACTAGGTGCAGTAATAGAAAAGAAGTAGTTTTTAGTTTCTTATTGAAAAAAGTTATGGGACTCCTTGTGAGGCCTGTCTTTTAAGGCAAGTAGACAAGGTGTAACTGCAAAGTGGTAGCTTCCTGCAGAATAAAGCAGACTACAAGTTATTCTACCAGTTTGGACTTAATTTGGTAGTGTCTTTTTCCAATCATTTCACTTACCACAGTACAAATAAACTTTAGGTACATATTTGACAAACAGATTTATGTGGTCATCTCCTTCTCAAATGACAGATATCTTTGTAATATTGAGTTATAAATGCAGAGAATCTTAAGAAAACACAATATTCACCTTGGGCTTAATACCAATCAGTTGCTATTAAACAGTCACAATCCCAAATTATCCATCATACAGTGTAGCAACTAGCCAGTTTCTATGGCGTATAGCCAAATAATACTAATTTAGGATAGAATAAAAGTTCCATGCTAAAAGCTAATTAAATAAAAGCTAATATAAAAATGAAAACATCAGAAATCAGAGAAAGTTTTTTACGTTTTTTTGAATCAAAAGAACATACCATAGTGTCTTCAAGTCCATTGGTTCCTAATAATGATCCTACCCTTTTATTTGTGAATGCGGGGATGAATCAATTTAAGCAGGTATTTTTAGGATCTGATACTCGGCCTTATGTTAGGGCTACAACAGTACAAAAATGTGTACGTGCAGGCGGTAAACACAATGACTTAGAAAATGTTGGTTATACAGCTAGACATCTTACTTTTTTTGAAATGTTAGGTAATTTTAGCTTTGGTAATTACTTTAAAGAGAAGGCTATTGAATATTCATGGGAATTCTTGACTTCTAGTGATTGGTTAGGTATTCCTAAGGAAAAATTGTTAGTAACCGTGTATGCAGAAGATGACGAGGCATATGATATCTGGTATGAAAAAATAGGATTGCCCAAAGAGAAAATTATCAAGATTGGGGATAATAAAGGTGCTAAGTATGCTTCTGATAATTTTTGGCAAATGGGAGATACAGGACCGTGTGGGCCGTGTACTGAAATTTTTTATGATCATGGGATCGAGGTTTTTGGAGGCCCGCCAGGTAGTCAAGATGAAGATGGCGATAGATTTGTGGAAATTTGGAATTGTGTATTCATGCAGTATAACCGTGATGATAAAGGGCAGATGAATTCTTTACCTAGACCTTCAGTTGATACGGGAATGGGATTGGAAAGAATTGCAGCGGTGATGCAACAAGTACATAGTAATTTTGAGATTGATTTATTCCAACACTTGATTCGGGCAGTAGCAAGGGAAGTAGGTATTTCATTTGAAAAAAATAACTCCTCTTTAAATGTTATTGCTGATCATATTCGTACTTGTAGTTTTTTGATTGCTGATGGGGTTTATCCGGGTAATGAAGGTCGTTCTTATGTATTAAGACGTATTATTCGAAGAGCAATTCGACATGGCTATAAATTAAGGCAGAAAAATCCCTTTTTATACCGTTTAGTTCCTGATTTGATTATTGAAATGGGAGAGGCTTATCCTGAGTTAATAAAAAAACAAGACGTGATACAGAAAACTTTGTTGGATGAAGAAAAAAAATTCTCACAAACTCTTGCACAAGGGATGGGCTATTTACAAGAATTTTTAAATGCTAATCTTAAGGTTTTACCAGGAAAAATTGCTTTTAAATTATATGATACATATGGGTTCCCTTTAGATTTGACAATAGAAATATGTCGTGAAAAAAATATCATAGTCGAACAAGATGAGTTTACTCAGGAAATGAAATTGCAAAAGGAAAGAGCAAGACAAGCTTCTCGATTTAAGTCTGAGCGTCAGCTTGAATATGCAGGACCTACTACTCAATTTATTGGCTACGATAGACATGAAGACGATGCAAAAATTTTGGCTCTTTATAATCAAGATGGAGAACCTGTTTCTCAGCTAGGCCGACAAGATCAAGGTACTGTCGTTTTGGATAAAACACCGTTCTATGCTGAAAGTGGTGGGCAAATAGGCGACATAGGTTATTTTTACATTGATAAAAAACCTGTATTTCAAGTGAACAATACTCAAAAAATTAAATCTGAGGTGTTCGGGCATATGGGTAGTGTCATAGATGATTCAATTCATATAGGACAATTTATTACTACTATGATTGATGCTCCTACTCGCTTAGATATCATGAGAAACCATAGTGCAACTCATTTGTTACATGCAGCTTTGAGACGTGTAATTGGAAAACATGTCGAACAACGAGGTTCTTTAGTAACTAGTCAAAAGTTAAGGTTCGATTTTACACATTCGAATGGTTTGACAGAACAGGAGTTAATCAGTATTGAGTCTTTAGTTAATCAAGAGATTATGCAAGATTCAGAAGTATCCAAGCAGATTATGTCGTATGATGAGGCTATTAATAAGGGCGCAATGGCTTTATTTAGCGAAAAATATGGGGATGAAGTTTGTGTCGTTCAAATGGGAGATTTCTCGGCAGAACTATGTGGGGGTACCCATGTGGCAAGAACAGGACAGATTGGATTTTTTAAAATTATAACTGAGGGGGGTATTGCTTCTGGTGTTAGAAGAATTGAAGCTATTACAGGAAAAGCTTCAATTTTATGGATGCAAAGTCAAGAAAGGTTAATTGCTGCGATATTGCAAGAATTAAAAGCACAGACTGTGGATGACTTGTTACCTAAACTCGAAAATATTTTACGTAATAGTAAGAAATTAGAACTGAGTCTTATTCAGATGAGAGCTGAAATTTTGAAAAAAGTTAGCAATGATCTAATTGAAAAGGTACAAAAAGTTGGTGATTTTACTTTGATTGTGGAGGAGTTACCTTTTGAACCTAATATGCTAAGAGAAGCTATTCCCGAGTTAACTGGAAGATTTGATAACTTGGTAGTTGTTGTTTACTCAATTATTGAGGATAAAGTGTCCGTTTGTGTCGGTGTTTCCAAACCAATTAGTGACCGCGTGAAGGCGGGAGATCTGGTTAAATACATACTAAAGCCCATTAATGGGAAAGGAGGAGGGCGTTCAGATTTGGCACAGGGAGTAGCATTGTACAATATAAAACTACCAGAAGTGTTAACCTCCATCAATAAGGTACTACAGGATAAGTAATTATTGCTCTGTTTGATGGAGTATTTTCGATATCGCTTGAGTAGTAATTGTAGGAAAGTCTTGCCTTAATGTTTGATGCAATTGATAAAATTTTTGAATAACTTCTTGGCATCTTTTAGGATTATCGAGGTAAATTTGGCAGGCTTTAAATAAGTTGTCAGCTGTTGCATTCTCTTGAATATATTCAGGTACTACCCGTTCTTGTAAAAGAATATTAGGCAGTCCAAATGTATCGGTCTGGATGAATGGTTTAACTAAGTGGTGGGTTATAGGAGAAATGATATAACTAATAACCATAGGACATTTACATAGAGCAACCTCTAAGGTGGCAGTGCCACTAGCGACTAAAGCAACATTAGAGGCTGCTAGATAATTGTACTTATTGTCAGTTTCAGTTATTAATCGAATTGGGAGGAAGTCTAATTTCTTTGTTTGGATTATCTTTCGAATGAGATCCTGATTCTTTTGGTTATTAATAGGCATAAAAAATTGAATTGAAGGATAGGCTTCGAATAGTTGTTTGGCGGTTTCCAAGAATAATGGTGCCATATATTTAATCTCACTTTCACGGCTACCAGGCATAAGTGTGGCAACTAGAATGTTGTTAGGTAAACTGAGTAATTGTCTTGAATCCAGTTGATTAATATTTAAAGAAATTTGATTGGCTAAAGGATGTCCCACATAAATTGCATTTCCTCCTTTGTTGTGGTAAATAGGAGGTTCCATAGGGAAAAGACATAGAATATTATCTGTGAATTGTATGATTTTTTCTACTCTTTTAGATTTCCAAGCCCACACAGATGGACTGACATAATGAATAGTTGGAATCCCTTGTCGATGAACCTTTTGTTCTATTTTAAAATTGAAATCCGGTGCATCGATACCAATATAAATATCTGGTTTTTTTTTTAAGATAATGTTAGTGATTTGTTTTCTAATCAACAGGATTTTGGGTAATTTACTTACCACTTCAAAATAACCCATTACTGCTAAGTTTTCTTGTTTAAAGAAACTGGTAAAACCCTGATCGATCATCAAAGGTCCACCAATACCAAAAAAATGAGCATTAGGGTATGTTTTTTTTAAAGCACTTATCAAATAGGAACCAAGCAAATCGCCAGATGGTTCACCAGCCGTTATTGCAATATTTAGATTTTTTATACTCATTTTTTTTTCTAAGTATAGGTAATAGTAAAAGTTTATTATACAATGATAAGCTGTTTTCTTTATGACTTATTTAATTAATGACCATTACTAATGCAATGACTTACTTTAACATAGTTGGGGCTCACAAATATGGTTAATCGTTTTTTACCAATTATTTACAATCTTGCGAGATTGAATATTTTGTTTTCTTGCCTATTATGGGCTCCAGCACTGGCTTCTTATTACTTTGGCGATGGGCTTCTAGAAACTTGGTTGTTTACCTCGTTAGTAATGATTATTTCGTCTTTTATAATTAGGCAGTTGACTAAAAAATATAATAGAGAGTTACAAGCAAGAGATGGTTTTTTATTAGCTTTCTTATTATGGATTTTATTTGCTTTTGCAGCGTCTATCCCTATCTATTTTTCGGACAGTTTGAGTTTTACAGACGCTTATTTTGAGGCTATTTCAGGCTTAACGACAACTGGTTCTAGTGTTTTTGCCAATGTTGAGCATTTGCAACCTTCGCTAAATTTATGGCGACATATGCTTAATTGGTTCGGTGGTATGGGGATTATAGTGTTGGCAGTAGCGATTATCCCAACCCTAGGTATTGGTGGAATGAATATTTTGAGAGCGGAGATTACAGGAGTCAATAAAGATAAAAAATTAACACCCAGAATTGCACAAACAGCTAAATCTTTGTGGGGGATTTATATAATTTTTACTGTTATCGTTGTGATAGTACTTAAATTAGCTGGGATGAGTTGGTTTGATGCGGTGTGCCATGCATTCTCCAGTATTTCTTTAGGTGGGTTTTCAACTTATTCAGACAGTATTGGTCATTTTAATTCAGTTACAATTGAGATAATTTTGATGATCACGATGTTAATTGGGGCTATTAGTTTTTTGAATCATATAATGGTCATAAAAAATAGAAGCCTCATCATATACTGGAAAGATGAAGAGGTGAGAATATTTTTAAAAGTATTACTTTTGAGTATTTTAATTTCTACAGTTTATTTATGGTATATGGGATTTTATGGACAAGGATTATCTGGTTTTTTGACTTCACTAAGGTATGTTGCATTTAATTATGTTTCGATTGGTACAGCTTGTGGATTTAGTTCAGTAGATTTTACTCAATGGCCGATATATGTTGGGATAATCATGTATATGTTGGCGAACATATTGTCAAATTCTGGGTCAACTGGTGGTGGTATTAAAATGATTCGTATTATTATTCAGTTCAAGTTTATGTACCGAGAAATGTTGTTGTTAATTCATCCTAACGCGGTTAAAACCGTTAAGGTAAATGGTAATATTGTTCCCAATAAGATATCATTAAATGTGATGGCATTCATTTTAGTGTATTTGATGACTGTGGTGATTGCGACTTTAATATTACTTTTTACCGGAGTAGATGCTGTTTCAGCGTTTTCCTTTATTATTGCCTCAATCACAAATGCAGGTCCAGGACTTGGATATCTTGGTCCCATGGCGGACTTAAATATTTTGAGTGATTTTCAAAAATGGGTGTGTGCTTTCACTATGTTGATTGGTCGATTAGAAATTTTTACCGTATTTATTTTATTTTTACCCGTGTATTGGGAAAGTTAAATATTGGAATTATTACTTATGCTAAAAATAAAACAAAGAATAATCTTAACTTCAATTTTGGGAATACTACTAGCTTGTGCTAATAATAATCAAGAAGGCAATACACACCAGACTGTCCAGCACTTTGAATCAAGAATTATTGCACCTGTCACAACCTTTCCAAAGCAAAATGAATCAAAAGTTATGTATGATTATTCTTTATACCAAACAGCTTTGATTTCATTAAAACAGAAACAAACAGAAGATGCATACCACTTTTTATCTTTTCAAACGGGTCAACAAAATAGTATGGTTGAACAGATAAGGATAGGATTGTTAAAAATTTTAGGTAAGCAGGCCAATTGGGCAGAATTTCTAAGTCAGTATAAATTGTTACCCTCCAATACCAATAATCTGGAAGTCAATTGTTATGCAACTATAGCTGGATATTCACAAAGAGGAATATCATTATCTAATATGTCTGGAGAGTTGGTTAAGAGTAATGAAAAACTACCAGAAGGTTGTAATAAAATGATAGAAGTAGCCGCTTCTAGAGGGATGATCGACCAAAATGATGTGTGGAGAAGAGTAAGAATACTAATTTCTAATAATTATATTACGTTAGCAAAAAATTTGGCTAATGCAGTTGGACAACCAATACCCAATATATCGGTATATGACGGTTCTAAAGCCTCCAAAATAGCCAAGATTATGCCCGGTATTACCCCAAAAGGTAGGAATAGGCATGATATTGATGAATTTATTTACAAGTTATATGGCAATGTAGATCAAGATGATATTGGTTTTGTAGAGGGATTGGTGGGGCTTTCTAAAGCCAGAGACTTGGATATGGTATCTGCATTGCAACATTTTAATAAATCTGATAAAACACAATTATCTAATGAGCAGTGGGAGTGGTATGCTCGTTCAGCACTCCGTTTAAAATTGTGGAGTCAACTTAGTCAGATTATTCAAATGATGCCAAAAAAATTGCGTGAGACACCAACTTGGTGGTACTGGCAAGGTAGGGCAAAAGCTGCTTTAGGTGATAGGACGAATGCAAGAATATTGTATGAAAAAGTAGTGGCAAGTGGAAGAAACTTTTATGCAATTTTAGGGCATGAAGAGTTGGGTAAGCCTTTAAATGTGAAATCTAATACTTCAGGTGGGCGTTCCTCTTCAGCAATGGCTTTAGCACAAGATAGTCAGATTCATCGATCATTGGTTTTATTTAGGAACTCATTGGATATGGGGGATCGTCAAATGAGAATAGCAGCTCAAGATCAATGGCGATATGCTATCAAAAATTTTGCAGACGATAAACTTATTTTAGCTTCTCAGTTGGCGTTACAAAATCAATTTTATGAAATGTCTATTTTAAGTGCAGATATGAGTGATAGTTTGTTAGACTATCAGTTAAGATTTCCATTTCCTTATAAAAATATTGTTGAGAAATATACTGACCTTTATGGTATAGAATCTGCATGGGTATTTGGATTAATTCGACAAGAAAGTCGTTTTATTATGATCGCTAAAAGCTCAGTGGGAGCATCAGGATTGATGCAAATTATGCCTGGAACCGCACAAGTGATTGCTCGAAAAATTGGTCTAGATGGGTATCACTTATTAAATAATATGGATAATAATATTAATATGGGGGTATGGTATTTGGCTGATTTATATAAACAATTTAACTCAGAGCCATTGGCTACTTCAGCTTACAACGCAGGTCCAGGAAGGGCTAAAAGGTGGCGTCAAAATGGCTTAGAAGGTGCTGTTTATGTAGAAACAATTCCTTTTGATGAAACTAGAGAATACGTAAAAAAAGTCATGAGTAATACTGTTTATTACTCTCACTTATTTAGTGGTTTTTCAAACAAAAGTCTGAAAGCACGTCTAGGTTTTATGTAATCGTTTAGTAGGGAAGAAAAATGACCCTTTGTATATATGTGATTAAATATATTTAACAGGAGCAACGCAAAACCATGCTTTAAAGAACATGGCTAAGCGTCAATTTAATAACTATTATTAGCCATTTTATTCACTTGTTCATATTTTGACACGGACAGTTTACTTAAATTCCTCAAATTTGAGTGCTACTAGAGTGAAAAATGTCATTATTTCACATTTTTTATTATATTAAACATAGCTATTACCGAATAATAAAATAATTTCATTATTTTATTATTTCTCAATCTCTTACTCTTAGATGAAATTGATTTATTTTTTTAATTGATAAAAAGCTTTTTTACCAGGATAGTAAGCCATTTGTCCTAACTGCTCCTCAATTCTGAGCAGCTGATTATACTTAGCTGTCCTATCTGAACGAGATAATGATCCTGTTTTGATTTGCATACAATTAGTGGCTACTGCTAAATCAGCAATAGTCCCATCCTCTGTTTCTCCAGAACGATGACTTATAATACTGGTATAAGAATTTCTTTTTGCTAAATCAATAGTTTTTAGGGTTTCAGATAGTGTACCAATTTGGTTAACTTTGATTAGAACGGCATTAGCTAAACCTTGTTCAATCCCATCTTGGAGAATTTTTGGATTAGTGACAAACAAATCATCACCGACTAGCTGAATTCTCTTCCCTAATTGATCCGTTAATATTTTCCAACCTTCATAGTCTTCTTCAGCCATACCATCCTCGATAGAAGTGATAGGGTATTTGTTAACTAAATTTACTAAATAGTCAACAAACTCAGCACTAGATAAAGATTTATTTTCAGCAGATAAATGATATTGCTTATTTTCATAAAATTCAGAAGAGGCACAGTCTAGAGCTAATAAAATTTCTTGTCCTATTTTGTAACCTGCCCTTTCAGTCGCTTCTATGATTAACTCAATTGCCTGTTCATGGCTATTTAAGTTTGGAGCAAAGCCACCTTCATCGCCTACTGTGGTTGGATAAGCCTTTTTGTTACAGATTTGTTTCAAATGTTGAAAAATTTCCACTCCTGCCCGTAAAGCTTCTCTAAAGGAATCAAATTGGGCAGGAATAATCATAAATTCTTGTATGTTTAGAGAGTTATTAGCATGAGCCCCACCGTTAATAACATTCATCATAGGAACAGGCAAAGACATTGGTCCTGTACCACCAATATATCGATAAAGGGGTAATCCTGCTTCTTCCGCTGATGCTTTTGCAACTGCTAACGAAACAGCTAACAATGCGTTGGCACCTAGGCGTGATTTATTTTCAGTACCATCTAACTCGATCAATACTTGATCAACATAAGTTTGATCCTCTGCTTCAACACCTATAACAGCATCAGCAATTTCTTCATTAATATGAGTAACTGCCTTTAAAACACCTTTACCTAAATAGCGAACATTATCAACATCTCTTAATTCTATAGCTTCTTTTATACCTGTTGATGCACCAGAGGGAACTGCAGCTCTACCCATGGCACCACTTTCCAAAAGTACGTCACATTCTACAGTAGGGTTCCCACGTGAGTCTAAAATTTCACGAGCTAATATGTCAATAATGGCGCTCATCCAATGCTCCTGTTAATATCTTAGTGTTAATGTTGTCTGAATTAAAAAATACCAAAAATGGTCTTGAGGCTTTAGGCTCTTTTTCTGAATTCATTAGTCCGAGTATCAATCTCTATCTTATCTCCATTTTCAACAAAGGAAGGCACGCTTATTTCATAGCCTCCTATTAATGTCGCCGGTTTCATCACTTTCCCTGAGGTATCTCCCTTTACAGCAGGTTCTGTATACTGTATTTCTCTAACGATAATAGTAGGGAGTTCTACAGATATTGCTTTACCTTGATAAAAAGTTACTTCACAAATATCCTCCATGCCATCTACAATGTAATGAATGCTATTAACCATATTGTCAGCTTCAATTTCATACTGGTTGAATTCTTCATCCATAAAGACATACATAGGGTCAGAAAAATAGGAATAAGTACATTGTTTTTTCTCAAGAATAATATCATCTAATTTGTCATCAGCACGATACACAGATTCAGTGATATTGCCATTAAGTAAATTTTTTAATTTCATTTTTACAACGGCAGCATTACGACCAGATTTATTATATTCTGTTTTTTGTACAACCATAGCATCGTTTCCGACCATAAAAACATTACCTATGCGTAATTCTTGCGCTGTTTTCATACATAATCCTCAGTGTTATATTGAACATTTAAAGGGGTAATTCTAACTGTTTTTTGATAAACTGTGTTAATTTTTCATATGCTGTAGATTGAGATAATAGAAAATCTCTCCATGATTGTGTATTTTTTAGCCAATTTTCTTGATATTGTAATAATATATTCCAACTGGTATAGCACTCTTTATCAGAGAGAACAATCCCTTCGTTTAGAGCTAGTGACAAACGTTGGTGGTGAAAAAAAATTTCATTTTCATAGTATGGAGTGACTTGGCACCAAAAGGCACTTAATTTTTTTAAGTGTAATTGATTTTTTTGAGGATAAATGTGCCAAAAAAAAGGAATTCCTGCGAGCTGAGCTCTAATAAAACTATCTTCACCACGAACAATGGCAATATCAGATAACCATAGTAGTTTGTCAAAATCCGTTTGGTTGACAAAAGGAAGAGATACTGTGTGAATACGATTTTCTCGCATAGAGTTTAATACTTTTTTTTCAGCTATCCATAGCTCATAGTTGATATTAAGTTGACGCCAGATATTAGTCCATTGATGCCATATGTTTGATTCATAGCCAAAGATAAAAATTTTTTTTCTTTTTAGGTTAAATGGAATTTTATATTTTTGTACGAAATTTAATATGTTAGTATCATGTTTTTTGAATTCCATCTCTTCTTGTGTGTAATTGTTTTCAATGAATAACCCCCCACTATTTTCATTGAAACCAAGGAAATAGAAAAATTTTTTTTGTGTGCCCAATAAAGAGGGTTTTAAATGGTAATTAAGCGTCCAATCTTCGGCACTTAAGTATTCGATATTAATTTGTGGAATGGATTCTAATTTTTGATTGTTAAGTGGTTTTTCTGAAAAACAACCAAAGGTTTCGAGAATAATATCAGGAGTGGCAAGGCCAGAAAAGCAAGATGAATTCCATTGGATGATGATTATATTGTGTCTGATTTGTTTTTGATGCTGTAGGGATAGGGAATTTTCAAGTTTTGCTAAAGTAATGATATCATCAATAAATAAAAAAATTTTAAATTCTTTGTTTAAGGATATTTCGCGAGCAATCCTATAAGCAACACCTGCATCACCAAAGTTATCGATAACCGATGAAAAAATCCATATATTTTTTTTGTTCATTATTTAAAGTATTTCTAAAAGTAAGTATAAAAAACTACAAGTTATTCACAGATTTAGGATGATGACTAATTCCCCAAGCTCAAAACAATAAACAAAAATTATTATATATATTAACTAATTGAAAAATAATAAATAATTATTATTTCTTGTCATTAAATTTAGCTATCAACCAAAATCAATTGGCCTTATTTTAAACCAAATTTTTATTTATTTAGTGAGTTATTCACAAAGTTATGCACAAGGTATTCGAATAACTAGAATAACTAAATATGATGAACCATGCCTGATATTTTTGTTATTATCTAATAGTAATCTTGATCACTGCCTCTGATTTTAATGATGAGATAAAAAAGGATACCAATAGGTGCCAATAAAATTGCGTACGCCCAACATAGAGCGAGATAGAATATTTTGACCAGGTAAGAAATAATTTTAGGGGTTTTTAATTGATTCCCAGTAACAATGTAGTTGATGATCGAATCTAATGCAAACCTAGCAAAAGGAAATAACAGTGTGTTGAGAATGAACCAAGTACTGACAAATAATATTAAGATTGGATTAGAGTCATTTGCCATTACCAGGGAATCATATACCAGATATAAACAAAGCATGCAAAACAACAATGATATGACATACTGTTTTAGTATGTAATGAAGCTTAAATTGTTTTGATGTGTTGACAAAAAAATCATAGATTTTCACTTTAGATCCCAATCCTAAAAGTTATGTAGACTTATTCTTATTATTTACTTAAATTTAATTGATGTAATTTTAATTTATGATGGTATATCTGCTAGATAGATACTAGATTTGTTAATGGTAAGAGAAAAGACACAAAATGGCAACTGGCATTTGAGAAAAGTCCCTTGCAAGTTTTTAGTATGATAGAATACACATGTTTTATTCTTTGAGAAAGTCAATATGTCGGAGTCGTTTGTTGCTAAAGAAACATTTCCAATTAGTTTAGAAGAGGAAATGAAGCAGTCCTACTTAGATTATGCCATGAGTGTTATTGTTGGTAGAGCCTTGCCTGATGTGAGAGATGGAATGAAGCCCGTGCATCGAAGAGTACTTTATGCCATGAATGAACTAAGTAATTATTGGAATAAGCCCTTTAAAAAGTCTGCTAGAGTTGTGGGTAATGTGATTGGTAAATATCATCCTCATGGGGATAAGGCAGTTTACGATACGATTGTTAGGATGGCACAAGATTTTACTATGCGTTATCAATTGATAGACGGACAAGGTAATTTTGGTTCTATTGATGGAGATGGGGCTGCGGCTATGCGATATACTGAGATTCGTATGCACAAAATAGCCCAAGAAATACTAGCAGACTTAGATAAAGAAACTGTAGATTTCAGTCCTAACTACGATAATAGCGAAAAAGAGCCTGTGGTTTTACCCTCTAAGATACCCATTTTATTAGTCAATGGATCTTCAGGTATTGCTGTCGGTATGGCTACTAATATACCACCACATAATATTTCTGAAGTGATTGATGCTTGTGTAGCGGTATTAGATAATGAAGATATTTCAGTTGATGAATTGATTGATATTATTCCCGCACCAGATTTTCCTACGGGTGCAACTGTTTATGGTATCTCAGGGATAAGAGAAGGATATAGAACAGGTCGAGGCAGAGTGGTGATACGCGGTAAAACCCATATAGAAACCATTCATAAGGCAGGCGATAGGACAGCGATCGTTATTGATGAAATTCCTTATCAAGTCAATAAAGCTAAATTAGTGGAGAAAATTGGCTTATTGGTTAGGGATAAGAGTATAAATGGTATTGCTGACTTACGTGATGAATCGGATAAGTCTGGAATTCGTATTGTTATTGAGTTAAAACGTAATGAGAATGCAAAAGTTATTTTAAATCAATTGTATAAATTGACAAAATTACAGGATACTTTTGGCATAAATATGGTAGCTCTAGTGGATGGGAATCCTAAACAACTTAATTTAAAATGTTTTATTGTTGAGTTTTTAAAACATCGGAGAGAGGTAGTTTATAGGCGAACTGTTTTTGAACTTAAAAAGGCACGTAATCGAGGGCATGTATTAGAGGGGTTAGCAGTTGCGCTTACTAACGTAGATGAAATTATTCAACTAATCAAATCGAGTACTACACCTTGGGAAGCAAAAACAGCATTGCTAGCTAGAACCTGGCGATACGGTTTGGTTGCATCAATGTTAGAGCGGGTAGACATTAACTTATTTCGTTCAGAAGAAATTAGTGAAGACTTTGGATTGAAGGCTGATGGATATCAATTATCTGAAGTGCAAGCTCAGGCTATTTTAGATATGCGTTTACAGCGATTAACAGGTTTGGAGCAAGATAAAATCATTTCTGAGTATGAAGAAGTGATTGAAGTAATGTTAGATTTGACTGATGTTCTCGCTAAAAGAGAACGTGTTACTGAAATTATTCGTCATGAATTAAATCAAATTAAAATAGATTTTGGGGATGCTAGGAAAACAGAAATAGACCCTATTGGTGGCGATATTGATGATAAAGACTTAATTCAACCTCAAGATATGATTGTGACACTTTCACATGAGGGGTATATTAAAGCTCAGCCGGTGGAAGATTATCAATCTCAAAACAGAGGAGGCAGAGGGAAGCAGGCAACAGCAACTAAGGAAGAGGATTTTATTAAAACCCTTTTTGTTGCTAATATGCATGACTATTTATTATGTTTTACTTCTTTAGGGAAATGTTATTGGATCAAGGTTTATAAGTTACCTATTGGTAGTCGTGTCAGTAGGGGGAGGCCTGTGACCAATGTATTAAATTTATCTGATAATGAAACAATTAGTGCAATTTTACCAGTCAAAGAATTTACAGACAGTGAATATGTATTCATGTGTACTAGTTTAGGTATCGTGAAGAAAACATCCTTAATGAACTTCTCTGGTGCTAAAAATTTAGGGATTGCTGCTATTACTTTATCTGAGCAAGATAGCTTGGTTGGTGTTGTTAAAACAAGTGGAATGCATGAGATTATGTTATTTTCTGATCGGGGTAAAGTAATAAGATTTGATGAGAACGGTATTAGACCAACGGGGCGCACATCTCAAGGTGTCCGGGGTATGAGATTATCCGATGGTTCCAAAGTTATTAGTTTATTAGCGATGCATCCAGAAACGGACAAAAACGCCATGGTGCTAACCGCCACAGAAAATGGTTATGGTAAAAGAACGAATATTGATAGCTACCCTAAGGGGCGTAGAGGCAACTACGGAGTGATTGATATCGATACAGGGCAGCGAAATGGTATGTTAGTGGCAGCATCGCTTGTTGAAGAAACTGATGATGTGATGTTAATTACTTCGGGAGGTATTTTAATTCGTACGTATGTCAACCAGATTAGAGAAACAGGTCGAAGAGCACAAGGAGTTCGTCTCATTAATTTAGATAGGGGGGAGACCTTAGTATGTATGGAAAAGGTTGCTGAAAGCAAAGAGGAAACAGAAGAATTGATTGATTAGGAATGATTATTCATTAGTTACGTAAAATAAGTTGGGAACATTTCTGACTTATTTTTGTTGATTGAGTATGAGACCATTAAAAGCATACATCTATTTAAGCCATTTGGTTAATAATTTTATTTATTTAAAACAAAAACATAAAGGCGTTTCTTTGGCTGTGCTTAAAGCAGATGCTTATGGCCATGGTGCTATTCGATGTGCTCAAGCACTGCAAGAATATGCGGATGGTTTTGCAGTTGCTTTTTTAGAGGAGGCTTTAGAATTAAGAAATCATGGTATTACAAACCCTATCATATTGCTAGAAGGTGTTTTTTCACAAACAGAATATAAGGCGGTAGATCATTATCAATTAACACCAGTTATTCATCATTTACAACAAGTAGAATGGTTTTTAAATCATATATGGCATAATCAAATTGATGTTTGGATCAAGTTGGACACAGGTATGCGACGTGCAGGATTTATGCCGATGGAGTTTGATAATGTTTTAACAAAATTTAAGAATCACTCTCGAGTTAATAGTATTGTTGACATGACACATTTTTCTTCTGCAGATGAGTTGCAATCTAATTTTACTCGACAGCAATTAGATCGTTTTATTACTACCACGCATGCATCAGGTAATTTAAAAAGCATTTGTAATTCTTCAGGCGTTTTATATCATCCTTATGCTTATCAAGACATTGCTAGGATAGGTATAGCATTATATGGCCTTAATCCGATTCCTAATATACCCAAAGATATCCATTTGAAACCTGTCATGCATTTACATTCAGAAGTTTTTTCGGTCAGAGAGCTAAAAAAAGGTGAAAGTATTGGTTATGGTGGAATATTTACTGCACCCTATGATATGAGAGTGGGGTTGGTTGCATGTGGCTATGCAGATGGTTATCCAAGAGTCTCTTCGCAAGATAATTTTGTCTGGATTGATGGGGTACAAAGTAGAGTGGTGGGTAGAGTTTCTATGGATATGCTATCTGTAGAGCTTAACCGAGAAAGTCAAGGAATTGGTAGTGAAGTAGAACTTTGGGGAGAGCATATCTCCGTTAGTGATATTGCATCTAAGGCCAATACAATTTCCCACGAATTATTATGTCATCTCAAAAGAGCGCATAAAATCTATATTGAGTAATATTCACTTAATGATACGTTAAAACAAAAATTTGCCACTGAATGTATTTGAATTTTCTTCTAAATAGTGGACATTAGTTTCAAAAAGAGATTTTCTAGTAATATCTGTGCCATTTTTATGGTAAATAGTGGCTTGCATTATTGGTGTCTCACCAACAATAGCAATTAATTTACCATTTGGTTTCAAAGTATTCAGTAAGAAAGTGGGTATTGAGTAAACTGCACCACCGACATAAATAGCATCATATAGATTTCCAATTTCTTGGTAAGTTGTTTGATTCAGACCATTTTGGGCATAATACTGAATATTATTTAAACCTAGTTCATCTAGGACATTCTTGGCAAAATCTAGCTGCTCTTGATCTTTATCTAATGTATCTACTTCTTTAGCAAGCTTAGAAAGAATAGCAGTAGCGTAGCCAGATCCCGTACCTATTTCAAGAACATGCTTTTGAGGATTAAGTTCTAATGATTGAATTAGACGTGCCACTATTTTTGGTTCTAACATAGTAGAACCATTTTTTAAAGGAAGCGCTAATTCTGCATACGCAATCTCTAGCTGATCGGGAAGGACAAATCTCTCCCTAGGAATATCGCTTAACACCTCTAACAGTGTTAAATCCAAAACCTCCCATGGTCTTATTTGTTGTTCAACCATATTATAGCGTGCTTTTTCAAAATCCATATTCCACCTCGTTAATATCTTGGTTGCTCATTTTAGCTCAAGTTCTATAACTTCTCAATTCATAAATTTGTTTTGATTGGATCAAATGGTAGGCTTTATTTATAAAATTTTTTATATTTCGATGGGGTGGTGGACAGATGATTAAAAAATAAATTTCCACAAAACACCTATTAATAATATAATTAAAAGGGTTTGTTAGTAGATTTATTTGCTAGAACTATAAATGATAGTCCTAATTAGATTTTTAAAATAGTTAGTATTTTGTAATTTGTTCGATTGGAGGATATAATGTTGCCGGTACTAGAAACATTGATAGAAAAGATTAAAAAACAAGATCCTACTCAAACAGTATTTCACCAAGCAGTACAAGAAGTTTTTTCAAGTATTTCCCCATTTTTAGAAGAAAATCCTTGTTACATGCAAAAGGGTTTATTAGAGCGCCTTGTTGAGCCTGAGCGTGTGGTTATGTTTCGTGTTCCTTGGGTTGATGATGCAGGTGAAGTAAGAGTTAACCGTGGATTCCGTGTACAAATGAACTCAGCAATCGGCCCCTATAAAGGTGGACTTAGGTTCCATCCAACCGTTGATTTAGGTGTGTTGAAATTTTTAGCATTTGAACAAGTTTTTAAAAATGCACTTACCACTTTACCTATGGGCGGAGGTAAGGGTGGCTCAGACTTCGATCCTAAGGGGAAATCAGATAATGAAGTGATGAGATTCTGTCAGTCATTTATGTCTGAATTGTATCGTCATATTGGTGCTTTTACGGATGTGCCTGCTGGAGATATTGGGGTTGGCGGTAGAGAGATTGGCTTTTTGTTTGGGCAGTATAAGAAAATACGAAATGAATTTGCTTCTGTGTTAACAGGGAAAGGTATGAGTTATGGAGGAAGTTTGATTCGTCCAGAAGCTACCGGATATGGTACTGTTTATTTTGTTGATTGTATGTTAAAAACTAACGGGGAGAGTATGTCAGGTAAACGGGTCGTTGTGTCCGGTTCGGGTAATGTTGCTCAGTTTGCTGTTGACAAGTTATTAAAGAATGGTGCTATTGTATTAACTGTTTCAGATTCAAATGGATTTGTTTATTTTCCGGAAGGAATTACAGAAGAACAGTTAGAAAGTTTACTTCATCTGAAGAATCATCGTCGTGAGCGTTTATCGGTCTATGCTACAGAGCATGAATCGGAAGGCGTACAATATTTTGCTAATCAGCGACCTTGGTCTATTCCTTGTGATATTGCAATACCTTGTGCAACTCAAAATGAGCTAGATAAAAATGATGCAGAATTACTAATTAAACAAGGATGTAAGTGTATTGCAGAAGGTGCTAATATGCCATCTACCTTGGAAGCAGTTGAGGTCTTTTTGCGTAACAAAATATTGTATGCTCCAGGTAAAGCGAGTAATGCAGGAGGTGTGGCAACTTCGGGTCTGGAAATGAGTCAAAATGCTTTACGTTTAGTGTGGGATGCTGAAAAAGTAGATATGCACTTGCATGATTTAATGGTTAAAATCCATGATTCTTGTGTTATGCATGGAACCGAAGGAGATGGCTATATTAATTATGTACGTGGTGCCAATATTGTTGGGTTTAAAAAAGTTGCTGAAGCAATGTTGGAACAAGGTGTTGTGTAGAATCAATCAAATTGTTATAGAATATTTCAACATGAGAAGCCAAAACAAAATATTTACTTGTTTATCCCTTGTTTTAATAGTATTGGTAGCTTGTAGTTTTAATCAATCCTCTAATGATATAAGAGCAGCTTCTGATACAAGAATAAAAATACTAGGAACCGATGAGCAGGTTATTATTCCTTTGGAAGCGAAAAATGGTAGCCGAGTGATCGGAACGGTCGAAATTTCCGTCTTAAAAGAGGGCACTGTATTGTTGCAATTAAAGGCTAAAAATGTCTTACCTGGATTACATGCTATTCATATTCATGAAAACCCAGACTGTTCTTCAGATGATGCTAGCTCTGCTGGAGGTCGTTGGAATCCTACACGGGGGGAATATCATCGTTCGGAAAACGGTGGTTATCATAGAGGGGATGTTGGTGTATTTTTAGCGAATAAAGACGGTAATGTTGATTATACCTTTAAAACAACCACGAATAGTTGGTGTATTGGTTGTAATGATGCTACTAGAAATATTTTAGGACATTCAGTTGTTTTGCATAGTCATCCAGACAATTCTGAAACTCAACTCATGAGTAACGCGGGAGAAAAGATTGCTTGTGGTATTATTTATTAATTAATTGAGTTAAACCATTAGAACATTGGTAGGAATCGCTCTTCTGAATATTTTCAAGAAGAGCATTATTTTTTTCCAGGTTCTTGTTTGTGTTTTCTGGATGATATAAATGGTACTGTATAGCATTAAATTTAATATGTTTAATCCATAATCCTTTGCTTAGTAATCGAAAGGCGAATTCTGAATCTTCACGCCCCCAACCATAAAAGTCTTCATTGAAACCATTAACTTCTAGGATGTCTTGATAAAAACAAGCAAGATTACAACCTCGGATTTTAAAAATTAGTTCTTGTATTGGTTCACGTCTTTTTTTAGCTGTTTTATTAGATAAAAAACGACTGTAAATAGCATTTTGTTTGTTAGAAGCTTTAGTAGTAAGAAAGTTAAAATAGAAAAATTGTTTCTCTAAGAACTTTTGAGTGTTACTTTCTCTGAGAAGCACTCGTGAACCTACTACAAAAGTGTTAGGCTCTAGATGGTATAAATGATCTTCGATAAATCTAGGATGTAAAATAGTATCGCCATCAATAAAAATAATATAACTACTCTTCGCAACTCTTAATGCATTATTACGAGATTGTGCTAGACGGAAACCTAAATCTTGTTGCCACACATGTTTAATGGGTATGGGGCTTTTTTTTATGAAGGAATCAATTAGATATTTTGTTTTAAAAGTTGAACCATCATCTGCAATAATAATTTCATTAGCACGTACAGTTTGCTCTATAGCACTTTTTAAGACCAATGCTAATGCTGAGGGCCAATTATAAGTAGAAATAATTAAGGCAACAGAAGTGAGGTTCATGGCTATTTTACAATAGGGTGTTGTAGGTAATAAAAACGCATATATTTGGTATAAGTATAAAAATAATGATTTTTAGCTAGAACAAAACCTAATTTACCATCTAAGAAACCAAGGTGAATAAAATACATTTTAATAAAAGACCAAAGAGGTTTTAAAGTTAAATCTAAGAAAAAGTGGGAGGTTTTACCCTCGAAGAGATATTTTTCGGCTGAAAGTTGTGTGTAGCGGTCAAATTTTGCATAATATTCTTCCCATGACTGATAGGTGTAATGTAACATCCCATTTTTCAATTTATCCTCAGAATAAGGGTGTTGTGTCTTTTGATGTACTTTGCCTTGTATTGATGTCCCCTCTCTTGGAATTAACCGACATACATAATCAGGACGCATAGTGCCGAAGTAGACCCTTTTTGCATTAAAGTGATTTAAACGTTTGATTTGATAAGCGACTAAGGGAGGATTTTGTACAACTTGTAAAATCTCATTTTTTAGTGGTTCAGTAATCCTTTCATCGCAATCAATAAGTAATAACCAGGGATTTTTGGCTTTAGAAATTGCAAAATTTTGTTGTGCCCCATAATCACCATTCATTGCTCTTTGATAAATAGTAGCACCTAAAGATTGGGCTAATTCTACTGTGTCATCATCACTAAAATCATCAATGACAATAACTTCATCACAAAAAGAAACACTTTTAAGGCATTCGGTAATATTATCATGTTCATTTTTTGCAATAATAAGTGCAGAAATTTTAGAACTCATAATAACTCATTATATGGATTAGGAAGGGATTCAATTAATTTAATCATAAATTCTTTAACCTGATTTTCTTCACATCCCATAAGAATAGCATCTTCAAAAATATCCTGTACATTGTGAGCAAATTCTTGCATATTTTCTTGCATCACTTTGTTTTTTTCTTTACAAGCAATAACATTACCATTTTTATCCAACCATCTATGGGAAAAATCAGTAGGCATAACTATATCTTCTCTATTGTTTATCAATTCGTCTTGCCCAGAGATATGCTTTGGTCCAGTATTTATTAGATAAGGATCTGATTTCTACTGCTTTCCCTGTACGGGGGGTATGTATAAATTTATCATCACCAATGTATACACCAACATGAGTAACTGCTCTATTTCTTTTGCCAGTAGCAAAAAAGATTAAGTCGCCAGGCTGTAAATTATTTCTGGCAATAAGCATTCCTTGCTGGGACATCATTCTAGCAGTTCTAGGTAAATTGACGTCTTGACTTGTTTTAAATATATATTGTATAAACCCACTACAATCCATACCACTGTGGGGATTATTTCCTCCCCATTTATAATTAACACCCAGCATGGCCATAGCATTCATAAGTAAATCATCGGCTTGTTTTTTGTTATCTACTTTATTGAGTATCATAGTGTTTGAATTGTGTGTAGTATTATTACTATTAGTGTTGTTGATTATGATAATATCATTAATTTTATCAGCAAATATTGGGGTAGTTGTTAGACATAGAATGATATAAAAAATATATTTAATAATAGAATTAACTTTCATAGGCAATACTTATCCGTATTATTCACGCTGTAATATACCACAAAAAAAATCACTTGGAATAAAAATATGTTTTCTTTCATTAGTTTATATGGAATCTTTATTCAAATAAAATTATACCTATTTTAGGAAATACCAATAATAGGGTTGGTTGATTTATATGCTTTCCCCTTTTTCCCTCTATTAGTTAGTATATCGGATATATGATAAGTTTCTATTGAAGTGTTTTTTTGATTGCGGATATGTAAATGATATTTTTCCTGAGTAGTCACCATTACGTGTTGTAATCGATAGTGGGTTGATAGTGACATAATTTGTAGTCCTCGACCTTTATTTAAAAATTTTATTTCATTTAAATGGAAAGCGATTAATCTGGTTTCATTACTTACAGCAATCAAAATAGCATTTTTTAGATCATCATGATTCAGCAGAATAGGAGGTAGGGCTTGGTGATTTTTTGTAACAGTAATAATATTTTTTCCTGTTCTCATTTTAGTCATCATGTGTTTCAAGTTGGTAATAAATCCATATCCATCCGAACTAGTTAATAACACTTTTTGCTCAGGTTCTCCCGTTAACATACCGATAATTTTAGCTTTAGGATTGATATCAATTAGTGTGGCAATAGGAATTCCATCACCCCGACCACTAGGAATTTGAGATGCATCAATTGTGTAAGATTGACCAGTGGTATCTAATAATGTAATGGGGGAAATAGTTCTTGCCTCTAAGATTTGCTGGAGCTCGTCTTTTTCTTTGAAAGTAGTAGTACTTAAATCTAAGTGATGTCCAACTCTGGAACGCATCCAGCCCTCTTTTGATAGAATTAAAGTAATCGGTTCATCAGCCGTTGTTTGATTTAATAAAGAACGTTCAGTTTCTTCAATTTTAGTTCTTCTTTCATCACCAAATTTTTTACTATCAGATTGAATTTCTTTAATAATCAATTTCTTTTTTGCATCTTCATTATTCAATAAATACATTAGCTCTTGAGCCTCTTCTTTCAATTTATTGAGTTCATTTTCAAGTTTAAGCCACTCAAGTTTTGCTAACTGCCTTAATCGAATTTCAAGAATGTCTTCTGCTTGTATTTGCGTAAGCTTGAAATGAGATATTAATTCTTGTTTGGGGTCATTTGATTCTCGGATAATGGTAATAACCTCATCAATATGGACAAATACGGTCATACGCCCCTCTAGAATATGCATTCTTTTTTCAACTTGGGTTAAGCGATGTTGTAAGCGCCTTGTTACACAAGTCTTTCTAAAGATAATCCATTCTTCCAGTATATTCTTGAGTGATTTTTGCTGAGGTCTTCCATCTAAACCAATCATGATGAGATTGATAGGAATGTTTAATTCTAGGTCTGTTTGTGCCATTAAGGTATTGATAAATTCTTTCGGATCTTGGCGACTATATTTAGGTTCGAATACCAAACGGATAGGTTGTTCACCATCAGATTCATCTCTTACTCTGTCTAAGATAGACAGTATGAGTGATTTGGTATTATTTTGTTCTTGAGTAAGTTGTTTTTTTCCTCCTTTAGGTTTAGGATTCGTTTGACTTTCAATTTGGGCTAGGATTTTTTGTGTGGAAGTAGTTTGAGGGATTTCATTTACAATGATACGCCACTGACCCCTAGCTAGTTTTTCTACACTATATTTTGCACGAACTCGAACACTGCCTTTTCCAGTTGTATAGATGTTGAGTAATTCCTCTGATGAATTAATGATATGTCCACCTGTAGCAAAATCTGGCCCCATAATGTATTGCATTAAATCTTTGGTAGAAAGATTTGGGTTTTTGATAAGTGCTACAGTTGCTTGAGCAACTTCTTTTAAATTATGAGAAGGTATTTCTGTAGCAAGACCCACTGCAATTCCAGAAGCTCCATTTAAAAGTATTATGGGAAGTCTACTGGGTAAGTCTATTGGTTCTTGGTTAACCCCGTCATAATTGGGTTTAAAATCTACTGTACCCAAATTAATTTCTGCCAAGAGTAGTTCTGAGATAGGCATTAGCCTTGCTTCTGTATAACGCATGGCTGCAGCACCATCACCATCCCGAGAGCCATAATTACCGACTCCGTCTACTAATGGGTAGCGTAGAGTAAACCCTTGTGCCATTCTGACCATGGCGTCATAGGCGGAAGTGTCTCCATGAGGGTGATATTTACCAATCACATCACCGACGACACGAGCAGATTTAACAGGTTTAGCTTGATTGCTTAAACCCATTTCATACATAGAAAATAAGATACGTCGTTGTACTGGTTTTTGTCCATCAGAAATACTAGGAATCGCTCTACCCTTAATCACACTCATGGCATATTCTAGGTATGCTTTTTCGGCATATTCTGCTAATGTGATCGTATCATGGGAATTCGTAAGAGGGGTTGAAATATTGCTCATAAAAATTTTTAGTGTTAAGTTTTTTATTGGTTATGACTTCATGGTCTCGAAATTTAGACCCATTGCATTATATAGAAAAAACCACAGATAGGCTAATTCTTGAATATATTCATCTTGAGCGTTTAAGGATTCATGGCCTCCTTGATGGTAACTTATCAGATGACTACTAGTATGTCCCATATTCAGCATCTTTTTGTGTAATAAAAGGGCATGTTTCGGACTGACTCTGTCATCACTTAAACTTGTCGTAATAAATAATTCAGGGTATCGTATCTTATCAGAAATTTTATTTAATACATTAATTTTTTCTAAATAGGGAATTATTTTCGGATCATTAGGGTCGCCATATTCAGATTTCCACAAATAGCCACTACCGTATTTTGTGTAATTTTGCATGTCAATAATAGGCACCTCACATAAAACAGTTTTTAATAAATCAGGTACATCAGTCATGGCATTTGCAACAATTAAACCTCCATTACTAGCACCTTGTATTGCAGTCATTGCAGGAGATGTTCTTTTATTTTTTTGTAAATCTTGTATAACAGCAATTAAATCCTCAATACTTTTATATTTATTTTCTCGTACAGCTTCTTGATGCCAGTATTCTCCTAATTCTGCTCCACCACGTATATTGGCAATGACAAATGAAAATCCTTTTTCTAACCAAAGTTTACCAATAACAGGCATGTAATGGGGTAGTTCATTGACAGAAAAACCACCATAGCAATAAATTAAAGTAGGCGTTTCATGCGTTAGGTTGGTACCACACCAAAAATAAGGAATTTGGGTATTGTCTTCAGATGAGGCAAAATATTGATGAATAGATATATTATTTGTATTAAAAAGAGATTTTTGTTGTCTTAATATACTTAATTCTTCTCGTTTCGCATCCCAAGCATAAAGAGTAGGTTCATGAGTTAAATCATTAGCAGCAATGTAAAATATATTACTGCGCCATGGTTGGTCGATTAATTCAAAGTTAATAGTGCCTAATTCTGGAAAGTTGATGGGTTTTAAATCACCATTTTTAAATAGTGTTACATATGCCTTACTGTAAATATTATCTAAATAATGAATAAAAATATAATCTTTACTAGTTTCTATTGATTCCACTACCTGATGCTCTTGTGGTATGAATATAGGAATAATAGTTTTTAATTTCCCCTTTTGTAGTTTGATAGCTAACACGCTTCCTGATAAATAAGTTTCTTTAGATTTAACCCAGTCTTGTTTTAGATGTATTAATAAATAACTATTGAGATAACCACAAATATGGCAACTTTTGGGTAATGATAGTGGTAGAATTTGCAAATTTTCTTGAATGATATAGTAAGAAAAATGAGAAAAATAATGAGATTGTTTGATAACATCTAATGGGGTGCTGTGTACATCTAAATAGCGCCACGCTTCTATGAATATATCGTCTTGTTGACCTTCAAAAACAAGTGTTGCCTCGGATAAATTTTGACCACGTTTTAATAGATAAACTTGTCTAGAATATCCACTAGAAGTTATTTGATTCTCTTCCCATGCGGGATTAAGCCAAACACTATTTTCATCTCTCCACTGTACAAATGATTTGGAAAGGGGAAAATTAAAACCATCAGTAACAATATTTTTTTTGGATATATTAAATTCAAGTGTATAGTGCATATCTTGACCTTTACTACTTAGTACTAGCAATATTAAATTTGGGTTTTCAACAAAATGCATATACGCTTCAAGGTAAATATCATCATTTAATATTTCATCAAAATCAGCAACATTAAATATCAATTCCCAATTAGGGAGGCCAGCTCTATAATCTTTCACACTACAGCATCTATATACACCTTTGGGGTATTCATGATTTTGTAATAAATGATACATTTTCCCTTGATGCTCCTCACAATAAGCGATATGTGCTTCACTATTTAAAATATTAGTGATATTTTTCTTAATAGACATCCAATCTGCATGGGAGGTGATTATATCAATTGTTTTTTGTGACTCAGTTTGTATAAATTCATTTTCTAGATTATTCATAATGCATTACCATTGAAATATAGATTTTGAAACATGGGATTAATTGATTATAATGATTCTTCTAGTCAAATATTATATTTTTTAGAATATCTAGATTTTATGACACTACAACAACTAAGATATGTACTGGAAGTGTACAAACAAAATTTAAACGTATCAGATGCAGCTCAAGTTTTATTTACTTCACAGCCAGGTATTTCTAAACAAATTAAATTATTAGAAAATGAGCTAGGTATACAAATTTTTGTCCGACAAGGTAAAAGGATTACTGCGGTGACAGAACCAGGACAATTGATTTTACAAACAGCAGAGAGAGTATTGAGAGAAGCGGAAAATATTAAAAGAATAGGAGATGAACTTTCTAATAAAAACTGTGGTGAAATTAATTTAGCTGGTGTATATGGATTTATGCGTTATGAGTTACCCAAGAAGATGTATGCTTTTAAGCAAAGTTACCCAGATATAAGAGTTTCAGTTTTACCAACTAATTCTGTGGAGGTAGCTCGTTTAGTCGCGGAATATGAAGTTGACTTCGGTGTTATTAATCAAGATTTATACTTTAATCCTGAGTTGGTTTATCTGCCATACAATACATGGTCTTATCAATTAATTATGCCAGTTGATCATCAGTTAGCTGATAAGCATGAGATCGAATTAGAGGATCTATTAAAATACCCATTAATTACTTATGATTATAGTTTCGTGAATCAAGAAACAGTAGTCAGAATGTTTCAGAAGGCAGGATTAGATTTACCTAATGTGGCTCTATCATCATTTGATGCGGATGTGATTAAGACCTATGTTAAAATGGGTCTTGGCATTGGATTGATAGAGTCTATGGCGGTTGATCTAGAAACATTAGATGAAAGTTTAGAAGTAGTTTCGGTATCACACCTATTTTCTGAAGTGGAAACAAGAATTATCATGAGAAAAAATCAGTATATTAGAGGTTATATCTATGATTTAATTAATATATTAAATCCAGAATTAACCAAGGAGCGAATAGATAAGTGTATACATGAAGTTGCAGTCGATTATGTGATTTAAAAAAATAAAATTAGGAATAATAATGAGCGCAAAAACACTATATGATAAATTATGGGATAGTCATGTTGTTAAACAAGAAGATGATGGGACTGTTTTGTTATATATCGATCGTCATTTGGTGCACGAGGTTACCTCTCCTCAGGCTTTTGAGGGACTGAAGCTGGCTAATCGTCGATTATGGAGAGCATCTAGCATTATTTCTACTGCAGATCATAATACACCAACCCACAATTGGGATAAGGGGATTCTCGATCCTATTTCTAAGCTACAAGTTGATACTTTGGATGAAAATGTTAAAGCATTTAAGATTAAAAATTATTTTCCTTTTATTTTGGATAAGCGCCAAGGTATTGTACACGTAGTAGGTCCCGAAGAGGGAGGTACATTGCCTGGGATGACTGTTGTGTGTGGTGATTCGCATACTTCTACACATGGTGCTTTAGCAACTTTAGCGCATGGTATTGGTACTTCTGAGGTAGAGCATGTTATGGCCACACAATGTCTTGTGGCAAAGAAGTCTAACAATATGAAAATAGAAGTTAATGGCCATTTAGAAGAGGGAGTGACAGCAAAAGATGTTGCTTTATATATCATTGGTCAGATTGGAACTGCTGGTGGTACTGGTTATGCAATTGAATTTACTGGTGAGGTCATTCGAGGTTTAAGTATAGAGGGTCGAATGACTTTGTGTAATCTTGCGATTGAAGCGGGTGCTCGTTCGGGTATGGTTGCTGTTGATGATATTACCTTGAATTATTTAAAAGGTAGACCCTTTGTCCCTAAGGGAGAAGACTGGGATAAGGCAGTCATGTATTGGAAAACTTTAGTGTCAGATGAAGGTGCATATTTTGATAAGGTTTATACTTTTGATGCTAGGGATATAAAACCGCAAGTAACGTGGGGAACCTCTCCTGAAATGGTGATTGCTATTGATGAAACAATCCCTGGTTTGGAAAATATTACCGATCCCGTCAAAAAGAAGAGTTATGAACGAGCCTATGAATATATGGGGATAGAACCTAATACACCCATTACAGAATTGGCAGTTGATGTAGTATTTATTGGTTCTTGTACTAATAGTCGAATTGAAGATTTAAGATCAGTAGCAGAAGTAGTTAAAGGTAAGAGTAAAGCTGATTCTGTCAAGCGTGTTTTAATTGTCCCCGGATCAGGCCTGGTTAAAGAAGAAGCAGAAAAGGAAGGGTTAGATAAGATTTTTAAGGAAGCAGGGTTTGAATGGAGAGAACCAGGATGTTCTATGTGTTTGGCGATGAATGATGATAAGGTAGGACCTAAAGAACGCTGTGCTTCGACCTCTAATCGGAACTTTGAAGGTAGACAAGGCGCATTAAGCAGAACACATTTAGTTAGTCCTCAGATGGCTGCTGCAGCTGCAATTGTTGGTCATTTTATTGATCATAGGAAGCTGTAAGATAATTTTAAGACTAAGGATAAGAGAGATATGAAAGTATTCCAAGAACTAAAAGGATTGGTAGCTCCCTTAGATAGGGTGAATGTAGATACTGATGCCATCATTCCAAAACAGTTTCTAAGATCGATTAAGCGTACAGGTTATGGGGACAATTGCTTTGATGCTTGGCGTTATTTAGATCGTGGGGATATAGCAATGGATAATAGTACACGGCCTTTAAACCCCGATTTCCCTTTGAATAAGCCTCGTTATCAAGGTGCAGAGATTTTATTAACACGTAGGAATTTTGGTTGTGGTTCTAGTCGTGAACATGCACCTTGGGCTTTAGAAGAATATGGATTCAGAGCGATTATTGCGCCTAGTTTTGCTGATATATTCTTTAATAATTGTTATAAGAATGGTTTATTGCCTATTATTTTGTCAGAAAAAGAAGTTGATATATTATTTTGTGAAGTTGAAAATAATGTTGGTTATTGTTTATTAATTTCTTTACAAGAGCAAACTGTTATTACTCCAAGTGGTCAAGTTTTTAATTTTGATATTACAGAACACAGAAAATATTGTCTATTAAATGGGTTGGATGAGATTGGGTTAACTTTGCAAAATAGTGATAAAATTAAGGCATTTGAAGATAAACGTAAACAACAATTTCCTTGGATGTTTTAACATCTGTGGCGTTATGAGATTAGGAAAAGATTTGTTTTGCCTATCTCATAATTTTGACCTGGTGAGCCACTTTTAATTTATTCCCATAGAATAAAAATGTTATTTTTCTTGCGTTGTCGCGTAGCGTGCCAAGTGGTTCTAACTTGAGGATATTTAGCGGTAAATTCTTGTTCAGTGCTGAGCAATATACGATATTGACAAAAATTAAGAGGTTTATTAATTGAGGACTGGATTTTAAATTGACTATATTCATTCCAACTGATTAACGTCTTCAAATCATCACTATTGGCACATACTTGTAGTTTATTGAATTTGTTTAGTGTTGTTTCAGGAATCATATTTTCCAGTTCAGTGATTAAAGGACGAGGACTTTTGGAAGTGTCTAACCATGACAAAAATAAAGTCATCATCAAAAGCCAAATAAAAGTAACACCTGTTGCCCAGTTAGTAACAGCTTGTCTGCCTTCTATATGTTTTCTATTAACTGAATATAACCAAATAGGTGTGAAAGTTAAAGCAATTAAGATAACCATAATAGAAATATGAGGTTGATATAGAGGGTTAAAGTAAGTAGAACGAGCATATAATTCATTAGATAGATTCAGATTAATTGCAATATATTCAGCCCAAATAAATAATGCTAGTAGCCCAAAAGTGGTGATACCCAACCAATTTAAAAAAGCAGCAAACTCTCTTTTTAAAGTATCGATTTGAGAAGTTGCTAAAAAAACCAAAGGGGGAATAATTAAAATTAATTGATTATTTTCAGGATCACTTTGAAATAGTAGGAAAATAAATCCTAAAGCAATCCACAGTGAAAAGAAAAAATAAATAGGATTTTTATAGCTTTCTTGTTTTAGTTTAATAATCGCCCATACCGCCAATGGAAATGCCGGAAATGTATACCAAATGATATTTTTAAAGTAATACCAAGTTGGTAGTGAAAATTTAGGTAATGAAAAGCCACCATAAACACCCAATGAATATAAATCTAGCCACATATCAAAATATGTAGGATAGACAATATACAAGGCACTAGGCCATAGAGCGGCTAAAGGTAAAAATATGAAAATACTTACAAGTAGAACTAGATAATATTGTCGGTTTCGCCATCCAGGATGTAGGGTTAAACAGATTGAAATGAACATTAATAACAGTACTGGAGGAAGGTTTTGTATATAAAAAGCTACCATCCAGCTTAAGGAAATTAATAATCCTGTACGGAATATTTTGTTGGCCTTGTATTGACTTAAGGCATAACTATATAGATTTAGAGAAAAGAATAGTAACGGTAGTTGGCTAATATTGTGACTAAATAATATAATACCGACACAACCAATAGTCATTAAAGGGGTAACCCGACTGTAGCGATGGCCAAGAAAATTTTTAGTAGCAATACCTAAAACTAATAAACTAGTGGATATCATCACTAAGGTTAGAAATCTAACACTGATATACTCAGGAATTCCTATTGAAGTCAAAGAAAGTTTTGAGATGCCACCTAGCCACAGGTAGAAAGGAGAACTAGATATATAGGGCACCCCATAAATATTCGGTAATAACCAACGTTGGGTTTCTATCATAGAATTAATATAAGCGTAAAGATAGCCTTCTTCCCCCCATAAGTCTCTACCTATAATCCCTGCCCATAACCAAATAAGAGTCAGTAATATTAGTAGCCATGGCTTTTCATACGACTTAGGTAAGATTTTTTTTTCAGGTGAACTATAGGTAAGCATAATTCATAGTGACTGATAGATATTATTCACATTCTAACTTTTTTTTGAAAAAAAACCAAAATATTGCACCAGTTTATTATCTTGAGTAAATTTGGTTGATAATAAAATAGTTAATGGTTTAGTTATGGTCTTGTTATTTGAATTGGGTTGGATCAATATATTTTGCTTAATGTACTGTAATCTGTTTTGTTACATGCTTTTATAGGATAGCAAAGCCATATTCTGAACAAAAATCATGAACAGGAGTAGCCATGTGAAGTGATCATTACCAATTGGTGAATTTCAGGACATAGGTGCCTTTAGGTGAGCCTTGAGCCATTTTCTGATAACTCCTATAAGGTAAATTTATTTGGGATACTCCATATGGACTCCTAGAATTAGGAGAAACAGTAACTTCTAGAGAGTTTACAACACCAAACCCTTGCAATGGTATCACAACTATATCGATCAGTTAGTACGATACCTAGTGTTTCCACCCCTGTTGACCAACAAATATTTACTCATCAGTTCCTCTGCGGATATAAGCTATTAAATAACCAATAATAAGTGTTATTATCGCAGGAATAATCCAGCTAAATGTTAAGTCACTGATGGGGATTCCCAAAGCGTTATAAAACGGAGTAAAAATTTGTTTTGACATATTTTGGAAAAGTACATTACTAATACTGATTAGAGATGTTGTAATTACAGTAATTTGAAACGCAATTTTAGGAATGTGGATAACTTCATTAAAAAGAACTATAAAAATAATCAGAATCGTAATAGGGTATAGAATATTTAAAATAGGTATCGATGCACTAATAACTTGATTTAAACCTTGATTGGATAAAATAAGGCTAGTTAGCGTAAAAAAGTAAACACAGAAATTATAGTTTAACTTCGGGATATAGGAACCAAGCAAATTGGCGAAGAAGCTTGAGATAGCTACTGTCAGACCAATGGCAGTAGTAAGGCAAGCTAAAGTTACTATGAGTGATACTACAATGGGTCCGAGAGTATTCAAAAGAGTGTTGGATGCGTTAGCTAGGATGTAAGCACCTTCATGCATCTCATTTTGGGTGATCCAGTTTAATTGTTCAGTACTCAATGGGTAATGATTACCAATCCAACCCAGACCAATGTAAACAATAACTAAACAAATCCCTGAAACCAAAGCTGCTAAAGAAGAGTATTTGAGTATTTTACTTTTTTCAGTAATTCCTGCAGCTCTGAGTACAGTTAGGGAAATAATGGAAAAAGTAACAGAGGCAATAGCATCCATGGTTAGATAACCCTGAGTAAATCCTTCTGTAAAAGGGTTGCGGTAGGCTGTGGCTGAACCTTGTAGCTCGGTGACAGTTGTGTTTAGTTTGAAAAAAGCCACTGTACATAGTATGCCGATAACCAGTAGTAAAGCAGGGGTTAAAAAGCGACCAATTCTTTCTACCATCTCAGATGGCTTTAAACTGAAAATTAACACAATTAAAAAGTAGATAACACTAAATACTAGTAAGTAAATATTAGAATCAGCCTGAAGGTGTGGAGCAACACCAATAGTATAAGAAGTAGTAGCAGTTCTGGGGATGGCGAATAGGGGACCAATGGTTAAATAAATACTTGTGATGAGCAAGAAAGAAAACCATTTACTGACCTTCTTATCCAGTATTTCAGGAATACCACCAGGGGAGGTCGAACTGGCAATCAAACCGAGTAAAGGTATACCAACACCGGTGATTAAAAAACCAATGACTGCCGGATAAAATGAAGAGCCACTTTGCCATCCTAGCTTGATAGGAAAAATTAAATTGCCAGCACCAAAAAATAAAGCAAATAAAGCCAAACCTAATACAAAAACAATTCTAATCATAAATGTCTCAATTCTTTTCTCGTGTGTTACACAGTTAACAAATGAATAGCAGTTAGTCGATCATTGCTGATTTTAATAAATTAAATTAACAAT
Organism: Neisseriaceae bacterium; assembly: GCA_016864895.1. NCBI lineage: Bacteria > Pseudomonadati > Pseudomonadota > Betaproteobacteria > Neisseriales > Neisseriaceae > Neisseriaceae bacterium. The sequence continues at coordinate 753,610 of CP046107.1, read as the reverse complement.
TCCATATTTTTTCCATTAAATTTGTTGTTATTTTCATTAGATTTGTTGTTATTTCATAAATTTGTTATTACTTTTTAATAGAATTTTAACTCTATTGTTCTAAAGATAATGGATTTTGATAAAAAAAGCAATATTTATAAAAACTTTTCTAAAATTTTGTATCGAGTAAATTCTAAATTCAGATGTGGTATAGTATCCAAAGCATTTTTTTTGAGAGAAAAATTTTCTATACATTAAGTGAGGAGTGTAATATGTTGATGTATAAAGATGTTGAGTTAGATAGTTTACCTTCTTTGACTAAGGGCTATTTAAAGGCAGCAGGCCAAATGATAAATAAATCTTTGATAGTTAAACATATTGGGAGTGTCTTACCAAATCTTCCTGTAAAAAGATTGATTTTGAGAAATTACCAACTCAGTCCAGAAGAAGTTAAGAAGTACACAGATAACACACAATTGGCAAATAGCAAAATTTTACCACTGACTTATCTGTACTCAGTAGCTTTTCCAATGGTAATTAAATTATTAACAGAACCTGATTTTCCTTACACACCAGTGGGATTGGTTCATTTATACAATACCATCAATCGATATAAAGAAGTAGCAACGGATGCGGTTGTAGATATTTATGTACATACTGAAAAAATAAGAGAACATCGTGCAGGATTATTAATAGATGTAGTTACAGAGGTATATGTAGGCTCTGAATTGGTTTGGTCACAAGTAAGTACTATGTTACATAAACAAAAAACGTCCTTAAGCAGTATGTCTAGGGAGTTTTCCGAACCATTTGATAAATCAAATATTACTAGCCAAGAAACGATCAAAGCTACAGTTGATATCATTCGTAAGTATGCTTCTATCTCTGGTGATAGGAATCCTATCCATATGTCACCTATTACTGCAAAAATTTTTGGTTTTCCACAAATAATTGCACATGGGAGTTGGATGATGGCAAGAATTTTATCCTCCAGTGAAGCACAATTACCATCATCATGTACCTATAATGTTCAGTTTGGCAAGCCTTTTTTGGTTCCTGGTAGTGCCGGACTATTTGTGACACATAATGAAAGCAATCATTGGTTATATTCGTTAGAAAAACCAGATAAAAAAATAATTATTTTATCTGCTCAAGTAAAACCTTTAGACAAAGAGTAACCAATAAAAAAAACCTGCATTCGCAGGTTTTTTTATTTAATTAAATAAACTTTTTAATTTGTCAAAAAAACTTTTTTGCTTAGGTGTTTGAGAGTAAGGGAGACTATTTGATACATCATCAAATTTTTTTAAGATTTCTTCTTGCTTATCTGTAAGATTAACAGGTGTTTCGACAAATATATGACAATGTAAATCGCCTGTGCCAATTCCTCTGATAGATTTAATGCCTTTACCTTTTAAACGGAGTATTTTACCGTTTTGAGTACCTTTAGGTATTTTCAGTTTAATTTTCCCATTTAAAGTAGGAACATCTACTTCTCCACCTAAAGCAGCTAAAGGAAAGGTGACAGGCACTTCGCAATGTAGATTAGAACCATCTCTAGTAAAGAAAGAATCAGGTTCAATATGTACCCTCACGTATAAGTCACCATTAGGCCCCCCATTAATACCTGCATCACCTTGTCCGTTTAAACGAATACATTGACCTTCATCTATGCCTGCGGGAATAGAAACTTCCAGTGTTTTAGTAGTTTTGACTCTTCCCTTCCCTCTACATTTAATACAGTGCTCCTTAATAATTTTTCCTGTTCCATGACAGTTTGGACAGGTTTGTTGGAATTGGAAAATAGCTTGTCTCACATTAATTGTGCCTGATCCTTGGCAGGTAGGACAAGTGTCTATCTTGCTTCCTGGTTTGGCTCCAGTTCCATGACATACATCACATTCTTGTTCAGTAGGGACTGAAATTGTTTTTTTCACTCCTTCTGCAGCTTCTTTAAGGGTGATTCGAATATCATATTGTAGATCTTGTCCTTGATATGCTTGAGGCTGCTGGTTTCGGCCTCTGTTTCCGCCAACACCACCTCCAAACATTTGACTAAAGATATCACTAAAATCAAATGCATCACTACTGCTAAAACCGCCCATATTAGGACCAAAACCAGCTTCTCCAAACTGATCGTACTGTTTTCTTTTTGTTGGATCAGATAAAACAGCATAAGCCTTTTGAATTTCTTTAAATTTTTCCTCCGCTGCTTTATTGTCGGGATTTCTATCAGGATGATATTTCATAGCTAATTTACGGAATGCTTTGGTAATTTCCTCTTGAGAAGCCGTTTTACTCACACCTAATACATCATAAAAATTTTTATTATTCATGGCTCATATATCTTTAATTATCGATTTTCCATAAATATGGGTATTTTTATTAAAATCAAGTCCAATATGATATAAATGTAGTTTTATTATCATAAAAATACGTATAATACATCTAGGTTATATAATGGAGTAGGAAGAGATGAAGACACATCCAGTCCAATTAAAGGGCAAAGGTTTAAAGATAGGTATTGTCCAATCTAGGTTTTCAAATGGAATTGGTGAGGAATTATTAAATGCTTGTGTTAAGAAATTAGTTAAGCGAGAGGTTAAAGAAAATAATATTATTTTAGTTACAGTACCAGGTGCACTAGAGATTCCTATCGCGCTACAGAATTTGTTAATGAGTGATAATTTTGACGCTATGATTGCATTAGGTGTTGTTATTAGAGGGGAAACATATCACTTTGAATTGGTATCTGATATTTCAGCACGAGGTATTTCACGTGTATCACTTGATTTTAATGTGCCAATTGTAAATATGGTTTTGACTACAGAAAATGATGAACAAGCTATTGTAAGGGCAAAAATAAGAGGATTAGAGGCTGCTGATGTTGCTGTTGAAATGGCTAATCACATTAAAAATTTAAGAAAATATAAGAAATAATTACTGAGGAATATAATAGTATGAGAACGCCTAGACGCCGTTCACGAGAGTTTGTGCTACAAGCACTTTATCAATTAATTTTAAATCCCGAGTACTTGGCACAAGAGTTATTGAGGAACATTAAAGAAACCGATGCATTTTTAAATGCTTTGCAGGATAAAAAGCCTAAAGTCGATGAAAATTTCTTTGATACCTTATTTTTAGGTATTTATCCCATGATAGATACTTATGAAATTGAACTTACTCCCTACTTGGATAGAAGTTGGGATGGAGTGAATGCGGTTGAGAAAGCAATTTTATTGATCGCCTGCCATGAACTAAAGACATTACCAGAAACACCTTTTCCTGTTATTATTAATGAAAGTATAGAATTAGCTAAAGGATATGCAAAAGAAGATAGCTATAAATTCATTAATGGTGTATTAGATCGTTTATCTGTAGTACTAAGACATCATGATAACCCATAACCAATCAATTTGATTGCATTGTGATTTTAAGATAATGTGGGGAGGTTGTGATGATAAAAGGAAATTTTTCAATAGTAGTTATTTCTAGTTTCTCAGTCACAAGTGCAGTTATCATTACCTGATCATGTGATACCATGAATGGCAAGTAGTAGTTCTGATTGATAGTAAGTATCATTCCTGTGAGTATGAATAGGAGTTGATGGTAGATAATTTGGTGATGTTAAACATGAATCAATTAGTCAATCATTCTCCAATTTCAAAACAAGGGAATTTATTTTCGGACATTTCTGAAAAGAGGGTTGCTTTATGGCTAGCATTTGACAGGCAACGGCTTTGTCTACATTTTTTTTTGATAAAAGTAAAATAAAAAAGGTCAGGTGTTATGACCTTTTTTATTAAAGATGATTTTTATTTAAGATGATATTGGTGAGTCATTTTTCCACAATAGCAGTGACGCCTTGGCCACCAGCTGCACAGATTGAAATTAATGCTCTACCACGACCTTTTTGATTAATAAGTTTAGCTGCTGTTGCCAAAATTCTACCCCCGGTTGCAGCAAATGGGTGTCCACAACCTAAGGAAGAACCTTTAACATTTAGTTTGCTTCTATCAATTGAACCCAAGGCCTTTTTTAACCCCAGCTTTTGTTGGCAGAAAATATCACTTTCCCAAGCTTTTAAGGTTGATAGTACTTGGGAGGCAAAAGCTTCATGTATTTCGTAAAAATCAAAATCTTGTAGGGTAATACCTGCACGTTGTAACATTCTAGGAACAGCATAGGCAGGTGCCATTAATAAGCCTTCAGGTTTACCATTTCTGCCAATAAAATCAACAGCGGCAGTTTGTTGAAAAGTTAAATAAGCAAGAATTGGTAGCTCGTGTTCTTGTGCCCATTTTTCAGAAGCAAGTAGCACGGTTGAAGCACCATCCGTTAGGGGAGTAGAGTTTCCTGCCGTCATGGTAGGATTAACACCTTTATCAAAAACTGGTTTTAAAGTGGCTAATTTTTCTATTGTTGTGTCAGGCCTTAGATTAGAATCTTTCTCCAATCCCGCAAAAGGGGTGAGTAAATCTTCAAAAAAACCTTCTTCATATGCAGCTGCTAAATTTTTATGGCTAAGATAAGCCAGTTCATCTTGATCTTCTCGTGTAATCCCCCATTCTAGAGCTGTAATTGCAGCATGATCTCCCATAGAAAGTTGAGTACGAGGTTCTTTATTTTGAGGAGGTTCAATTAAACCAGATAGAGAAATTTTGGTGAGTGCTTTAAGTTTTCCACCTATGGTTTTTGCAGCATTTGCTTGCATTAAAGCTTCACGGGTTTTTTTACCAACTGCGATAGGTGCATCAGATGTAGTATCAACACCTCCTGCGATACCGCATTCTATCAGACCTAACGCAATTTTATTGGCAATTTGAAAAGCAGCTTGTAACCCAGTACCACAGGCTTGTTGTAAATCATAAGCAGGTGTTTCTGGTGCTAAGCTAGAACCTAAAACACATTCGCGAACCATGTTAAAGTCTCTGCTATGTTTTAATACAGCACCACCAACGACTTCTCCTATTAACTGACCATCTAAATTAAAACGTTTGATCAAGCCATTTAATGCCGCAGTAAACATATCAGAATTTGATTTTTTCATATAGGCGCCATTGGAGCGAGCAAATGGAATACGATTTCCTCCAATAATTGCTACTTTTCTAGGTTGATTAGCCATAATTTTTCCTTTTGTCTTTTAATCAAAATTAATGAACCTAAGTGTAAGAAGAAAAAATATATTTAGCAAGAATTATTTATTGACTTTTACCATTCCATGAGCATACACAAGTTCTATGAATTTATGTTTAATCTTTATTTTAATATATAATTTTTATACTCATTCATTGAAAATAATTTTCTGTAATGCGGGTATACTCTACTTTGTTTATCTGTGCTTGATGATTGTCTATAGTTTTTTCTTGTGTAATGATCTTGACGTCCTCGCCGGCCTAAAGGGCAGGGATTCCTACGGTGTTTAGCAGTATTGCTAACTCACTTCGGTGGGTTCCTGTTGCTGATGACCTTACTGCATCATTCACGTCACAGGCTAACCGGGCACGTCCTGCCCTTAATATATTTATCGCTCCAACCTCATCTGCATTTAATTTATATCCACATGCAACACATTCAAAGTTTGATTGCGTTTGACGGTTCTGTGCACTTATATGCCCGCATTGTGGGCAAGTACGACTGGTATTCTTAGGATTCACTGCTACTAAATGACCTCCTCGCCATAACAGTTTATAGTCCAGTTGCCTTCTAAATTCATACCATGATTGATCTAGCATAGAACGATTTAATCCCGATTTTTGCTTTACTCTTTTACCAGGATGAGTCGTATCCCCCTTTGCAGACTTAGATATGTGACCAACCTGCAAATCTTCTACATACACAATGGCGTGGTTTTTGCTAATTTGAGCAGAGAGTTGATGAAGGTAATGACGTCTAATATTGGCTATTCTCGAGTGTAAGCGTGATACTTTATTTTTTGCTTTTTTCCAGTTGTGACTCAATGGCCTCTTATGGCTCATTTGACATTGCAATTTAGCTAACTGACGTTGTGCCGTTTTAAAACTATTGATAGGCTCAAAGTATTGACCGTTACTTAAAGTTGCAAAACGGGTAATCCCCATATCTATACCCACTTCATTACCTAATGGTATTGGTGGTTCAACATCATATTCCGTTTGTATAGCAACATACCACTTTCCACACTTGTGACTAATGGTAACGTTGTTAATCGAACCAATGACATGACGACTATTACGGTATCTTACCCAGCCTATTTTGGGTAAATACAAACGGTTGTTACCTTGTTCTAGTTTTACACCTTGGGGAAATCTAAAGCTTTCTTTCAATCCCTTTTTCTTAAACTTAGGAAAACTAGAACGTTTGGCAAAGAAATTCCGAAAAGAGGCTTCTAGATCTTTTAAGGATTGTTGTAACACTTGACTATGGCAATCTTTAAGCCATTTGAACTCATCTTTCCATTTAGGTAGTAAGCTCGATATTTTACTGTAGCAGAATTTGAAACCGTTACCAGCCTCATACTGCTTATTCTGACAATCTAAAGCATGATTAAATACAAAACGAGAACAACCACAAAACTGCTTCATTTTGCGAATATGTTCACCATTAGGTATTCACTCAAATTTAAAAGCTTTTTTGATTTGCATGTCTTGATTATACTAATGAACTATGAATAGTCAATAAGATAGCATAGACACTAAAAGACGGAATAACCACTTCGTGGTGACGCCTTATATCCCCGCCCTGAAGGATGAGGGTCTTACGGCGAGCATGATAAAATGTTGCTTCACACTTTCACTTTTATCAGTTATGGTACGATCATGCTTAGATAGTTGGTTTCTAAGTTCTGTAACTTTTTTTTCCGTATCCAAATTTTTTTCATTTAATTGAGATCTATGTTCGAGGTCTTTTCTGCTTTTTCCTCTATCTGTCCAACTATAGTACCTTTGTTTTTGGATCTTGACATTACTTGTGGTGAGATATTTAGTACCCCCCATTAATTAAATTAATTTTGGTGATTTGATCGCCTTTTTTATAATGCCATTGGACTCCATTTGTGATCTTAAATGATCACTCCCATAAAGTTCTTTCATCACCATTTTTCTTAATTTTTAAGAAAAAACTTTTTTCGCCATTGGGATCAACACTATTTCCTATCTTGATGACCTTAATAATTGGTAAATTTTCAGTTACTTTAGCTTTAGGTGATTCATTTAATAGGCATGCTCCCCTCGCTCTAAAGGCTATGGGTTATAAAGTGGGAGTATTCATGTCTATCAATAGTAGTAATTGATTATCGAATCTTAAATAATAAAGAAAGTGGTTAGGATATCAACAGACAAAAGTTTCTAAAGCAGAACTTAGCAATTAACTACATTGGAAGAAGACATATGTGTTTTTATCTGCGCTACTGTCAAATACAGAATTTTGTAATATCTTGTTAATATTTCTGTTATTAATATTAATTAAGATTTTAGCTTTAGAAAATATTTTTAATTAGTTAAATTATCAGGTAATTTAAGTGAACAAAATTTTAATTTTAGATGGTAGAAATTTAGTACATAATCCATGTTGTTGGAGAAATTTTAATGATCTATTGCAGTCTATCTATGGGCAAAACTTTTCAAAAATGACAATTAACTATTTAAATGACAAAGATATATTAGGAGAGGTTTCTGGTTGTTTAGAGGAGGGAGTAAGCCCGTAAATTGTAATGTATTTTATTATTGACTGCTAGTCATTAAGAACATTTTATTTCTAGAATTCATATTTTGGTTCATGGGAAGAGTTTTTGGCGGGGGTATTTAATTTGATCAAAATTTTGAGTTGACATCACTAGGTAAACTTGTACAGCGATTTGTGAGCAAAACATTCATAAAAAGACGTTAGGTTATCTAACGTCTTTTCAAAATGTGTACAATTATCTTAAGCCATTCCTTTGGATTTTAATAATTCCAGTAAAGTAGAACCGATTTCTGATGGACTTCTTGTATAGGTAACTCCTGCTTTTTCAAATGCTTTAAATTTTTCTTCAGCTGTTCCTTTACCACCTGAAATAATAGCACCAGCATGCCCCATTCTTTTACCTTTAGGTGCGGTAACACCTGCAATGTAGCCTACTACCGGCTTGGTAACATTTGATTGAATATATTCGGCTGCCTCCTCTTCTGCGGTACCACCAATTTCACCAATTAAAACAATAGATTTAGTTTTAGGATCTTTTTCAAATAGCTCTAGTACATCAATTTGGTTTAAACCAGGAATAGGGTCTCCACCAATTCCAACACATGTAGATTGACCTAAACCAATTTTACTAGTCTGTCCAACTGCTTCGTAAGTTAATGTACCGGAACGAGAAATAATACCAACACTGCCTGGTATATGAATATGCCCAGGCATAATTCCTACCTTGCATTCCCCAGGGGTGATAATACCTGGGCAGTTAGGCCCGATTAAACGGACATTCCCAACTGTATCTATATAACGCTTAGCAATCAACATATCTAGTGTAGGAACACCCTCAGTAATGACAACAATCAATTTAATACCCGCATCAACGGCTTCAATGATTGAGTCTAATACAAAAGGTGCAGGAACATAAATAACTGAGGTATCTGCTTTTGTTTCTGCTACTGCTTCCTGCATAGTATTGAAAACAGGTAAGCCTAAATGAGTTTGGCCTCCTTTTCCTGGAGTCACACCCCCAACTACGTTAGTGCCATAAGCAATGGCTTGTTCTGAGTGGAACGTACCATTCTTTCCTGTGAATCCTTGTACCAAAACTTTTGTATTTTTATCAACTAAAATACTCATTCTTAATTCTCCTTAAGCTTGTTTTGCTGCCGTAACTACTTTTTCAGCAGCATCAGCTAATCCATTTGCAGAAATGACTTTCAAGCCAGATTCGTCTAATAATTTAGCACCAATATCTGCATTATTACCTTCAAGCCTTACTACAACTGGCACTGTAACATTAATTTCTTTGACTGCAGCTATAATTGCTTCAGCAACCATATCGCATCGTACGATTCCACCAAAAATATTAATCAGTACTGCTTCAACTGATTTGTCATCAAGAATAATTTTAAAAGCTTCAATAACACGATCTTTAGTTGCACCACCACCAATATCTAAAAAGTTAGCAGGTTGTCCACCATAAAGTTTGATAATGTCCATGGTAGCCATAGCCAGCCCAGCACCATTAACCATACAACCGATGTTACCTTCGAGAGCCACATAATTCAAACCAAGTTCTGAAGCTCTTAGTTCACGTTCATTTTCTTGTGATTTATCATGTAGCTCTGCTATATCTTGCTGTCTAAATAAAGCGTTAGAATCGATGCCAATTTTAGCATCTACACACGAAAGTTCCCCATTTTTACGAACAGATAATGGATTAATTTCTACTAAAGAGAAGTCATTTTCAACAAAGGCGTTATATAGGCCAGTCATTATTTTTGAAAATTGAGTAATTTGTTTATCTTTTAAACCTAACTTAAAAGCAACTTTCCTTGCCTCAAAAGGCATCAAACCGACTAATGGATCTGCGACTACTTTGAATATTTTTTCAGGGGTTTTAGCCGCTACTTCTTCAATTTCTACACCACCTTCAGTAGAAGCCATAAAAGTCACACGACGTGTAGAACGATCAACGACAGCACCTAAATACATTTCCCGTTCTACCGGATACATGTCTTCACAAACAAGAACTGAGTTAACAGGTAATCCATTAGCATCAGTTTGATAAGTGACCAAACGGCTCCCAATCATTTCCCCAGTGATTTGTTCTGCTTCTTCTCTTGTTTTTACAATTTTAACACCGCCAGATTTGCCACGCCCACCTGTATGTGCTTGAGCTTTAATAACAGCAAATTTACCACCTAGTTGATCAAATGCATCACCAGCTTCCTTAGGAGTTGTTGCTAGAATTCCATCTTGTGTTGGCAAACCGTAGCGTTTTAATATCGCTTTTGCCTGATATTCATGTAAATTCATAGAATTTCCTTAAAATTAAGTTAATAAAATTTCAATAGCAAACTTAATTTTTTATAAATAATTAAGTTAACATCAATAAATAAATTATCCATTTAATGGACGTTTGTCTACTGCCAAACTGGCTTCATGTATTACTTCAGACAGAGTAGGGTGAGCATGTACAATTCTAGCTATGTCTTCACTGGATGCTGAGAATTCCAATGCTTCTACCGCTTCGGTCAGTAATTCAGAAACCATAGGGCCTATCATATGTACACCTAATATACGATCTGTTTTCTCATCAGCAAGAATTTTAACAGTACCTTGTGCTGCACCCATAGCCAATGCTCTACCATTTGAAGTAAAACTAGATACACCTTTTTTGTATTTAATTTTGGCTTGTATTAATTGCTCTTCTGTTTGACCTACCCAAGCAATTTCAGGTGTTGTATATAGAATTGATGGCATAATATCTAAATTAACATGTGGTTTTTGCCCTGCAATACGTTCTGCTACTGCAACACCTTCCTCACTAGCCTTATGTGCAAGCATAGGACCTCTGACGACATCACCAATAGCCCATATATTATCTACTTTGGTATGGCAATCCTCATTTACTTCGATAAAACCACGATCATCTAGAGTAACGCCAACAGTATCGAGGTTTAAATTTTCAGTATTAGGCACTCGGCCAATAGCGATAATTAATTTATCAAAAGTAATCTCTTCTGTTTCCCCATTTAGTTCGTACTTCACTGTAATCTGTTTTCCTTTATGGGAAACTTCTAGAACTTTAGCACCAAGTTTAATATCTAGTTTTTGATTTTTAGTGAAAATTTTAAAAGCTTCTTTGGCAATTTGTTGGTCAGCCATAGGTAGGAAAGTAGGGGAGGCCTCTAAAATAGTCACTTCTGAACCTAGACGATTCCACACAGAGCTCATTTCTAAACCGATGACACCAGAACCTATCATACCCAATTTTTTGGGTACTGATTCTAAGTCTAATGCCCCCACATTATCTAGTATATTAATATTATCAATTTCGACAGAAGGAAATTGACGAGGTTTTGAACCTGTAGCAATGATTACATGTTTTGCTTTGATTTCAGATACACTTTTATCATCAGTAACTACTATTTGATACCACTGACCATCTTTGCCTTTAAATGAAGCTTGCCCATGGATACTCTCTACTTTATTTTTTTTGAATAGGAAACCAACACCACTGGTTAATTTCGTAACGATAGCATCTTTTCGAGCAATCATCTTCGGAATATTAATTTTTACGTTATCTGTTGAAATACCGTGTTCCTCTAATTCATGACTTACTTTATGAAATTCTTCTGAAGATTGTAATAGTGACTTGGATGGAATGCATCCAACATTTAAACATGTCCCACCTAAAGCGGGTTTATCTCCTCTTTTATTTTTACCTGCATCAATACAAGCTACTTTAAATCCAAGCTGTGCAGCACGAATTGCTGCAATATAACCACCAGGGCCAGCCCCAATGACTACAACATCAAATTCAGACATATTTTAAATTCTCCTTTAGAGTAAATTTATTATGGAAAGCTTGAGTGAATGAAGGTAGCGAACTACCTTCATTATTTTTGGATCTAGATTTCCAATAGTATTCTAGCTGGATCCTCTAACATTTGCTTTATGGTTACTAAGGTTAGTACAGCTTCCTTTCCATCGATTAAACGATGGTCATAAGATAAAGCAACATACATCATTGGACGAGAGACCACCTGATTATTTTCAACAACGGCTCTATCATAAATAGAGTGCATACCCAAAATGGCAGATTGGGGTGGATTAATAATTGGTGTGGACATCATAGAACCAAAAGTTCCCCCATTGGTAATGCTAAATGTACCACCAGTAATTTCATCCAAACTTAATTTTCCGTTTTGAGCACGGGTGGCAAAATCAATAATTTGTGTTTCGATCTCGGCGAATGTGAGCAAGTCAGCATCTCTTATGATAGGAACAACCAGTCCTCTTGGGGTGCTCACAGCAATACCAATATCAAAGTAATTATGGTAAACAATATCATTGCCATCAATAGATGCATTAATAACGGGATACTTTTTCAATGCAGCGATAGTTGCTTTGACAAAGAAAGACATAAATCCAAGTTTAACATCATACTCTTGAGCAAATAAATCTTTATATTCCCTACGTAAATCCATGACAGGTTTCATATTGATTTCATTGAAGGTAGTCAAAATAGCATTTTCGTGTTGCGAATTGAGTAAACGTTCTGCTACCCTTTGACGAATACGAGTCATAGGAACTCTTTTTTCTATTCTGTTGGCAGTAACCAGAGGAGGTACTGGTGATAGTGTAGATGTTTTTTCTGAAAATTTATTTTGTACATCTTGTACATCTTCTTTTAGAATTCTGCCGTCTTTCCCAGAACCGGAAACTTGATCTAAATCAATGCTTTTTTCTGCAGCAATTTTTGCAGCTGATGGCATAGCAACAGATCCTTTCTTAGGATCTATTATATTGATAGCTGAAGATTTTTTATTTTCTTCAGTGGTCGTGAGATCCTGTTTATTCTCAGAAACGCTAATTGGATTTGTTTTTCCTGTATTAACACAGCTATCTTCTTTTTTCGCAGTATCAAGTTTAGCAATTAATTGTTCTGCTTCTACTGTCTCTCTATCTTGGGCTATTATTTCAGTAATAACCCCAGAATCAGGTGCTGGAAGCTCCAGTACTACTTTATCCGTTTCGATATCAATTAAATTCTGATCACGCTTTACATAATCTCCAACTTTGACATTCCAGGACATCAAAGTTGCTTCAGTAACACTTTCTGGTAAACCAGGCACTTTAATTTCAATAATCATTAAAAATTCTCCATCTAAATATTCTTATAAAGTTAGCGCATCATCTAGCAAATTATTTAATTGTTGAACATGTAAACTTTTATATCCGACTGCAGGCGATGAGCTTGCGGGCCTAGCAGAAACAGAAAGTTTTTGTTTTAAATTAATGTGAGGCTGAATATGGTGTAATATTTGATACCACGCTCCTTGATTCAAAGGTTCCTCTTGTACCCATTTAATATCGTAGGTTTTACTATATCTATCTAATTCGTTTTTAAATTCTTTACATGGGAATGGATATAGTTGTTCAATTCTAATAATTGCTATTTTATTTTCTAGTTTCCGCTTTTCACGTTCAGCTTTAATATCGTAATAAATTTGGCCTGTACAAATAATGATGCGCTTAACTTTTGAATCATCTCTTTGAATATTATCACCAATAACATTTCTGAATTTTGAACCATTAATAAAATCACTAATATCACTCATTGAATCTTTAAATCTTAACAAACGTTTAGACATAAAAATAACCAGAGGTTTTCTATAAGGTCTCAGGATTTGACGACGCAGAACATGAAACATCTGAGCAGCTTCTGAAAGATAGACAACCTGTATATTATCATCCGCACATAATTGCAACCATCTTTCCAAGCGACCTGAAGAATGTTCTGGCCCTTGGCCATCATAACCGTGAGGAAGTAAAACAGTTAATCCACACAGACGACCCCATTTAGCTTCCCCAGAAGTAATAAATTGGTCAATAGCTACTTGCGCACCATTAACAAAATCACCAAATTGAGCTTCCCAGATAACTAATTGAGTAGGAGCAGAACATGCAAAACCATACTCATAGGCCAAAACAGCTTCTTCATTCAGGATTGAGTCAACAATCATGAAGTAAGCTTGATCTTCAGAAATATTTTGCAATGGAATGTAGACCCCTTGATCCCATTTTTCCCTATCTTGATCATGGAAGACCGCATGTCGATGAGAGAAAGTTCCTCGACCCGAATCTTCGCCAGAAATGCGAACACCATTGCCATGAGCGACCAAACTTGCATAAGCTAATGTTTCAGCCATCCCCCAATCCATAGGCGTTTCCCCAGATCCCATTTTCTTTCTTTGTTCTATTAATTTTGCAACAGTACGGTGTAACTGGAAATTTTCAGGTACTTCTGTCAACTTATTGGTTAGAGATTGTATTTCTAACACTGACAGTGAAGTATCGACTTCTTGAGTCCAATGAGTATTTTTATAGATTTCCCAATTTTGGGAATGCTTGTTCTGATCGATCCTCAGATTAGATTTTTGAACATGCTTACCTTCATCAAGTAATTTCCGATAATCTTGGATCATTTTTTCTGATTCATTTTCGCTTAAAATTCCTTCTTGAATTAATTTTTCAGCATATAAAGTACGAGTTGTTGGCCGCTTAGTAATTGCCTTATACATCATTGGTTGTGTAATAAAAGGATCATCTCCCTCATTGTGACCTAAACGACGGTAACAAACCATATCAATAATGATGTCTTTATGGAATATAGTTCGGAATTCTAAAGCGATTTTTATAACGTAGCACATAGCTTCTGGATCATCTCCATTAACATGGATGATCGGTGCATCAATCATTTTTGCAATATCAGTACAAAAAGTAGTAGAGCGTAAATCTCTAGTATCAGAAGTGGTAAAACCAATTTGATTATTGACAACAATATGTACAGTCCCCCCAGTTGTATAACCACGAACCTGAGATAAATTAAATGTTGCTTGATTAACACCTAAACCAGAAAGAGCTGCATCACCATGAATCAGAATAGGCAATACTCGAGTTTTGCCATTCGCTCCATATCTTCTTTGTCTGGCTCTTACGTTTCCTTGGACTACAGGATTAACAATTTCTAAATGGGAAGGGTTAAATTCTAAAGAAATATGCACAGACCCCGATTCTGTCTTAAGATCTGCAGTAAACCCATTATGATACTTCACATCACCACTTGGAAGTTTAGTCTTGGCTGTACCGGTAAACTCATCAAACAGATCTTGAGGCGATTTTCCCAATGTATTGATTAAAACATTTAAACGACCACGATGCGCCATGCCGATAACTATAGACTCTACTCCATGTTTCGTTGCTTCATTAATTAAGTAATCTAAGCCCGGAATTAAACTTTCACCGCCTTCAAGAGAGAAGCGTTTTTGACCAACAAATTTAGTATGTAAATATCTTTCAAATGTTTCAGCAGCAGTTAATTTGTATAAAATATTTTTTTTAGATTCATTATTAAAGTTAGGAGTTGAGAGTTCAGATTCAAAGCGATCTCTCACCCAATGTCTCTCTTCTGTATTGATAATATGCATATATTCAATACCAATTGAGCCACAATATGTTTGTTTCAGTTTTGAAATAATTTCAGACAAGAGTACAGGCTCATTGTTAACATTAAAATTTGATGACGAATAAAACTTTTTGGATAAATCATCTGTGTTCAGATTATAAGCCTCTGGATCCAATAGATTTGACTGTGTTTTTTGATTTTGACGTCCTAAAGGATCTAAATTAGCATACCTTGAACCTAATATTCTAAATGAATAAATCAATCTTAACACATTAACTTGTTTTTGCATTTCCTCCGTACTTGTGTGAGAGGTCGTTATCGGTTTTTTTGACTTGGATAATTTTCTAAAAGATTCTTCTATGCCTAGCCTTGGTTGATCCTGAATAATAATACCAGCTTCTTTTGTTAACAGATCAAATTGTGTTTTCCAGTAATCACTAATACTATTAGGGTTAATGAGATATTGCTCATACAAACCTTCGACATATGGAGCATTTCCACCATAAAGGTAGGATAACTCACTTTCTTCTTTCATCATGATTAATCATCCTTTGTATATTCTTTTGTATATTCTAAAGTTTTTTATATATTTTACTTGTTTTCTCATTCTATCATTTTCCATCTTATAATAAATCATTTTTTCAGTAATTGAGCACGAACACACCCAATTAAATTAACTTAAATTAGCTGATTATATGATTCTAATAGTATTAAAAATATTAAGATTTAAAAAATCACCATCCTAAAGACGGTGATTTTTTAATAATGATTTATCTTTTGTCTAGATCTACGTAGTCTCTTTGTGTTGCGCCTGTATATAATTGACGAGGTCTACCAATCTTGCGATTTGGGTCTGCAATCATTTCATGCCAATGAGAGATCCAGCCCACAGTTCTAGCTAAAGCAAAAATTACTGTAAACATAGAAGTAGGGATTCCTAAAGCTGACAAGACAATACCAGAGTAGAAATCTACGTTAGGGTATAGCTTTCTTTCTACAAAATATGGATCATTTAAAGCAACTTTCTCTAATTCCATAGCTAATTTAAATAAAGGATCATCTTGTAAGCCAAGTTCATTTAATACCTCATCACAAGTTTGCTTCATGATTGCCGCACGAGGATCCATATTTTTATAGATTCGATGTCCAAAGCCCATGAGGCGATATTTTCTCTCTTTAACACCTTGCATAAAATCTTTAACATTAGCAATGTTGCCGATTTCATTTAACATGTTTAATACAGCTTCATTCGCACCACCATGGGCAGGTCCCCATAAGCATGCAATACCAGCAGCAATGCAGGCAAAAGGGTTAGCACTTGAGGAACCTGCTAAACGTACAGTAGAAGTAGAAGCATTTTGTCCATGATCTGCATGTAAAATGAAAATTCTATCCAAGGCTTTAACTAGGACTGGGTTAGGAACATATTCTTCACAAGGTGTACCGAACATCATGTACATGAAATTAGCAGTGTAGTCTAATTTATTATTAGGATACATAAAAGGCAGACCCTTTGAGTAACGGTAACACATTGCTGCAATAGTAGGAATTTTAGCAATTAAGCGGTGTTCTGCAATTCGATCATATGAAGGGTTGTTAATATCTAAGCTATCTTGATAAAAAGCAGATAAAGCCCCTACGACACCAACCATCATTGCCATAGGGTGAGCATCTCTTCTAAAACCGTTAAAAAATTTAGTCAATTGGTCGTGAACTAATGTATGATGAGTGATATCATCAACAAATTTTTCCTTTTCTTGTTTTGAAGGAAGTTCCCCATAAATCAGTAAATAACAAGTTTCAAGGTAATCACTCTTCTCTGCCAATTGCTCAATTGGATAACCTCTGTAATATAAAAGTCCCTTAGCACCATCAATAAATGTAATTTTAGATTCACAGCTAGCGGTTGATAAAAAACCAGGATCAAAGGTAAACATTTTGGTTTGATCAAATTTTCGAATATCCACCACATCATTACCTAGAGTACTTTTGAGCACTGGAAACTCTGCTGTAGCCCCTTCACCATAATGAAATTTAACAGATTTGGACATAGTACCTCCTTGCTATCTTAAAAATTTGAAAAAATTTTTGATCTCTATCTTGTAGAAAAACCAAGTTTAGCCAATTTTACTACAAAATTTTATTTTTTGAATTATATTTCTAACATCAGATTTGCGATGAGACTTAGTTCCTTGTAAAATATCAAGGAGGTCGTGATCCTGCCACTCTAGAATTTGAATATAGATAGCCAGTTCTTTATCACTTAAGGTTTCAAAGAGAGGACTCGCTAGAAACTTGGACAACAAAATATCCAATTCGAGTAAACCTCTTCTTGATAACCATCTGGCTCTTCTTTGGAGGGTTTGACAAACCATCAAATTGCTCGACTTAAGATTAAATCTTTTATCTTACCAATAGCTCTGGTTGGGTTTAAATGTTTTGGGCAAACATCTACACAGTTCATAATAGTGTGGCATCTGAATAATTTGTAAGGATCATTGAGGTAATCCAATCTGTCATTCGTAATGGTATCTCTACTGTCGGCAATAAAGCGATAAGCGTTTAATAGACCAGATGGCCCAATAAATTTGTCCGGATTCCACCAAAAAGAAGGGCATTGTGTAGAGCAACAAGCGCATAAAATACATTCATAGAGGCCATCAAGCTCTGCGCGATCCGCCTGAGTTTGAATTCTTTCTCGTTCAGGGGGTGTCGTATGATTCACCACGTACGGTTTGATAGAGTGATATTGGTTGAAAAATTGTGTCATATCAACGATTAAATCTCTAATGACGGGCAATCCTGGTAAAGGAGCTAGTCTGATCGGTTGTTTTAAATCGCGAATATTAGTTAAGCAAGCTAAGCCATTTTTCCCATTAATGTTAATACCATCTGAACCACAAATACCTTCACGACACGATCTTCTGAAAGAGATTGAATCGTCTTGCGTACTTTTTAATTTAATCAATAAATCTAATAGTTTTACTTCATTAGGGGCTATTTCGATTTCATAATTCTGAAAATAAGGTTTTTTGTCTTTTTCAGGATCATAACGATATATTGATAGTTTTATTATTTCCATAGTTTGGCTCCTTAGTACACACGCTTGGCTGGTTTAATATAGTCTACTGTTAATGGATTTGTATGTACAGGTTTATAAGATAATGAGTTAGTTGTAGAGTAATATAAGGAGTGCTTCATCCAATTAACGTCATCTCTATCTGGATGGTCGTCAGATGCATGTGCGCCCCTGGATTCTTTACGAGCTTCAGCCGCGACTAAAGTAGCCTTAGCTACTTCGATGAGATTATCTAATTCTAGGGCTTCTAACCTAGCTGTATTCCAAACATTACTTTTATCTTGAATTTCAGTTTTCTTGATACGTTCTGCTAGGTTAAATATTTTATCTTTACCTTCTTTCAGAACTGCATCAGTTCTAAATACGCCAGCATGAGCCTGTACACTTTTTTGTAATTCATTACGCAAGCTAGAAACATTTTCACCATTGGTTTGATTATTTAGACGCGCCAATCGTTCACGGGTAAGCTCTCCTGCATCTGTTGGTAATGGTTTTAAAGGGCCATAATTTTTAATAAACTCAATCATACTATTTCCTGCTGCACGACCAAAAACTACTAGATCCAGTAGTGAATTGGTACCTAAGCGATTAGCACCATGAACCGAAGCACATGCACACTCTCCGGCAGCGTAAAAACCATTCACCTTCGTGTCATAGTTGTTACCTTGTGGAACAACGACCTCTGCATGATAATTAGTCGGGATACCACCCATCATATAATGGGTAGTTGGAACCACAGGAATAGGATCTTTGATTGGATCTACGCCTGCAAAATTAATAGCAATTTCACGAATACCCGGTAATTTAGATTTGATTTTTTCCTCACCTAAATGATCTAGTTTTAATAATACGTAATCTTTATCAGAACCACAACCTCGACCTTCATATATTTCCATAGCCATAGCTCGGGAAACAACATCTCTAGATGCTAAATCTTTTACGGTTGGTGCGTAGCGTTCCATAAATCTTTCACCTTGACTGTTAAGAAGAATTCCACCTTCTCCACGCACCCCCTCTGTAATTAAAACACCAGCTTTGGCAACACCAGTTGGGTGAAATTGCCAAAATTCCATATCTTCTAAAGGAATACCAGCACGAGCTGTCATGCCTAAGCCATCTCCAGTATTCATAAAGGCATTAGTGGAAGAGGCATAAATCCGACCAGCACCTCCTGTGGCGAACAATACAGCCTTGGCATGTAAAATATAAACTTCACCAGTTTCCATTTCCATGGCCACTACACCTATAACGTCCCCATCATTATCTCTAATTAAATCAAGAGCAGACCATTCGATATAGAAATTTGTATTAACAGCTACGTTTTGTTGATAAAGTGTGTGTAACATAGCATGTCCTGTGCGGTCAGCTACTGCACAAGCACGTTCAACTGGACGTTTTCCATATTCTGAAGTATGTCCCCCAAATGGGCGTTGATAAATCTTGCCACTTTCAACACGGTCAAAAGGCATTCCCATATGTTCTAGTTCTACAACCACTTCTGGAGCTGCTCTACACATGTATTCAATTGCATCTTGGTCACCTAACCAATCAGAACCTTTGACTGTATCATACATATGCCAATCCCATTGATCAGGTTGAACATTTCCTAATGAAGCAGAAATACCTCCCTGAGCTGCTACAGTGTGTGAGCGTGTTGGAAAAACTTTAGATAAAACCACGGTATTAATACCTGCTTTTGATAATTGATAGGCAGCGCGTAGACCCGCTCCACCACCGCCAACTACGATTGCATCAAAGCGACGAATAGGATAGCTCATCTTCCACCTCCCCAGATTACGTAAACAGAATAGATAAAACTGGCTAAAAGCCATGTAACAGTAAACGTATGCATTAACAAGCGTAATCCGGAATTGTTAATATAATCCATCCATATATCCCTAATGCCAACCCATGCATGAACTATGATAGCAATAACTATTATTTGAGTAACTATTTTTACCGAAACATAAGAGAAAAATTGTTGCCAAGCTTCATAAGTGGAAGGTGTGAAGAACAGGCCTGTTATAAATATAATAGAGAAAACTAAAATTAAAACAGCAGACAGGCGTTGAAAAATCCAATCCCTAATACCGTAATGGGCTCCAGTCAAGTGACGATCTACCATAACAAATACCCTCCAACGATTAAGGTAAGTATAGGTGCACTGAACAATACTATTTTTGCAGTCAATCGAGCAGTTTTAAGATCCAAACCTTTTCCAATGTCAAGAATTAAAAATCTAATTCCAGCTAACATATGATGAAAGGTAGCCCATAAGAAAAGTAATAAAATAATTTTAACAATAAAATTATTCATGACCTCATGATAGGTATCAAAGGCTTCTTGTTGATTGAGTGAGCTAGAAAGTAACCACAAAAAAAAAGGTAAACCTACAAAAAGAGCAGCACCAGAGATTCGATGCAAAATCGATAATATCGCAGTAACTGATTGCCGAATCTGAAATAAATTTAAATACTTAGGATTATTTTTATGCATACTTATGTTCCCTAAAAGAGTTTTTTATTATATAAAAAATCAAAATACATCAAAAACATTCAGCATATTCTAGCACAAATCTTTGATTGTGAGGTTTAATATAATTTATATCTTTTGTACTTATGTAGCAATAATAATGATAGAATGGCGAACGGATATTGACTAAAAAATATCAATATTCTATACATAAGACTTTTAAGAAATAAGCATGTATGGCTATATTCTGAATTAATATTCAGAATAAATATTTTCACATCATAGTAGTTCTAGGTATCGATGGTTATGGTCATTGTATAATACAGCACATGGCTTCTTGGCTATTGAATATAATTACTGTTTTTAAAATATTGATTTTGGTAGCATAAAAAATTTGAGAGTATATGTCTTATTAAGATTTTTTCAATTTTAGAAATTTTCGGAGGTTTATATAATGAAACAACCTATTCGTGTTGCAGTAACAGGTGCAGGAGGTCAAATTGGTTATTCTTTATTGTTTAGAATTGCTAGTGGTGAAATGTTGGGTAAAGATCAGCCAATTATCTTGCAATTACTAGATTTATCTCAAGCACGAAATTCAGTTAAAGGGGTAGTGATGGAATTGCAAGATTGTGCATTTCCATTGTTGTCGGATATTTTTACTACAAATAATCCTGAGGAAGCATTTAAAGATGCTCAAATCGCCATCCTAGTAGGCTCAAAAACTTGTACTAAAGGAATGGAACGTGTTGATTTATTGCATGATAATTCGGGAATTTTTGTCTTGCAAGGAGCGGCATTGAATAGGGTAGCTGACCGTAATGTGAAGGTATTGGTAGTAGGGAATCCGGCTAATACGAATGCGTATATTGCGATGAAATCAGCACCCGATTTGCCGGCAAAGAATTTTACAGCGATGATGAGACTAGATCACAATCGTGCTTTGAGTCAACTAGCTGCTAAATTAGAAAAACCGGTCAGTGAAATTGAGAAAATGGTAGTTTGGGGGAATCATAGTCCTTCTATGTATGCCGATTATCGATTTGCTACGATTGACGGTAAGAGTGTTAAGGATATGATTAATGATAACGATTGGTATGTAGACGTATTCTTACCTCGAGTAGGTAAGAGAGGTACTGAAATTATTGATGCACGTGGGATGTCCAGTGGCCCCTCTGCAGCGAATGCAGCAATTGATCATATTAGAAATTGGGTATTAGGTTCTAATGGCCAATGGGTTACAATGGCAGTACCTTCTGATGGGTCTTATGCGGAGATTCCAAAGGAAATCGTTTGTGGAATGCCTGTGATTTGTGAAAATGGGGAATATCAAATAGTGAAAGATTTACCAATGGATGATTTTAGTAAGGAGCGGTTGAGTTTAACAGTTCAGGAGTTAGAAGAAGAACGTCAGGCAGTTGCACATCTGTTGAGATAATTTATTGATATAAGTTATTGTAAAACACCTATTGGCTGCTAGTAGGTGTTTTTTTTGTCCTCCGGGAAAACTTGATGCCATAGTTGTTTTACATTTAGATAGTTCTCTTCTAAATCAATTAAATCAACTGGCGGTGGTACATCATGTAATACGTTATTATGAGAGATCTTACGATAATTTCTATAAGCAACTCTTGCTTTTTCTGCTAAGTCTGAATCAATAATGCCATGCTCAGCTGCCATTTTGAGGAGGGTGATATTACCTAAGTTTTTTGTTAATTCTGGATATTGATGTGAATAAGCTAGGACGATATATTGTACGATAAACTCTACATCAGCTAATCCACCTCTGGCATATTTGATATTGCTAAAATCATCAGGATGGGTACTAAGCATTTTGTATCTCATTTGGACTATCTCTTTTTTAAGATCTTCTCGATTACGTTTTAGCATTAATATATTTTTTCTGACTTGATTAAATTGATGTTCAATTTGTGAGTCACCTGCGACAAAACGAGCTCGTGTTAGTGCTTGATGTTCCCATATCCAGGCACTATTGTATTGATAGGTTTCAAAAACCTCGAAGTTAGTAGAAAGAAACCCCGCTTCCCCATTAGGTCTTAATCTCAAATCAACCGTATACAAACTGCCACTACTTGTGGTTGTAGATAGAAAAGAAGTTAGCCTGGAAGAAAACCAACTATAAATTTCGTTCGCTTCTGTGTAGCTATCATCGTATAGATAAACTAAGTCTAAATCTGAATCATAGGACAATTCTTTACCTCCTAGTTTTCCATAAGCAATGATGCCAAATTTAGGAGTTTGAATATGAGCCTTTTTGTAATTATTCCAGACTTGTGTTATGGCCTTATCAAGTATAATATCCGCTAAAATGGATAGTTGGTCAGAAAGCTGTTCTACGGTCCACAAACCTTTTAGTTCTTGTACTGCTAAACGAAAAATAAAAGAATGTTGAAATTTTCGTACTATATCCATTTGTTGTTCGATGTCATTAGGTACCAAGCTTAATTTACGAGTTAGAATTGATTTTTTCTCTTCCCAGTTTAAGTCTGTATTTAACAGTTGAGCGTTGATAAGTTCATCTAAGAGGATAGGATGATTAGTCAGGTAATCGCTCATCCATTTGCTTTGATTCAAAATAGAAATAAGTTGATAGGTAACACCATGATATTCATTTAAGAAAGTAAGATAAGAAGACCGGCCAGTGATATTTTTCGAGAATTCGATAACTCGTTCTAGAGTAGTACTATCAGCATTGAGTTTTGCGATACATTGCAAGTATTTTGGGATAAGTGAATCGAATAGTAGCTGTACATTAGGACGAAGTTTTTCGTAAACAGAACTTTGTTTGAAGTTTTGTAGCTGATATATAAATTTTTCTGGCTCTGGGAATTTATATTGTTCTAAAGTTTTAATTTGTATTTCAGTTTGATCAATACCAAGCCAAAGGCTTTTTAGGTCATTATTGGTCTTATGGTTTTCAGAATCTGGCTCGTATAAAATATCATTAAACAGAGTATTCACATTGTCTCTGTGAATGTCAAGTTGAGATAAAAAATCATCGTATTGTTTAAAGCCCATACTTTTAGCGATTAGATTTTGGTCTATAGAATTTTGAGGTAGATTTTGAGTTTGTTGATCCTCTTTGTATTGTAGGCGATGTTCTAGATTTCTGAGGAAAAAATAAGCTTTTAGTAGTAGGTTAATTTTTTTTTCATCGAGAATTTGTAATTTATGTAATCTTTGTAATGTTTCTACAGTACTTTTAACTTGTAAATCTGTGAGTTCACCGCCACGAATCATTTGGAATATTTGTGCAATAAATTCTATTTCCCTGATACCCCCATATCCTAGTTTAATATTATCATTCAGATCACTTCTGGATATCTCTTGACGAATCTGTTGATGTAGCTTACGCATAGCTTGAAAACTATTGAAATCAAGATATTTTCGATAGATGAAAGGTGTGGCTATAGTATGAATATTGTTTGGGAAAGGTGATACTACACGAGCTTTGGTCCATGCATAACGTTCCCATTCTCTACCCTCTCTTAGTAGGTAGTGTTCTAACCCGTTTTCACTCATCACGATAGGGCCTGAGTCACCATTGGGTCTAAGTCGAGTATCTACTCTGAAAACACGACCATCTTCGGTAATGTCATCGATTATGGTAATAATTTTTTTAGCAACTTTACTAAAAAAATCTTGATTACTAATGGATTTTTTACCATTTGTTATACCATCTTCGGGGAAACTAAAGATGATGTCGATATCTGATGAAGCATTGAGTTCATAGCCTCCCATTTTTCCCATAGCGATAATCGTTAAATGTTGTATATTTTGATGATTAGATCCAATCGGGTACCCATACCGAAGGGAATATTGTTGTTCAGTTAATGCTTGAGCTTTTAATAGTGAAAAATCAGCAAGTTTCGTCATAGTTTGCATAACTTCATTTAAATTCCCTTGCATACTAAGATCTCTAATGAGTAATTGAGAAAAGGTAATAGTTCGTAAACGCCTTAACTGTTTTTTTAATTCACTTTCGTTTAACTGTTCAATGATTTGATCCCAAGGAGCGAAGTTAGTTAAAAAATTATCTGGGAGAGGAGATAGGGCCAGTTGGTTAAGTTTAGTTTCATCAACTCGACCACTTTGTAGCAGACGCTCTAGAAAGGCGGAATAGGGAATTGCTTCTTGTACAAGATTTCGCATGATTGTTCTTTTTACTTGACAACTTGGTATTCTAGCATTCTTAGCTAAAATAAACAGGACAAAATGGTAGAATAGAGTTAATAATTGTTGAATAATACAGGATGATAATGAATATTGATTAAAAATTACCCAAGAGATAGGAGTGAAGGAACAACAGGTCAACAAAGCAGTTGAACTTTTAGAAAGGTGTAAAGGTTCCCTTTATTACCCGATATCGCAAAGAAGCCACTAATGGTTTAAATGATATTTAGTTGAGATTTCTACTGGGACGTTTACAAAATTTTTTAATACCCCCTAAAGAGGGATAAAAATTTTTTTATAATATTTTATATTTTTCGAAGTATTAAAATATTCTGTAACTCCATTAATAGCATTAAAAACAATCATTAAAAAGTGGTCACAGTAATTACAACTTAAGTATTTGATTTTAAATAGACTTAATTTTTTAAAAAAGCGTCATTATAACATAGTAATATTTTTTCTGATTTGTTTAACATCATTAATTGGTTCTTAATATTCTCTTTAATTTTTTTAATTGCATGTTTTGAACATAATGCCAAAGCTTCAAAATTGCCCTGACTTTCATCAATACATTTATCTTCTTCTGTTTCCCCGTCATATTCTTTTGGTACAAAAAATCATTAATAGAATTAGCTTTGGTCAAATTAGCTTCTTTGGCGCAAGTGGTAGAGCCTCAGACACTAGTTGATCTTCCAGTTTTTTTGAGAAAATCATACCCTGTAAACCTTATGCAACGAGTACGATTATTGATCCCTCTTTCATAATTAATTTGAACGCAGTGGGGGTGGACGTTAACACGGTATCAGAAGCATTATTATCTTATGTGGCCGCCTTCAATAACACGCATGCGGAAAATATTATTGAATAACGTAATCAATATGGAGCTTTTCAAAAGAGAGATGAATTATTGAAGGTTCCAAGAATAGGATCCAAAACATATGAATAAGCAGTAGGATTCATACACATTAGTGGTGGATTAGAACCTTTGGATGCTTCCGCGGTTCACCCAGAGTCTTATCTAATTGTGTTTAGGATGTTGAAAAATATTGGTGTTGAGGCTGATGATCTTATTGCTAATGATGATATGATAAAAAAGATCAGATCTCGGGATTATATTACTGAACAATTCGGATTAGAAACCATAATTGATATCTTAGTGAGGAGTTTTAAGTTATTCACAATGATGCAGTACAAGTAATTTCTGACTTAAAACAGGGATGATCTTACAAGGGATAATTACCAATGTAACTAATTTTGGTGCATTTATTGATATTGGTGTTCATTAAGATGGATTAATACATGTTTCAGCAATGCCTAAGAAATTTGTTAAAACACCCAAAGAATTAGTGAAATTCGGCCAAGTATTACAGGTCAAAGTAATAGAGGTTGATGAATTTAGGAACAGAATTTCCTTATTAATGGTACTAGAATAAAATTAGTTCTAATCCAAGATATTTCTTTGTTGGAATAATTAATAAAACATTGCAGAACTCTTTTATCTGGAGTTATATCCTATATAGAGACGGGAGCTATGGTTGAAATGGCTTTTGGGATGATTGTGTTTGTTATTATGTCACAAATTAGAGTCTTCATTTTAATTTATTTTTTCAATGTTGCAAGTACATCATAAACAGTTATTCTATCATCGAACCATTGAGCCATAGTGTGGTATGAACACAGATAAATAAGCCAATATAGCTTTTATGCAACCCATTCTATTGTTTTACAAGGAGTATACTT
Source organism: Neisseriaceae bacterium (assembly GCA_016864895.1). Taxonomy (NCBI): domain Bacteria; kingdom Pseudomonadati; phylum Pseudomonadota; class Betaproteobacteria; order Neisseriales; family Neisseriaceae; species Neisseriaceae bacterium. Next base: position 727,016 of record CP046107.1, on the reverse strand, counting down.
ATTTATTCTTTAAAGCTCAAAGCATTAGCATGTGGGAGTCTGAAGTTATAACATTGTGACTGATTTAGAAAATAAACTCTTCACCTAGGTAGACTTTCTTGACTATCTCATTATTAGTCAATTCGCTGGGTATGCCTTCAGCCAATAATTGCCCATTATTAATAATGTATGAATAGTCACATATCTTAAATGTTTCTCTTACATTGTGATCAGTAATTAGAACACCAATTCCTTGTTGTTTTAAAAATAAAATAATATTTTGAATGTCAGAAATAGATAATGGATCTACACCTGCAAATGGTTCATCTAATAAAATAAAACGAGGTTTACTTGCCAACACTCTAGCGATTTCAATACGTCTTCTTTCTCCACCAGACACAGATAAGCCTAAGCTATTTTTAATATGAGAAATATTTAAATCACTCATAATTTTCTTGAGCATTTTTTTTTGTTCTGTCTTATGGTAGTGTAATTCTAATATAGATAGGATATTATCCTCCACGGTTAATTTTCTGAAAATAGAGGCCTCCTGTGGTAAGTAGCCTAAACCCAGTTGTGAACGTTTATGAATGGGTAAATTTATAATATTATTGTCATCTAAAAGAATTTTTCCAGAATCTGCAGCTACTAGCCCCACAATAATATAGAATAATGTGGTTTTACCAGCACCATTAGAGCCAAGTAGGCTGACAATTTGTCCACTTTGTACAGAGAGCGAGATATCTTTGACAATTTGTTTTTTTTGTATCTTTTTGCTAATACGTATTATGTTTAAAGTTGAAACTGAATTTTTCATTGACATTACCCAATATGATTTTTACTTCTTAGGATAGATCACAATACTTGCCTTTTTATTTTTGCTAGAACTTACTTTGTATTTTTCAGTAATAGTATTGTAGTCAATTTTATTACCAGATATCGTATTGTTCCCAATATTTAAATGGGCATCACCTTGCATTGTTACATTCCCTGTTTGGCCGTTATAGACAATATTGTTAGCTCTCGCCTTTAGTACTTGATTCTTACCTCCTTGATCTTTAGTGTCTAATACTTGTTGGAAAGTAGCTGGATTGCCTGATGTGTTAATCATTTGGTTTTTGTTAGCTATTCCTTTATAGTTAACCTTATTGGCATGTATTAATAAAGTACCTTGCTCAATTGTAATGTTTCCGAATATTTGAACATTGCTAGCATCTAAGTTACCTTCAGCATTGTCAGTAAGGATTTTTATAGGAAGATCTCGGTCAGATTTTTTAGCAAGAATTGAATTTAAGTTCAGACTTAGCATAATTGTGATTAATATGATTTTATTATATTTCATTGATAATAATCTCCACTCTACCATTATTTTGACCACTCTTAGGATCTCCGGTTAATCTAATTTTCTTGGTGTTATCATCAAAACTGGCTTGCTTTGCAGTGACACTTTGAAGCATCTTACCATTGGTATAACGTGTGATTTCTGAATCTTCTAACACAAAAGAATTGGAGTTTTTTATTTGGGTCATTTTGTTGGCATAAATATCGTTTTCTAATGTTCCATCGATATTAAAACTTCTAATGCTAGCATTATACATGGTAGTTATTGGTGGATTTTTAAAGCCAGAAAAATTTTCATCCACTAATAGTGTTACTTTATTAAACCACAAGGTAAATATGACTAATAAAATACTTAATAATGTTGGGAAAATAATAGAATTTAACCAAGATTTCATAGCATAAATTGATCCATAACTGCGGTTAACTTATTACGTGCGTATAATATGATATCACAAAGTTCTCTTACAGCACCTTGCCCAGCAATATTGTTTGTGACATAGTGGCAATAGGGTTTTATGCTAGGGTGAGCGTCTTTCACTGCTACCGCTAATCCAACTTTAGTTATAATGGGTAGATCGATGATATCATCCCCGATATAAGCAATTTCAGGATATTGGAGTCCTGTTTGTGCCATCAGTTTATTAAAAGCAATATTTTTATTAGTATAACCCGCAAAATAGTGTTTAATATTTAACTCTTGTGCTCTTAATCTAACACAAGCATCATCTCTACCTGTAATAATAGCAGTTTGTACATTATTTTGGTGTAAAAGCACAATACCTAAACCATCCCTAACAAAAAATCCTTTGATTATTTTTTCTGATGCGGTGTAATAAACTTTTCCATCAGAAAGCACACCATCTACGTCCATAATCAATAACTTAATGCCTTTAGCTCGTTGGACAACTGTATCAGTTAATAATGGAATGTAGAAATCCATTAAACGATTCCTGCTTTAAGAAGTTGATGCATGGTCAATACTCCAAGTAATTGATTATTATTATTAATTACCAATAGTGAGGCAATTTTATGTTTTTGCATGAGGTGCAATGCTTCACTTGCCAAAATATCTTTTGAAATAGTTTTAGGTAGGGTAGTCATAATATCTTTAATAACTAGATTTTTTATTTCTTGCTCATTTTGAAATAGTCGTCTTAAATCTCCATCAGTGAATATACCTAAAACATGTTTCTCTGTATCAGTTATAATCGCCAAACCTAAGCCTTTATTGGTCATTACAATAATGACATCTTTTAAGGTAGCATTGGTTGACACAACTGGTGTATCATCCTCCTTGATCATAATATCTTCTGCTTTTATTAGAAGGCTTTTACCTAAGCTACCAGCAGGATGAGATAGAGCAAAATCATTGGAAGTAAAGTGTCTTTCTTTTAATAAACACACTGCAATTGCATCGCCAATAGCCAAGCTAACTGTAGTACTTGTTGTCGGTGCTAGGCCTAAAGGACAAGCCTCCTGATTGATTCTAGCAAAGATATGAATATCTGAAATTTTAGCTAAGGTAGATTGTTCTCGGCCTGTGATTGCTATAATGGTAACACCTTTTCTCTTTAATGCTGGAACCAAAGTCAAAATTTCATCACTTTCACCTGAATTAGATAAAGCAATAACAATATCTCCAGCCACAATCATTCCTAAATCACCGTGTGCTGCTTCCGCTGGATGTACAAAAAAAGCAGGTGTGCCTGTGGATGCTAGGGTAGAAGCAATCTTATTAGCGATATGGCCTGACTTTCCCATTCCAGTTAAGATAGTACGTCCTTGGCACTTCAATATAGTTTGGATCGCTTTGGAAAAAGATTTATCTAAATAATCAGACATTTGTAAGAGGGCACTACCTTCTATGTACAATACCTCTCTAGCAGTTTCAATCTGTACATTTGTATCTTGATCTGAACTCATTAATATTATTTAATCTAAATGATTCGACTATTATAGCAATAAATTATACAAGATTTAATAAATTATTTTTTATCAAAGACTAGCAAGTACTTTAAAAAAATTAGGGAAGGTCTTATTGACACATTCTGGGTTATTGATAATGATGGGGGTATTAAGTAGTGATACTAAAGAGAAACACATGGCCATTCTATGATCATCGTATGTGTCAATAGCAATATTTGGACTGATAATTGAAGGGGGGGTGATTTGAATACTATTTTCTGTCGTTTGTATGGTAGCACCTAATTTTTCTAGTTCCTTTTTCATCGCTTCAATCCTATCGGTTTCTTTCACTTTCCAGCTAGCAATATTTCTGATGGTTGAAGTACCATTGGCCACAAGTGCAATGATACAAAATGTCATGGCAGCATCAGGAATATTGATAGCGTCAATGTCAAATGCAGGAATAGCAAGTTTATTATTACGGGACAAAGTAATAGATTGTTTTGTCATATATAGGTGTGCGCCTAGTTTTTCTAATTCATAAGCAAATTCGATATCCCCTTGAATGCTATCTTGACCCATACCCTCTAGTGTTAAGGGGGTTCCGGTTAAAAAGGCAGCAGCTAGGAAATAAGAAGCACTAGAAGCATCGCTTTCAATATAATAACTTTTAGGAGCAATATATTCACTATTATTGGGAATTGTAAATGATTTAAAGGAGTGATTATGGATATTGATTCCAAATTTCGCCATTATATTTAAAGTAATATCGATATAGGGTTTAGAGATTAAATCACCTATGACTTGAATTTCAATTTCTTGTTTTAGTAAAGGTGCTGCCATTAACAGGGCAGTTAGAAATTGGCTAGACACATTACCATTGACAGTTACAGTACTTATTCCATTATATTTAAATGGTTCGATTTTCAATGGGGGATAGCCAGATTGCTTTAAATATTTAATGTTTGAACCCATTGTTTGAAGTGAGTCTACTAAGTCTTTGATAGGACGTTCATGCATACGAGTCGTCCCATGTATGCGATAATATCCGTCTTGTAATGCCAACACTGAAGTAAGTGGGCGAAATGCAGTACCCGCATTACCTAGGAACAAATCAGCTTCTTTTACAGTAAAATTGCCTTGATTGCCTTTAATCATTATTTCATTTTGATTGATATTTTTAATATCAATCCCCAGAAATTTTAGTGCTTTTTGCATATATTGTGTGTCATCAGAATCCAAAACATTGTGTAAATGACACTCGCCCTTGCTTAAAGCAGCTAATAATAAAACTCGATTACTGATGCTTTTTGATCCTGGAAGCATGATATTGGAAGACCTAATTGAATTACGGCCTAATAAAAGGGAAGATGACTTCATGAGTATCTTTCGTACCATAAATGCCATATTATAGGCTAATTTAGTTCATATATAAAAGATATAATATCTTTTGGGGAACCTGCTAAAATAACTTTATATAACGAATAAAACGCTGAAGTGAAAATCAATGAAATATAATATTGTCGATACTAGACCCTATTCTGAAAATAAAAATAAGAACGAACTATTATGGTATGTAGAACAAATTATTAATAGTCAGTGTCAGTTAAGTCAAAAAATGGCACAACAATCTTTACAAAAATCTATAACTCAGATGCTTAAAAATCATCATTATTTGAGTTTATCTGTTGCTCTTTCATTGGCACCATCTAGAAAACATTATCAGATTCTTTTTAATCAATTGGATGATATATTAATGGCACAAGAAAATGAAAACCAATTTATTGTTATGCCGTTAGTTATGGTATTAGGAAATAAGGATAAAAAAACTATTTCCTTAGAAATACCTTTAACTCATTTTCAAGATATATTACAAGATATCTATGGGCGTATCATTCGAAAAATTAATTGGCTAGATTCAATCATACTAGCAGATAATATTTCACAAATTAAGGCTGATGAATGGTATGACGCAAAATACAATCCTGATAATTTATTAAAGAATTTACAAAATAAAATTAGTTCAATAGTACTTGAGGTTACCTATGAAGTCAAATTAGGCTTTATATTTGGTTATGGATCATGGGAAATTAAGAAATTGATTAACCTAAGGAAAAATACTATGCCAATAATGCAGTTTTGGAATAAATATTTTCTTGAGAAAGGTACTACACCATTCGTTAATCCTTTACCAATCAATAGCCCTTTACAAGGATTAACAGAAGGATCTTACGTACAAAAAAAAATGGATTTAGATATTTTTGTGACCAATACAATTAGAAATATTAAATTGATGGGACATAGGATTGCTGTAGTGATAGCAACAAAAAAGGGCGGAATGCTAGAAATTCGTATACAGGCATTAGAAGATAACAAAAAATTTGTTGATTACCATTGGCAGTTGACTTCTTGTGACCAAATAGATGAAATAATAGGAGACCTAATTATTTTGTTGAGGGCTTGCTTGGTAGATAATGTGCGTATTTTAGAGCAGCCATTGGAGTTAGATGATGGCTTACCTAATTATCATACTAGTTTAGAAGAACAAGGCATTAATCCTCTCGTTTTGTAGGGTAAAATTTGGTAGGGAATTTGAAGTGATTGTACATAATGCTTTGATTGAGTTTGCAGATAGTCTATATTTGTATTGTAGTATCTTGCTTTTTTAAGGGAATAACAAAGATGTAGCTCTTTATTAACAGAAAGGAGCAATGTTCGATTGATGCACACTGCTTTAATGGTGAATCAATATACTGGAAAAACTTTTGAGTACAGATAACTGTTTTTTTTATTTGGTGAATGTCTGAACAAGAGAACTGGTAAAGAAACATTCAACTTGTATTTAAGAGTGAATATTGGTGTCATGGACAATAGCAGTTTTGCTTTAGTGATTAAATTTTTAAATCATGATGGCTAGGTTTTTTTATTGGGTAGATAGTTTAAAGGGCAGAATTGTAATATTTAAATTTACATTCTGCTCCTTAGTTTAAATGATTAATTATTTGAAAACAGCTTCATTATTCTCAATACTCACCGTTATAGTACTTCCTGGGGGATATTTCCCAGAAATAAGAGCAGAAGCAAGAGGATTTTCTATTTCCGTTTGAATGGCTCTTTTGAGTGGTCGAGCACCATACACTGGATCAAAACCAACTTGAGCTAGACAATTCAATAAGCCATTATCATACGATAAATATAAATCATTTTCGTTTAGACGTTTATTTAAAGTCCTCAACTGGATCTCGGCAATTTCTTTAATATTCTCCTGATTTAAGGCATGGAATACTATAATTTCGTCTATGCGGTTAATTAATTCAGGTCTAAAGAACCTTTCAACATGTTCCATAACAGCTTTTTTCATGGTTTGGTATTCTGTGTGTCGACCAAGAGAATGGATCTGATCACTACCAATATTTGAAGTCATAATAATAATGGTATTAGTAAAATCAACTGTTCTTCCATGACCATCAGTCAAGCGACCATCATCTAATATTTGTAATAAAATATTGAATACATCAGGATGTGCTTTTTCCACTTCATCCAGTAGAACAACGCTATATGGGTTACGTCTGACCTGTTCTGTTAGATACCCGCCTTGTTCATAGCCTACATATCCTGGGGGAGCACCAATCAGACGAGAAACTGAGTGTTTCTCCATGTACTCAGACATATCAATGCGAATAAGATGCCCCTCACTACCAAACATAAATTGAGCTAATGATTTACTTAATTCTGTTTTGCCTACTCCTGTTGGCCCTAAGAATAGGAAGCTAGCAATAGGTTGGTTGGGATCAGAGATACCAGATCTTGAGCGACGAATAGCATTTGAAACAGCATATATAGCTTCATTTTGACCAATAACTCTTTTATGAAGCTCATTTTCCATATGTAATAGTTTTTCTTTTTCACCTTGTACCATCTTTGATACAGGTATACCTGTCATACGAGATACAATATCAGCAATTTCATCTTCCGTTACTTTGGTTTTAAATAAGATATTTCTAGGTTTTTGAGTAGTAGAATCATTTTGTTCTATTGTTTTGAGTTGAGCCATTAACTGTGGTAATTCACCATATTTTAATTTAGAGGCTTCTTCTAGATTACCTTCACGCGTATAGCGGTTAATTTGGTTGTTAACCTCTTCAATTTTTTTCTTAAGACTGGCACCACCTTCAGAAGCAGTTTTTTCATCCAGCCATATTTCTTCTAGGTTGGCATACTCTTTTTTGAGAGAAGTAATTTCTTCATCAATAATGGCAAGACGTTTTTTACTAGCTTCATCATTTTCTTGTGTTAAATGCATTCTTTCCATCTTTAATTGAATTAACTTACGATCAATACGATCCATTTCCTCAGGTTTAGAGTCTATCTCTATTTTGATACGACTGGCTGCTTCATCTATCAAATCAATAGCCTTATCAGGTAAATAACGATCAGTGATATAACGATTAGATAAAATGGCAGCAGCCACTAGAGCAGGGTCAGTAATTTCTACTCCATGATGTGTTTCATAGCGTTTTTGTAGACCTCTTAGAATAGAAACTGTATCTTCAACTGTAGGTTCTTGTACTAGAACTTTTTGGAAACGTCTTTCAAGGGCAGGGTCTTTTTCAATATACTGGCGATATTCATCTAAAGTTGTAGCTCCAATCATGTGTAGTTCCCCTCTTGCCAGAGCTGGTTTTAGCATATTACCAGCATCCATTGCACCTTCTGATTTGCCAGTACCTACTAGATTATGTAATTCATCAATAAAAACAACAGGAGCATTTTTTGACTGCTCAATTTCCTTTAAAACAGATTTTAATCGTTCTTCAAACTCTCCCCTGTATTTTGCACCAGCAACTAATTGAGCTAAATCTAGTTCTAATAGTTCTTTGTCACGCATACTCTCAGGTACTTCACCATCTACAATTCTTTGTGCCAAGCCTTCTACAATAGCAGTTTTACCAACTCCGGGTTCACCAATTAAAACCGGATTATTTTTAGTTCTTCTTTGTAAGACTTGCATGGTACGACGAATTTCATCATCTCGACCAATGACAGGATCGATTTTCCCATCACGTGCTTTTTGTGTCAGATTAATGGTATATTTTTTTAATGCTTCTCTTTGATCTTCCGCATTTTCATTGTTCACTGGCTCATTCCCCCTAATTTGTTTAATAGTTTGATTGATAGTTTCCAGATTTCCACCATTTTTAATTAGAAGTTGTCCTATTTGTTGATTAACTTCAATTAATGCAGGGAAAAATAACTCTGTCGCAATAAAGCTATCATTGTTTTGAGTTGCGTACTTATCCATGACATTAAGAATATTGACTAATTGCCTAGAAATGGATATCTCTCCCGCATTACCTCCTGTTACTTTTGGAAGTTGTTTAATTATATCATCAACCCCTTTTTTTAATTGAATCACATTAATATTGGCTTGAGATAATAAACTCACAATGCCTTTATCCTGTAATAGAATTTTCAAAACATGTGTAGCCTCTATGTAGGCATTATCATTTGCTAGGGCAAGACTCTGAGCTTCCATTAGTGCTTGCCGAAATTTGTTAGTCAATTTATCTTCTCTCATAATGATTTCCTTTAAGCAAATGTATTAATATTACTATACTTGGATAGATGTGGATGTACATAACGTATTGCCATACAATATATATATGGGCGAGAACTTTATATTCAAGAATATGATATGGATTGGATTATGTCGAGGTGGTTGGATATACCAATTAGATATCGGCTGTTATAAGTTTTATTGTCAATGAAACTCAATAAATGGTCTCAAAATGGACATGAAAGTTAAAATAATGTGACGTACAGCGCTTAAAATATTTGTGAATATATCGATAAAAGGCAAATTATATTATCTATCTTAAGATTAAGACGCCCATGTTTTAATCTGGGGCTCACAGTCTTGTCAATAAAAATTCATTGATTAATTTTACTGGTTTTTCAGTTTCTTATTTTAAGTAAAACAATAAGATATAACCTATCTTAGATAAGTATATGTTTTATTCTTCTTTCAAAAAATTGATATAACCTACTCGACATGTTTTTTTTCTGGGTAGTTAAATCAATACATACAGATATTTAGGATGTTCGATATCGAGTATCTCTTCCTCCTCTATCCATTTTTATGGTGCTCATTGGATAGTTATAATGATCATTAATGTTATATTTTATTTGTGACATTTTTTGACTATATTTTCTTGAATAGATGAGTGCTCTTGCCTTATGTGGTTGGCGCAACTCTACTGGGGTAACCTTTCCAAAGCCATCGGAGGAAGTTATATTGGTTGTGATTTTTAACCATTCTTTACGTATTCTGCTACATAGTATTTTCTATTGTATTAGATAAAAGCTAGTTTCTTTATTCAAATCAAATTTAGAACACTATTTTTTCAAGTGGCTAAAATGGCCAATTAGTACCATAATTTGTTGCATCTCACACTGATGTAGTACATATCCGATTCGGATGAAAAAGATCAAAATGTAATCATATTTTATACCAAATTCTTTTACTCTCTTAATGTTGATATTTGTCTATTACATTGCCTTCTTTTAGATAATGTTTTCATTATCCAGAATAACCGACTGCATTCTTGAAACCAGAGAGAGTAAACATCAAAATTTCAATATTCCAGAACTAAGCGAATCTACCAACTAGTACTGGTGGATTTTTTATAACTGATTAATTTTTAGGAATTTTATTAACAGGCCACTGTTTTCTCTCTAAGGTAGTTTTTTTAGGGACAATGATAAAATTCCCCCCATTAGTAAAACTTAAATATAATACCTTATCCTTAATTTCATTTGAGTAATTATTAACAGATCCTTGACCGTAAGTTATTCTAACCAAACAGCCACTATCAGCATAAGGATCGTCTATATTAGCGAGAACTGGCTCCCCTTCGATATAGAAACTGGCATATTTAGATTTTAGTGGCTCTGATCTAGAATAAAATTTTAGCTGACATTGATTTTCCATCAATGACTGGACAAGACTACTAGCAATATTATTGTCGACAAAATTAATTGCTTCATTAATTTGGTTATTTATAATTAAATCCAGACTATATTGGTTTTGGGTATTAATTTTTTTTTTAGAAATGTTTCTATGTGAAATATACATACTGATCCCAATCACTGATACTAACAAAATAATGACTACTAATATAACCAAAATACTTTTTTTCATAAGAAAGGAAAAGATAGTCTATAACTTGACTCATTATAATTTATTAGACTAACAGCACACAATAACATTGTGTACTATGACAATAATACCGTTAATCATGATTTCAATAGTTTGTATCACATTGATAATAATATTTTTAGTATTAATGACAGATATTTTGAATAAAATAAAAAAACCACTCAGTCATAAGTGGTTTTTTGATTCAGTCTATTTCTTTTTATTATTTTGTAACAATAAAATATTTAAATTGCTACATGCAGGTTTTTCACCTAATTGACAGGCTTTATTAAATAGTTCAATTGCTTTGTTCAGGTCTATTTTAACAATATCGTCTGTTCCAAAAGCATAATATCGTCCGAGATTATTACAACCTTGAGGACTATTACCGTTACAGGATCGTTTGTATAAATCAAAAGCAGCTTGCTTATTTACTGCTAAACTCATGCCATATTCATTCAAATAGCCCAAGTCGTTACAAGCATTGTAATCATTCATCTCACATTTGATTTTTAACTGTTGAGCGATAGTTGGATTTTTCTCAGTAGAAGCACAAGTACTCAAAATAGGGGTAAGACAACTGATGAGCAAAAATTCTTTTTTCATAATCTATCCTTAATATTCGAGGTTCCACCATTCTACCCTAAAATAATAAAAAAATGTTGCTTACCAATATTTGTTAGTTAATAGTCAATACTTTAAATCTATAAACAGCCTTGGAATATCACAATCGAGTCGGAAAAGTAAGAAAGTATCACACTTGACAGGGAGTCTATTTAGGTGACTGTGAGTCCTATTGGGGGGTGATTCAAAAGGCTATCATTATACCTAAGCGTAGTTGATCTTAACTTTAGACCTCTGTCCCAATACAGTAATATTGATACAAAATTTATATCATACAGGCATGTAGATAGTAAATATCTTATGCCTGTAATTCACTTAATATGCTATTTTTTTTTAATAGTAGGAATGATTGAATCTTCTCCTAATTTTATCAAACCAGTTTCACTATAAAGCGTTAATTTATCTCTAGAATCTGTAATATCCAAATTACGCATGGTTAGTTGCCCGATTCTGTCTTTTGGTGTAAAAGATGCATTCTCTTTTTCCATGGTGAGACGTTCAGGATGATAGGTTAAATTAGGCGATTCTGTATTTAAAATCGAATAGTCATTACCACGGCGTAATTCTAGAGTTACTTCTCCGGTGATTGCTTTAGCCACCCAACGTTGTGCTGTTTCGCGTAACATGAGTGCTTGTGAATCAAACCAACGGCCTTGATATAATAGTCGACCTAAACGTAATCCATTAATTCTATACTGTTCAATAGTATCCTCATTATGAATGCCAGTGACCAAACGTTCGTAGCTAACATATAGTAAAGCCATGGCAGGTGCTTCATAAATACCACGAGATTTAGCTTCAATAATTCTATTTTCAATTTGATCGCTCATACCTATTCCATGACGACCCCCAATGGTATTTAATTCAAGAATTAGCTCTACTAAATTAGGGTAGGACTTATTATTAATAGCAACTGGAATCCCTTCTTCAAAGCGAATAGTTACTTCTTCTGTTTGAATCTTAATATCATGATTCCAAAAAGCAACCCCCATAATTGGTTTAACCAAGTACACATTACTATTTAAATATTCTAAATCCTTAGCCTCATGTGTGGCACCGAGCATATTGGAATCAGTGGAGTATGCTTTTTCTTTAGACATTTTATAATCAAAACCATTATCAATTAAAAACTGAGACATTTCAGCACGACCACCTAATTCACTAATGAATTGGTCATCTAACCATGGCTTATAGATAGATAGATTAGGGTTGGTGATTAAACCATAGCGGTAAAATCGTTCAATATCATTGCCCTTGTAGGTGCTACCATCTCCCCAAATATTCACATCATCTTCTTGCATAGCTTGTACAAGTATCGTCCCAGTAACAGCTCTCCCAATAGGTGTTGTATTAAAATAAGTCACACCTCCAGTACTAATGTGGAAAGCACCACATTGAATAGCAGCAATACCTTCTTGAGCTAATTGTGGACGACAGTCAATTAACCTTGCTTTTTCAGCACCGTATTGCAAAGCTTTTTTAGGGATTGCTTCATAATCTATTTCATCAGGTTGTCCTAAGTTCGCTGTATAAGCATAGGGGGTGCATCCTTTTTTCTTCATCCAAAGTAAAGCAGCAGAAGTATCTAACCCCCCTGAAAAAGCAATACCAACTTTTTGTCCAATCGGTACATTTTGTAAAATTGTACTTGTCATATTAATCCTCTACCTAAATTGTTTATTCAATAACTATAACTATTATTAATTCAATAGATTAAATTGTCTTATAACTGATAAATTATTTGAAAATAATACGCTATCAGTTACAATTGTACCTAAACGTCTTAAATAATTGTAGGGGTGGTGGATATGAAAAAAAGAGTTTGTACATTGGGCGGTAGTGTGTTATTCCTGTTATTGGCAAGTTGTTCAGATAATACTAGAACAGTAGATTGTCAGGAGAATTTTACAGCCGAGTGCGAACAAGAATTAACCAACACGCATATTACAAGTCCGATTTTAAGAGCTTCTTTTGCTGGAGCAGGATGTGCACAAAATAATTTACAAGCTTGTTTGGCGTTAAGGGGCGTTACTGGACAATCTCAAACTCAACTAGAAGGAAACAAAATCCTTAAATTAAATCCAACTGATGAATCTTCTTTATTTCCTGATAATTTTGATAGTGTAGTGGATATCAGTCGGAATTTTTGTGACATAAAAAGTATTGATCATGACAAATGTATTGCTTTTATTGATTCGTTAAAGGGCTTTATATCTGGATTGACAAGAAACATCGAGTCATTGACCCAAAGTGATAATAATCACAATAATCAATTGTCATCCAATCGAGAATTAAGTTGTTATGAGGGGAACTTACTTGACTGCGAACCATCTTTAAAACAGCAACATTCTGAATTATCCAGTCAGAAAGTGCAAATAATGGGGGAGGTCAGAACATTAAGGAATGGAAAAACCTCTACCGAAGTGAAATCTAAAGCAACAGTATGTTCTTCTACAAACGGGGATAGGCCGGTATGCCGTGAATATGAAAATTTTATTCCTCAAGAGACAAACAATATTGACCAGATAACGGAAAAAACTTTTAAAATTGTTAACCCATTTTCTCAACAGCAGCTTTCTCCTTATAAGTCAAGTGTCCCTAATAAAAGAGATTTGACAAATGCAACATGCAATGAAGATCAACAGTGTTCTACAATTATTGATAATTCTCTTTTACAAGATAAGCAGCAAGAGAAAAGACAAAGCAAAAATAGTTCTGAATATAGCGATGATCAGAATGATAATAGTACATCAGCAGCTACTGTAGAGAAAAAATCATCACAACTATTTGATTCTATGAAATTTACAGAAAAAATGTCTCAGACTTCTATTGATGATCAGGTTAAGAGTATTGATGATCTTATTGAGTCAAGAGCAAGTAAAATTTTTGAATCTAATTGGTTGGATGACATGAAGGGTATGCCTATTATTGCTTTAGTGAATCCTGATAATAAATCGGCATCAAATTTAAGTTTGTCATCATCTTCAGAATTAATAAAAGAAAATTTTTTAAATACACCTAAAGTCATCAGAGATTCAGATCTTGATTCAAACCCTGTACCTGAATCTATTTCTGTTGCGAAATTAGCGCTTCCAGGTAATTTTGCTAATGAATTACAACCATCCCCAAAAGTGGTTACAACTAATTATAGTTTACCATCCCGTCTGTCTAAAGGGTTAAATCGGGAAGAAATGTTGGTGGGACATGAGTTAGGTGAAACTTTAATGCAGAATCAACTCAACACCAATCTACAAACATTTTTTGATTCTATCAGTAAAGGACAAGAAAAAGGGTTACTTGAGGCACAGTGGAAAGATCAGCAAAAACGATTGAAAGAGCAAGAGATAGTTAAAAAGAAGGCACAGGCACTTTCCTCGGCTAGAAATGTGGCAAGTTATCCTCCAGCTGTACAAACATTAAAAACTAGTTGTGATAATAACAATATAGCATCGTGTTATGAGTTGGCAAATGCTTTTAATAGGGGATATGCAGGTACTGAAAATCGGAATAAAGCACAAGAAATTTATAATGATTTATGTAGGTTACAAAGAGAAGATACAGAACGGCAGTACTACTGCGCCCGTTTAAATATTGAGGGGGAAATTGTTGAACCTAACCTTGGTCGTGCTGTTGAGTTATTTAACCAATCTTGTCAAAAATCATTCCGGAAGTCTTGTGAAAGTTTGGAAATGTTAAAACAAATTGGTGTTAATGCCATTATTTAGGTATAGGTTAGATAATTTCTAACATGGTCTCTCTTTGATTCTAAAGACCTATGTTTTTTGTGGATAATTATTAATGTAAATTATCAGTTCCTTGTTAGGATTTGAGGGCTACCATTCAAAAGAGACTACTTAATTTTAAAATAAGACAATTTTTTGATTGTTTCTGTTTTGAATTTGATCAGGCTTTAGCTTGGTAGAATGTGTACAGTCAGATTTAATGGGACAAATTCAATGGTACCACAAGTCTATTTGGTAAGTTGTGTTGGATTTATTAATTGGTAGTATTTCGAACCTTGAAAGTATTTTTTTTAGTAGCAGCTGTTTTTCTGTTTAAAGTATTTGGAGGCTCAGTTCTATTTCCAGACCGTTTTTTAAAATTGTGTCGAGCTTTTTTAAAATCTGATTTATTAGGATTTCTGACTGGTTCCATTCCTTCGATAGATACAACTTTGATGGGATGTTGGATTAATTTTTCTATTTTATGAACCTGAGGGGTTTCGTCAACCATGGCGAATGTAATTGCAATACCATCCTTACCAGCCCTACCTGTTCTACCAATACGATGGATATAATCTTCTGGTTGTTTTGGTAAGTCAAAATTAATTACGTGAGTGATGGTTGCAATATCAATTCCTCTAGCAGCTACATCAGTAGCAATTAAATAATCAATTTGTTTGCGTTGTAATTTTTTAATAGCTTGAATTCTTTGATTTTGTGCCATATCACCATTCAAGCATAAAACTTTGTGTTTTTTTTGTGCTAAATTTTTGGCCAAGTCTTCGCTTAAGTGCTTAGTAGCCGTAAAAATGACAGCTTGATAAATAGCAGGATCCATTAATAGATACTCTAAAATCTGGATTTTATGTTTTAAGTTATTGGTGTAGTAAAGTAGCTCAGAGATATTACCCATATTGATAGACCGTTCTACTTCTATATGTAGTGCATTATGAGTAATTTGTTCTGCTAATTTCTTTGTGTTTTTATCTAATGTTGCCGAAAATAGAAGAGTTTGTCGTGAATTTGGTAATTGCTGAGATATTTTTTGAATGTCTTTTAGAAAACCCATATCTAACATACGATCAGCTTCGTCTAATGCTAAATACTCTACTCGATTAAATTGTATATGGCCTTGATTCATTAAATCAATTAAACGACCTGGTGTGGCTATGAGTAAATCCAAAGGTTTAGATAACGATTCAATTTGTTTACGATATGGAGTTCCTCCAATAAGGGTGGTATATCTAAACCATTTAATTTTTTTAGTCAATATAGCAACATTTTTTTCAATTTGTTTAACGAGTTCCCGAGTTGGTGCCAGAATCAATATTCTGGGTCCATTACCTTTTTCCTGACTCCTGCGTGTCATAATTCCATTTAAAGTAGGGATTAAAAAAGCTAATGTTTTCCCGCTACCCGTTTGTGCACATACTGTTAGATCGCTACCCTGTAAAGCAGTGGGGATGGCCTTTAGCTGTACAGGTGTAGGAAATCTGATCCCCATAAAGCTTAATGCACTAAATAACTGGGTATTTAAAGAAAATTGAGAAAATTGATTAGTTGTCATTGTAAGATGGTATCCATTAGTTTTTCACAAAACCAAAAAATCAGAAATATTATTTTGTATTTTGTTTTTTCTTAAATATGCGAAATATGTTCAGATTGGTCTTCTTTTTTATCTTGCTGATTAATTTTATCAATCAAATTAGAAATATTGGCACCACGTTCAATACTAGTATCGTACTTAAACGATAAATTAGGAACTTGATATATAGTTAAGCGTTTCGCAAGCGATGAACGGATAAATCCTTTAGAACTTTCCAGTGCTTCTTGAGTAGAAATTCTATCTTTATCTTCCAGTACTGTATAGTGAATAGTGGCATTTTTTAAATCTTTGCTCACATCAGTGCCAGTCACAGTAACATAACCTAATCTAGGATCTTTTACTTCTTTATAAATAATATCGGCAACATCTTTAAAAATTTGCTCTTCCAGACGACTTGCCCTAGTAAAATTTTTCGTCATTTCTTTTCCTTATTGATTAAGTAAAAATTATCTTAGTTAGAATAATTAGATCATAAAATAGTAGTGATGATAAATTATAAACTTCTTTCTACTTCGATGATTTCAAATATTTCCAATTGATCTGCTTCTTGAATATCATTATAGTTTTTAATAGTTAGACCACACTCAAACCCTTGTTTTACTTCTTTAACATCGTCTTTATATCGTTTTAGAGAATCAATTTCACCTGTATGAATAACAACATTGTTTCTTAGTACCCTAACATTTGATTGTATTTTAACCAGTCCTTCTAAGACCATACATCCTGCAATGTTACCCACTTTTGAAATAGAAATAACCTGACGAATTTCAACTAAGCCCAATATTTGTTCTTTTTCTTCAGGAGATAACATACCGGACATAGCTGCTTTAATATCATTGATGGCATTGTAGATAATATTATAATACCGTATATCTACACCTTCATTCTCGGCTAATTTTCTTGCATTAGCATCAGCTCTAACGTTAAAAGCAATAATAATAGCATTGGAAGCAATGGCGAGGTTAATATCAGATTCTGTAATTCCACCTACTCCTTCATGGATAACAGAAACCTTAACTTCATCCGTAGACAACTGTTTTAAACTACCAGATAAAGCTTCATAAGAACCTTGCACATCAGATTTAACAATAATTGTTAAGTTTTGCACCTCCCCAGAATTGATATGACTAAACAAGTTTTCTAGTTTGCTGGCTTCTTGTTTAGCTAATTTTACATCACGATATTTTCCTTGACGGAACATGGCGATTTCTCTAGCTTTTTTCTCATCCAGTAACACAATTGTATCATCGCCAGAATGAGGTACTTCAGATAAACCCAGCACCTCTACAGGGGTAGAAGGGCCTGCTTCCTTAATTTCTTTACCCAGCTCATTGTACATTGCACGTACTTTTCCATAGGCATTCCCTGCTAATAGCATATCACCCTTTTTCAGTGTTCCTGATTGAATTAAAAGTGTTACCACTGGTCCTCTTCCTTTATCAAGACGAGATTCAATCACAACACCTTTGGCAGGGGCATCCACTTGAGCTTTTAATTCAAGTATTTCAGCCTCCAGTAGAACAGCATCTAATAATTTTTCAATATTGGTTCCTTTTTTAGCTGAAATATCCACAAATTGATTTTCTCCACCCCATACATCAGGAATCACTTTATGGTTGGTTAGTTCTTGACGAATTCTTTCTGGATTAGCAGAGTCTTTGTCAATTTTATTAACTGCTACGACAATAGGGACACCTGCAGCTTTAGAGTGATGTATGGCTTCTATTGTTTGTGGCATAACACCATCATCAGCAGCAACAACTAAGATAACTATATCAGTTGACTTAGCACCTCTAGCGCGAATTTGAGTAAATGCAGCATGTCCAGGGGTGTCTAGAAAAGTAATACAGCCTTTAGAAGTAGAGACACTATAAGCACCAATATGCTGTGTAATACCACCTGCCTCACCTGAAACTACTTTTGTACGGCGAATATAGTCTAATAGTGAGGTTTTTCCATGATCAACATGTCCCATCACTGTTACCACGGGAGCTCTTGGTAGTTCTGGTGCATTGTATAATTCTTGGTGCTCTTCTAAGAAGGTTTCTGGATCATCCATCTTGGCCACAATCCCTTTATGTCCCATTTCTTCGACAACGATCAAGGCAGTTTCCTGATCTAAAGATTGGTTAATAGTAACCATTACACCCATTTGCATTAAAGTTTTAATTACTTCAACAGATTTGACTGACATTTTTTTAGCTAACTCTGCTACTGTGATCGTTTCGGGTACCATAACTTCATAAATAGTTGGTTCGGTAGGTGCTTGGAATGCATGTTTATTTTCTTCTTGGAACTTAGCTTGCTTTTTATTTCCTTTTTTTGACGAATGCCATTTTACTTGACCATCATCTTGACTTAAAACGGTTTCATTACGATTACGACCTTTTGTTCTTGTTTTAGACTTTGGATGACGTGAGTCATCATCTTTAGCATCTGAACGTGAATTTTTTGGCCTATTTTTTCTTAAGGTTGTTTGTGTTTCACCGGTAGAGGATGATGACTCATTATATTTAACTTTTGCTTCTTTTAATTGAATCTGAGCTTCTTTTTTCTTATGCAATTCCTCGTTTTGCTTTGCTAACTCGTTTTGCTTTGCTAACTCGTTTTGCTTTGCTAACTCGTTTTGCTTTGCTAACTCGTTTTGCTTTGCTAACTCGTTTTGCTTTGCTAACTCGTTTTGCTTTGCTAACTCCCTTTGTTTTGCCAACTCATTTTTCTTTGCTAACTCCTTTTGTTTTGCTAACTCCTTTTTCCTTGCTAGTTCTTTTTGATAGAATCTAAGCTGTTCGGCACGTTTACGTTCTTCATTTCGCTCTGCGATCTCTTCGGGGCTCAGGATGTGCTCTGGACTGATTGGAGGGACTAATGGCGTTACTTCTCTGTCGGGATTTATTTGTGCCTCATCATTTGATTTATCCATTTGAATACACGATTCAGAAGAAGATTCCTCTTGATGATTATTTTCTGGAGTGTTTTGAGTGTTTAAATTATCTGTTTTTATTACTTTTTCTGTTAGAGTATCTGGTTTTTCAGAAGATTTTTCAGTATGTAAGATCATATTCTCATTTTTATCAATCTTTTTATTGATTGATAGTTGTTTTTTCTCAGCTTCTGAGTTTTGACTAAGTTCATCAGGAATTTGAATTCTTCTTCTGCGTCGGGTTTCTACTTGAACTCCAGCAATAGTACTATGTTCTGTTTTTTTACGAGTTATAACTAGCTTTTTTTTAGAAGCTTGTATTTTGTTTGCAGACTGCAAGCTATTTAACAAAGCTTTTTTATCGTTTTCTGTAATAACATAACTCTCAGAATTGACCTTTATACCAATAGATTGAAATTGATCAATTAATTCACTTTCAGGTACATTGAGCTGTTCTGCAAAGTTTTTTAAGGTATCTTTACTCATTAGCACCTCCTTCTTTAGATGTTTTTTCAAACCAATGTGATCTTGCCTCTAGGATTAATTGGCTAGCTTGTTCTGAAGTTAAGTCAGTAAACTCTCTTAATTCAGGAGCTGATAGTTCTGCAAAATCATCAAGTGTTAAAATGTTATGGTCAATTAAATTTTTTAATAGGGATTCATTCATACCAGCAAGATTTTTAAGTTTTGAGTCTATATCTCTTAATTTTTCTTCTATAGCAATAGCTTGCATTAATACTGCATTTCTTGCTCTGGTACGTAAATCACTAATTAGTTCCTCATCAAATTCTTCTATTTCTTGCAATTCTTCTATTGGAACGTAGGCAATTTCTTCTAGAGAAATGAAACCTTCCTGAACTAGGATATCAGCAATTTCCTCATCGATATCAAGACTATTCATAAATTTTTCTTTCAATTCTTCATCTTGAGTTTGATGAACATGTTCAGCCTCGTCTACGGTCAAAATCTTGAGATTCCAACCTGTTAGTTTTGAAGCCAGTCTAACATTTTGACTCCCTCTACCGATTGCAATAGCTATCTGATCCTCTGCCACAACAACGTCAACACTATGTTTGTCTTCATCAATTAAAATTCTAGTAACTTCTGTAGGCGATAATGCATTCATGATAAATTGAGCAGGTTCAGGAGACCATAGGACAACATCTATGCGTTCCCCATTTAAAGCGTCAGAAACATTATTGACGCGAGATCCTCGCACACCTATACAGGTACCTTGGGGATCTATTCTTGGATCATTAGATTTAACAGCGATCTTGGCTCTCATACCAGGATCTCTCGCTACTTCTTTAATTTCTATTGATCCTTCTTCTATTTCTGGGACTTCCATCTCAAAAAGATGAATCAAAAACTCTTTAGAAGTTCGAGTTAAAATGATTTCTGGGCGATTGCTTCTTTGTTCTATTTTTAATAAGTAAGCACGAATTCTATCCCCAACTCTAAGATTTTCCCTTGGTATCATTTGATCTCTAGGCAATAGTGCTTCTAGTTTTCCAATTTCAACAATGACACCCTGTCTATCCATACGTTTTACTGTGCCAGAAATTAGGCTTTCTTTTCTTTGCAGAAATTCATTAAGTATCTGTTCTTTTTCGGCATCACGAATACGTTGTAGAATGATTCTTTTAGCTGTTTGAGCCCCAATTCTACCGAAGTCGACCTCAGGTACAGGTTCTGTATAATAATCCCCCTTTTGCAGAGTGGTATCAGGATCTGTTTCTTGGAGTTCCTCTAACGTTTTTTCAAGAGATGGTGTAGTGTAGTCTAAGTCATCAACTACTAACCAACGACGGGTAACATCGTAATTCCCCGTTTCTTTATCGATTTTTACATGAATATCAACATTATCAAGCCCCAGTTTTTTGCGTGCAGCGCCAGCCAACGCAAATTCAACTGCTTCAAATACAGTTTCGTTATCCACATTTTTTTCACTGGCTAGTGCATTGATTAATAGTAATATTTCACGACTCATTGTAGAGTATCCTCCATTAAAGGTTTGTTGTGTTTAAATTTTAGGTTTTAAACGAGCTTTTTTTATGTTATTGAAATCAATGGTTATGGTCGAATTATGTTGTTCAGAAAGTAAAGTTAATTTCTCCCCATCAAAGCTTAAAATTCGACCAGTGAATTTTTTTTGCTGATCAATTGGCAAATGGGTTTTTATATCAACCAAATGGTCAATGAATCTTGAAAAATCACTCACTTTTTTTAAAACCCTATCTAAACCAGGACTTGATATTTCAAGCGTTTTGTAATCAATATTTTCAACTGTGAGAATTCGGTTTAGATGATTACTTACGTAAGCACAATCATCTATCGATATACCTTGAGGTTTATCGATATATATTCTCAATATGCCATTAGATGTTTGTTCGATATCTACGCACTCGTAACCAAGACCTGATAAGCAAGTACTAACCAAATTTTCAATATTCTTCATATTCTTTATAATAACCATAAAAAAATGGGCAACCGCCCATTTTCTGAATTATATAGTATTTAAAATGAAAGATAAATAGCTGTTAGGTAAATCTTGACTAAATTTTTATCGTAAATAAACCCAAATAGTAGAAGTAGAATTTGATTGCTGATAGAAAAGAAGGCCTATAGAATTGGTTATTATATTGAGGAATGGGAATACACATGGCATTAAGTGAAGTATTTAATTTTTCGGCTGGGCCAGCGACTTTGCCACGGGAAGTATTATTAACTGTACAGAATGAATTGTTGGATTATCGAGGAACAGGATTATCAGTAATGACAGTCAGTCACCGTAGCAATACCTTTTTAGATATTCTACATCAAGCTGAAAGTGACTTATCCCAACTGTTAGGTGTTCCTGATGATTACGCCATTTTGTTTTTACAAGGTGGTGCTAGCTTACGGTTTACGGATATTGTTTGCAATTTGTCACTATCACAAAAGCGTCAATTAGGATGTGTTGTATCTGGCAACTGGAGTAAAATTGCGTATCAACAAATGTCTAAAATAAAACTTGTATCCACTAAGTTGATCGCAAACAGTGAGCAGGATGGATACTATGTCGATGTTCCTTTACAAAAAGATTGGTTAGTCAATTTACCTTTAGATTTCATTCATTTTACTAGTAATGAAACAGTGCATGGTGTGCAATACCAAACATTACCCCATCGAATCAACGTGGACTATCCATTATTGGTATGTGATATGTCAAGTGACTTTTTGTCTAGACGAATTAAGGTACGAGATTATGCACTAATTTATGCTGGTGCTCAGAAAAATATTGGTCCGTCTGGGGTTACAGTGGTTATAGTACAAAAAGACTTATTGAGTAGGGCACCTGATACAATTCCTGATGTATTAAATTATCAATCTCATTTTAATAAAAATGGAATGTATAACACACCAAATACTTTTGGTACTTATGTTTGCGGTCTAGTTATGAAATGGCTACTCCAGAGAGGAGGGTTATCTAAAATGGAGGAAATCAATACTGAGAAGGCAAAGCTTTTGTATTCAACAATTGATGAGAGTAATGGCTTTTACTCTAATCATGTTTGTAAATCAGCACGTTCAAAAATGAACGTTGTATTTTATACGCCCAATGAACAGTTAGATGCACTTTTTATTGAAGAAGCTACTAAAAATAACTTAAAATTTCTGAAAGGTTATAAGAGTATGGGAGGTATGAGGGCTAGTATCTATAATGCGATGCCTCTAAAAGGAGTGCAATTATTATCAGAGTTTATGCAAGACTTTCAGCGACGTTATGGATAATTTGATTTTAATGACTTTTTTGTTAAGCTGGAAATAACATAAAAAGGAATAAATCATAGTAAAAAAATAATCAAAGAACATACTTCAATTTTAGCGAAATGTTCAATGTTCCTGAAATTTAAAGATGTGATCAAAGCTTTTACTCGAAAATACTATAACCCTAAAAATAATATTTTTGAAAAAAACAAGCTTGTCTTTGGCGTGAATAAAAATTTTAAGAAAAATTTTATCTTGACAAAAAAAATTAACAATCAACGCTATAGCATCAGCTTAGGTGGATATGGATAGCAAGTATTATTTTTTCGAGAAACTGCAATGGCCTTTTTTATTTTTGATTATTTGTGTCTTCATTAGCTTTAGCCGATATCGCAGGGATGAGATATGTGTAATAGAGTGCTCCTGTAGCAATGTCATTAGGCAATGGTATTGCGGCCAGAGATACAGATGAAAATCTATATGGGTTGTGCGAAGCTTATTTTTAGTGTTGGCTTAGCGGGGTGCGATTTACTAAAATACCTATTGCTTGGGGGAAGTGGTTCTGGGAAAGGAAAAATAATTTTGATTATTGCCAGACAACTAATCCAAAATTTGGACAGAATCGTTGTCATTTTCAACCGAAAAATTGATAGTTTTTTTAGTTGTTCGATACGATTATGGTGAACAAATCAATTACATTCATTCTCTTAAACGCCTAGAGAGATGTAATTAATTGATTTGTTCATCTATTGAGCTAGAATTGAGCTATAACATCTTTTCTGGGATATTTTCTACAAGTTTTGACTCAACCGTTTTTTTTTTAAGCATTATATTACTCTCAAAAATTTTTGGTATTATTTCATTTGTTCTTTTATTAAAGGTTCCTGTTCTACCCGCATGTCAAATACATATATTTTTTCTATACCCTTAGTAGGGTACTGTTTAACACGTACAATTTCCCTGACATTGGGTTTTTTAATATAGTTTTTAATGTCGGGTAAACCTGGTCTCCACTCACTATATTCTTTATTATATTTTTCATCATAAGTTACAAAACGGTATTGATAGCATTTTTCATTACTTTTGCAATGACTATTTTTTTTAGTACTGATTTCTATAAAAATTGTTTCAAAATCATTGCCATATAACACTTCATCATTTGGATAGCCATTTAGAGTTAATAGTTCATTCTGACTGTTTTTTAAAGTTAGTATAAGTTTATTGTCTATTTTTTTTATGCGATATTCAATGGTATTTTGCGCAAAAAAATTGCTAACCAATTGATCTTGTTTCATTAGTTCTTTATTACAGGCCATCCTGGTTGATGCTACTGAGTTTGTTTTAAAGTTTTCTTTGGTCAGTAGAATACCAGACATAAAATTATTACAACCACCTGAGAAATTTATTTTATTGTTGTCGAATGTAACCTGTATGTTAGTATTATTGAGTTCTGGGAGTATTCGATTTGTTTTATCTCTGATATTGATGAGATGCCAATTGTAATCGGTTATGTTGATGTCGTTAAAGTTAATTTTATCTGAGTTATTGGATGAACAAGCAACTAACGTAACCGCTACAAAAGGTAGTAAAAGTAATTTATTTTTCATGTCTATTTCCTTTGTTTTATTTTTGAAACCTATTCTATATTTAATGAGCAGACTTTAAATTTATTGTTTATTTTTTTGGATCGTTTACTTTTTTTTTAAAGAGTAAACTTTCCAGAATATTGTCTTTCATATGCCCGAGAATTAATTAAGATCAAAAAAATGAGGTACTCATTAATCTTTATATCATTTGGTTTAGAATCACAAACTATACATAGTGTATGGGTAACCGTATAGTGTGATTCATTTTTTTATTAAAAGTTCAAATCAATTACTCATGGGTATCATTTGAAAAAACTAATAAAAAAACAGTAAGAATATGAAAAAAATTGGATTAGGAGACCTGGTGGCCAAGAAAGTACTAACATAGTTCAATTGGTTGACTGATTTTTTGATGAAAAATAATTTTTCTTAATGCTCATCAAATAGGTAATTTTAGTCAGATTGATTATTTGAAAGTTATGAATTGATGAAGGGTTAAAGTTTAAATACTGAACTTAATCTAAGATGAGTATCTTAGCGCATGATCTAGACAAGTAATTGTCTAGATGAAAATACTATCAATTGGTTGCTGTAAATCATAGTACTTGACTGATTCAGAATCAAAATATCATAGAATTACAAAAAAAGATTAATGTAAGAATATCAAAATTATTGGTTTTATTGAACTAACTTAGCTTACAATACAGTTTAGGTCACCAAGTCGATCCAAAATCCTTTTACCATTTAACACTATGTTAAACTTGTTTGGGAATAGTTATGCAAATTATCTCACTTTTTCGAGAAGTATTAGAACCAGATGAACTTATTTTAGATGATATTAAAATGGCAACCTATACCATTGATTGGAGAAAACGTTATCAAGCTTCTTGTCATTGTGTATTGCGCCCTAAGTCACTAGGAAGTTTGCAAAAAATAATGCAAATTGCCTATGATAATTGTATTACAGTTACACCCCAGGGTGGAAATACCAGTATGTGTGGTGCAAGTATTCCTAGTATTGAAAATAGCGTTATTGTTATTTTGGAGCGAATTTCAAAGATTCGTTCACTTAACACTTTGGATAGAACAGTAACAGCTGAAGCTGGTATAGTATTGGCTAATTTACGATCATTTGTTAGGGAGGCAGGGTTTTATTTCCCTTTGAGTTTAGCCAGTGAATCTTCTTGTCAAATTGGGGGTACTATTGCTTGTAATGCTGGTGG
This sequence comes from Neisseriaceae bacterium, assembly GCA_016864895.1. Taxonomy (NCBI): domain Bacteria; kingdom Pseudomonadati; phylum Pseudomonadota; class Betaproteobacteria; order Neisseriales; family Neisseriaceae; species Neisseriaceae bacterium. Next base: position 701,159 of record CP046107.1, on the reverse strand, counting down.
ATTAAATGTTTTGAGGTATGGAACCATGCGAGATTTGGTGTTAGGATTGGAAGTTATTTTACCTAATGGACATTTGATAAGTCATTTATCTGGTTTGCATAAAAATACTACTGGGCTAGACACTAAACAGTTGTGGATTGGTAGTGAAGGTACTTTGGGGATTATTACTGCGGCAACTTTAAAAATTTATCCACAGGTTAATGAGAGAATGACCTTTTTAATTGCTTGTGATGAAATAAGCCAAGTTTTATTCTTATTACAAAAGTTTCAGTTTGAATATATGTCTGAATTAACTAGTTTTGAATATATGAGTTTGCCTGTTTTTCAGTTATCTCAAAACTATAGTGGTATTTGTTTTGGTTTATCCGGTCAGCATTTTGTTTTGTGTGAATTAAGTTTCGATGATAAGAAAAGGTTTGATAAAGATTTATTATTGGAACAATTATTATTATTAGGTTTTTCTAATACCATTGTTGCCTGTTCTGATAAAGAATCACAAAGAATGTGGCAAGTAAGAGAAAATATTTCTGAGGCTCAAAAAAATACCTTAGGCATTTCAATTAAACATGATATTGCAGTACCAATTAGCTCTTTACAAAGATTTATAGAAAATACAGAGATGAAAGTCAAATCGGAATTTCCTGATGCTACTATTTTGTTGTTTGGTCATTTGGGTGATGGAAGTTTGCATTACAATGTATCTTTGGCAAGAGATCGTACCAACGGTGTCTATCAATTTGAAGAGCAGCTAAACCGGTTGGTGTATACGGAGGTTATTAAGCATTCAGGAACGATAGCAGCAGAACATGGGATAGGTCAGCTCAAAAAGAAATGGTTATCTTTAGTGAGGACAGAACAAGAAATCCAGATAATGAGCGCTTTAAAAAAGGCTATCGATCCTAAGAATATCATGAACCCTGGAAAAATAATACCTGATTAATTTTTTAAAATTATTTTTTTGTTAGAACAATATAGTCAAAACTACTAAAGCATTGATTATTTGATGCATTGTTGTCAGTATATCTTGAAATGAAGTGTATACTGCTTCATGGTAATGAAGCTTTAGGAGTGTTCAAGATTGGCTAGATTCAAGATGCCTTAAATAGCTTATTCTAAAATGCCTTGTTGTTTTATTTACCCACAGGAATTTTTTGGATATGACAGACTGTTTTAGTTTCCTAAACAATAGTGTTTTTTCAAGTCAATATTTGAAAATAGATTTGAACAATAATGTTAGTGATTAAGATTGCAAAATAAAAGGTTACCGGGTATGTTTTTGATGATCGTATTAAATTACCTGATATTTACTTAGTTTGGAACATGATTCCATGTTTTTAGAGTAGAGTATTGGTTAAAAGTGATAAGATAAGCTGGGTAATCCTTAGAATAGCTGTTGTTGTGGTATTCTACTTTAGTTTTTTTTTGGGGGGGGGGTTGAAGTGGGATCTTAAATACGAATAATAATTTTATTTGACTGAGCAAAAAATTTGTGGGGAGTGATGTTGATTAGTTGCTTTTGTCTCTGATGGCACCGAATGTTTCTGTAGTATATTTTAGGAATAGATTGTTGCCTAAGATTAAACTAATTTGGATTAGATATGTGTTCATAGCTCGTTAATGATATTAGGGAGTGCTGCTCTAAATTGTTTAAAACTAGATTACTATTATATTGAGAGTCTAATTTTTGTTGTGGTACCCTATGCTGGAGGTATAAATTAATTACGTTGTAGACATACAATATCTATGTAAGCAACTGTATATAATAAGGAAAAAAACACATGGGTCAAGATATTATTAGAGATAGTATGCAATTCGATGTAGTTGTTGTGGGTGCGGGTCCTGCTGGGCTGAGTGCAGCGATTCGTTTAAAACAATTAGCACAAGAGCAAGATAGAGAAATTACTATTTGTATTGTAGAAAAGGGTTCAGAAGTGGGGGGGCACATCATATCGGGTGCCGTTATGGATCCTAAGGCTATTACTGAGCTCATTCCTAACTGGAAAGATTTAGGTGCGCCATTAACTTGTGAGGTTAAACAAGACCGTTTAATGTTTTTAACAAAAAACAAAGCTTTTAAATTGCCGACACCACCTGCTTTCCGTAATAAAAATAATTATATTATTAGCCTTAGTTTAGTTTGCAAATGGCTAGCAGAACAAGCTGAAAATATGGGGGTGGAAATCTACCCAGGTTTTTCAGCAACTGAAATCTTATACCATAAAGATGGTACTGTTAAAGGAATTTTGACTGGTGATATGGGTGTTGGTGTCGATGGGAAGCCGACTGATGCCTATCAACCAGGAATGGAGTTATTGGCACAGCAAACTATTTTTTCAGAGGGGTGTAGAGGAAATTTAACCAAAACTTTATTAAAAAAATTTAATTTAGATAAAGATTCTGACCTTCAAACTTATGGGATAGGCATCAAAGAAATATGGGAAGTGTCTGAAGAAGTACATCAAGAGGGTCTTGTGATGCATACAATTGGTTGGCCACTGCCTATGAGTGTTTATGGTGGTTCCTTTATGTACCATATGCAGAATAACAAGATTTATATTGGTTATATAGTAGGTTTGGATTATAACAATCCTTATATGTCCCCTTTTGATGAGTTTCAAAGATATAAGTTACATCCCGAAATTAAAAAATATCTACAAGGTGGCCGTAGAATATCATATGGTGCCAGAGCTATTAATGAAGGTGGCTTTCAAAGTCTTCCTAAGTTAAGTTTTCCTGGTGGTGTTTTAGTTGGAGATACTGCTGGTTTTTTGAATGTGCCGAGGATGAAAGGTTCTCATATGGCTATTAAGTCAGGTATGTTAGCTGCTGAAGCTGTATGGGATGTGCTAGAGCCTTCAAGAGAGTCTTATACTACCTCTCAAGAAGCGATATCTTATCAGAAATTATTTGAGCAAAGTTGGCTATACGATGAATTGAAAGCGGTGCGTAATTATCGTCCGGCATTTAAATGGACTTTATGGCCTGCTATGGTATATAGTGGACTGGAGGATTATGTTTTGAAAGGTAGAGGTCCATGGACAATCAAACATTACAAAGCAGACAATGAGAGACTGTTACCTAAAGATAAGGCGAAAAAAATAGATTACGCTAAACCTGACGGTAAGGTTAGTTTTGATCGTTTGTCGAGTATATTTTTATCTGGTACTAATCATGAAGAAAATCAGCCATGCCATTTGAAATTAACCAATCCAAATGTGGCTATTTCAGTTAATCATGAGCTTTATGACTCTCCAGAAACACGCTATTGTCCTGCTGGTGTGTATGAAATTATAGAAAAACAGGGAAAACCGTATTTACAGATCAATGCTCAAAATTGCTTGCATTGTAAAACATGCGATATTAAAGATCCAACACAAAATATCATATGGACTTGTCCAGAAGGGGGAGGTGGGCCTAACTATTCTGCGATGTAGTTATCATTTTTGGTTGACAGTACTTCAAGGGGAATTACCATTAAGTTGAGTCTTATGGGCTGTTCTAACATAACATGTTATGGTATCGAGTTGTGTAATTAGGTTAAGATTCTTTTTGATAACTATTAATTTAAAAATTAGGTATATGTATTATTAATGGTTGGGTCAAGGGTAGCAAGTGTAAGCTAAAACGAGTTTGTTTATTATTAGCATTTAATTCTGTTGTATCATTGGTATTGACTCAAAAAAGTAAGTTTACCTAATTTCAGGAATAAGGGGTTCTTGTTTGAATATGGAGTAAGTTATCGATCCCATTAATAAAATCTGTATATGCCTATTACATGCCTTCTCAATCTGAAGAGCCTCAAAGGTTATTAACCATGTAAATCCTGTAAAGAATTTTTTTATACGGGTTATTGTTACAGGGGTATTGTAAGTTAGTTTACTTCTTCCAGGTTTTATTGGTGATGATAGTTTCAAGCTTTATATTCCCTAATTGATAGATTTGATACCAATATCTGTATAATGTTAGAGGTGAGATTTGTTTTAGTGGTAGGTTCCTGCATTGATGACTAATTTAGAATTGAGTACTAGTAGAGTGTAGCCACTTTACTTATATTTAATTATCACTCGCACTAAATTCTTTTACATTTAATTTCAATAACTGGTGCTTCATGTCTTGAATACTCTTGGATTTATACTTAATTCTCACTAAGTTCAAGTATTTTATCCCAAGTTCATTGTCTTCATGAGGACTCATTAATTTCTAGGTGTTTTGTTGGATCTGCCATAAACTTAGATTTATGCCTTACTAATAAGCATCATTAAACACTTTTAAGTTGCTGGTTGGTCACGAAAGCTTAAGATAATTTTCATAAAAGATTCTGCAAAGTATCATTGATTTTATCAAATGGTGGTGATATTCAATTAAGAAATAAATCATTTGGTTAAGGACGTTAGTTATAGCCAGATATGCTTATTGTTCAATTTTAGGTTGGGTAAAAGTCTCAGGATTAGAATACCAGTAAATTACAGTTTGACAAGATAAAACAGCAACAATTCTATTCCACTTGATCTAGTGTATCATTATTACAAATTTGATAAAAAAATAATATTTCGGTACTAAGGATTAAATAGAATTAATTTATTATTGTTGCTTTTTTTATACATATTCTTTACTGGATTTGGTGAGCATAACTTTAGAAAGTATATAATTATATTATTGTTTTAATTAATATATAAAGCTAAAATTTGCTGGTAGTATTTATGTTTATATCAATATTAGAGAGACTAACAGTGAGACAAAATATTGAAGTCATTTGAGTAATGCATTTTATTATTGTATACTTAAAGCAACAGTGTAATTTTAACCGCATAGTTATGTCTATAACTGTGGTTGATATTTTGTGGTCTGAAAAAAAAAAGGGGGCAGTGATTTAGGTGGCTATTTAGAAAATAATTAGTTGTTTGCAGGCAATTGATTTTTACATCTTAGATGGCTTAAAAAAAATAAGTGTTAACTAAAATTTAGGAGTCATAAAGTGCAAAAATTTAAAAAGAAATATCTAGGTGTGTTGGTATTGTCTTATGTTGCAAGCATAGCATCAGCACAATCAGTTTCTTCGATCTCCCCCTATAATGTAGCAATGTCAGGTGATGACGGGCAGGGAAGTGTTCATCCAACCCCAACCTATGAGCAACCAGTTTCTGATGAACCAGTTTATGAGGAAGCATATGCTCAAGATGTTGCTGTTGAAGGTTGTTGTAGTAACGTTGGTGGAATCTTATCCAGTGTATTGCAAGCAGGTTTATTTTTAACAGGTATCATTAATGATAAAGATAATAATAGAAGTTTAGCAAAATTAACTGATATGATTAAGCCGGATGGTTATTACGCTGGGTTTGAGATTTTTGCTGATGCGATTCAGCCTAGGTTTCCTTCTGTACGGTCGTTAGTATCATTGGCACCATTTTCTGCTATATCTAAATTACCAGCATCTGTGGTTCCACCAACTATCGTTAGTAGTTCTGAAGCATTGAGTTCTTTGCTACCTTCATTGTCTACGATACCTTCTTCTATTGGTGTTTCAGTTAGTGGGCCTTTATCTACATTAAGTGGTTTATCCGCTTTGGCTCCTTTGGCTCCTTTGGCTTCCATTTCTAGTATTGTGCCAAGTTCTGCTTCTATTCCAAGTGCAGTTTCGGCCTTTTCATTTTCAGTGCCAGCTAGTTCATTACTTCCTAGTGTATTACCTTTGATTTTTTCAAGTATTTTGTTGCCATCTTCATTGCCATTGAGCTTATCTGGGGTGTCTCCATTACTTACCAGTGTGCCGCAGTCAGCCTCTTCTGTACTGAGCTCATTTTCTGAAACATTCTCAATAGTATCCTCTTTAGCAAATTCATTTAGTGCTACTGTTAGTTCTCTATCATCTTCTATTTTGGGTATTCCTAGTGTGATTAGCACTTCTATTGGATTGCCGAGCACTATTTCAGCAATTATTTTAGGTTCTCCTATATCATCTAGTATCTTAACCAGTTCTTCTGCCATTACAAACTTGTCTTTATCAAGTTTGTCAAGTGTGCTTCCGTCATCAGCTCCTTTTGTCAGTTCATCAGCAGTAGTTTCGTCATCGTTAGGTTTAAGTTCGTTAGTTTCGTCTCCTGTACTTAGCTCATTGTCAACTATGCCAAGTTCATTGGGTATTAGTACTTTAAGTTCATCTTTAGTAAGTGCTGCACCTCTACTTTCGGGCAGTGTGACAAGTACTTTGGCTAGTATAAGTTCTTTTAGTGCACCTTCATCATCGTTGTCATCTATTATTTCTAGCGTACTTGGTTCAAGTGGTTTGTCATCATCTAGTTTATTGATTCCTTCTGCTACATCGTCTTTGTTGATTGGTTCGTCTTCTTTACTCCCGTCTAGTGGATTAGCTATTTCATCGATATCATCATCATTACTATTCCTATCTAGTTTTTTACCTGGCATGGTGTCTTTAGTGAGCGGTGTTTCTAGCTTGTCTGGTGCCGTATTGAGTTCATTGGCGCCATTATCAGGGCCAGTATTGGCTTCGAGCTCGTTTAGTTCTTCCTCAGTAGGGCCAATTTTGGGGGTTGCGATGATTACATCTTCAATACTTTCATTACCATTTGCTAGTTCTTCTTTGACTTTATCAAGTATCCCGTCGAATATAATTACTTCGAGCTTGATTCCTAGTTCTAGCATGAATTCAGCATTATCTGGATTGTCTTTAAGTTCGGCAGTGCCATCATCTTCGACGATTGTTGGTTCGATTTCAGCCTTGCCATTAAGTTCATCAGCTAGTTCTTCAGGTGTTTTGTCATCTACGTCTGTTAGTTCGATTGTTCCTTTGGCAGTTAGTGTTTCTTCATCATTGTCCTCAGGTTTGGTGCCAGTTGCTTCACTAGTATCTGGTTTAATTTCCAGTACAAGTAGTGTTAGTGGATTGCCATTATCGTTGTCAACACTATTGTCTAGTATTCCGGTATCATTATCTTCTTTACCTACATCTATTTCGTCATCTGTGCTTAGTGTTTCTAGTGCTCCATCTTTTTTATCTAGCACGATGTTAGCTAGTTCATCGGTGCTTTCTTCCAGTTTGGTGCCAATTTCGTCGTTGTTTCCGTTGAGTTTATTAGTTCCTGCTAGTTTGTCTAGTTCTGTGGCGTTTTCATCATTGTCTGTGGGTAGCTCATCTTTGTTGTCCACACCAATATTATCGGTCAGTTCATCTTCCTTTTTAGTATCCTCGCTACCATTAATCGTTTCTGCAATACCGAGCTTAGTTTTGGGGAGTAGTTCTGGGCCATTATCGTCTTTGCCAAGCAGTTTATCGGTTAGCTCTCTAGTGCCGGCCATGAGTTCTCAATCCAGTTCTTTTACTTCTAGTAGCTTAGGTGTGTCTACATTGAGTTTAAGTGTTCCACTATTTGTTAGTGCTTCTGTTTCATCTAGTTCATTGCCATTAAGTTCAGTTCCTTCGTCTTTGGCAGCTAGTTCGATACCTAGCTCTTTGTTGTCTGTTCCTTCTGCCATTCCTGCCTTATCGTCTAGTGCTGTGAGTTCTATTCCTTCAAGTTCTGCTTCATCTTTGTCGAGTCTACCTTTAAGTTCATTGGTTCCTGCTGTAATCACGAGTTTGTTGTCTTCTAGTTCTTTTGTGAATGTATTGAGTAGTTCGTCAGGTCCATCTCTTTCCTTGAGTAGCACTGTTTCACAGGCATTATCTAGTATACCTTCTTCTGGTGCTGGTGTATCTTCGTCTGTATTGGGGTCATCTTCATCACTTAGTGGTATTCCATCATTGCCATCTGCTGTTTCGATGTTATCAAGCAGCGTGCCAGCATTTTCACTGTCAACTAGTGCCTCAGTAAATAGTTTGATTAGTACTACATCTGCATTATTTAGTTTATCTTCACCGGTTTTATCACTGTCTAGTATTCCTGCGTCTATTTCAGGACCATTTCTTTCATCTAGCACATTACCTTCTTTATCCTCATTGCCGTTTAATTCATTGTCATCACTTAGTTCCTCAGTACCTGCTACTTCGGCACTTTCTAGTGGGGTACCTGCACTTTCTAGTGGGTTACCTAGTAGTTCTTCGTTTGTCCCATCTATGAGTTTAGGTCCATTGTCTGTAGCTTCGTCATATGTACCAATTATTTCGGGTGCAGGTGGTGCTTTATCTTGGAGAGTGTCTAACCCTAATAGTAGAATTAGTTGGAAATATGGGTTTCATGATTATAATTATGATGCTAAATATGAGGATTTTGAATTTAAAAACTTGGTGGTATTTGGTGACTCATTGTCAGACACGGGCTCGTTTGGTCGTGGGTCAGTTTATGTGGCTGATGGTAATCCGTATGTTATCTATAACTCATATTTGTCATTGGCCTTGACTGGGAAAGTAGTAACACCAGAACGTTTCGGTGGTGCTAACTATGCAATGTCTGGTGCCGTATTACGTAATGATCTTTTCGATCCAATGAGCTGGATTATTCGAAGAGATTCATTAAAGTCTCAAGTTAATCGTTATTTAGAAAGAAATGGTGGTGCTAACAAGGATGATATATTCATCTTGTGGGGTGGTGGTAACGATGTGACCGCTGATATTCAGTATGCTGTAATGAATCCTGTGAATTGGGGAACTGTATTCAATAGTGTGATGCCTAACCAACCTTATTTGAATGATAAAGCGTTGTATCCTGGTTTGTTAGCACAAAAGCTGATTGATAATGGGGCACAAGGTCCTATCCTTATTTTGAATCTACCTAGTTCTGCCTATACCTCATTTACTGGTGTTATGTTAGAAGGGCTAATGGATATAGGTATGATTACAGGTGGGACACCACTTGATATTTTTAATATTGGTGGTTGGTTAATGAAATCTCAAGATAGTTTTTTAAGAGATCCGGCTAATCGGGTTGGTAACCTCGCTGATGGTAAAGGTATTGAGTACTTCCGTGAAAATAATATCAATGCTATTCATAGTAGATACCCATTTATTCCTAGATCTTTAGTGGCTGCGTATTTTGATACTGTATTCAAGGCTCAAAATAATGTAATTTCTTGGTTTAACCAGTCAGTCAATGGTCGTATTGAACAGGTGGTAGGTGGTAATGTGGTTCAATTAGATGTTGATGGGTTATTTAGGGAAGTAATGGATAATCCACTAGCTTACGGTATTGATGAGATTTTAGTTCCAGAGTGTACAATTGGACAAGTTGCACCAAACTGTGATGAAGGGGATCGTTATTATCATGGTCATGATGGTCGCCATTATATGTACACTGACTGGCATCACCCTAGTGCTGAAATGCATAGAATAATTGCAGAATACGCAATTGCTACTGTTAACGCCCCTGCTTATATGACTGGTTTGAGCCGTTCACTAGAAATTGGTGCTAAAGCAAGACAAGATTACCTGTTAAGTGAGCTCACTCGTATTAATGCCAGGCCGTATGAGGGTCAGGGTCAGTCTTATGTATTTGGTGGATTTTCTGGAGGATATAGTAAGCAAAATCGTTCATTAAATAACCGTGCGATTGTTTATAATGGGTTGAATATTGGTTATGGATTCCGTCCAGCAGAGGGGGTTGATGTTGGCTTAATGGGGTCATTGGGTATTAGTAAAATGAAACCTCATCAAAACTTAAAGTATGATCAAAAAGACCTCGTCATTACTGGATTTGCGCAGTATTCAACTGGATCATGGTGGATTAACGGTTTAATATCAGGTGGTACTACTAAATTTGATAGCATTGGGCGTTCAATTCCTTTAGGCGAAAATGCTCGGGTTGAAAAATCTAAAACTGATGGTAAAACCTGGGGTGGTCGTATCGAAACAGGATATGAGTTTTTATTGGGTAATACTTGGGTGTTAGCACCAGTATTAGCTTATACTAGCTATCGTTATGAAGTAGGGGCGTTTGACGAAAATGGCATATCTAGTACAGCGATGAGGTTCAAAAAACAAAAACGTAATCAAGAATATGCTACTTTAGGTGTGAGGATTTCAGATGACTGTCCGGATGATTCTGCGTTTATGAGAGCTTCTATTGATATCACAGCTAATAGGAACTTGAATGATGATAAGAAGAATAAGTTAATCGGTGAGGGTGGGTTGAAGCGTTATAATACTACATTCTCTCGAGAAGCTAATCGTCTTGTGAAGAATGCTAAGAGTTGGTTTGAAATTAAACCAACAGTTCAATTTAAATTGGATAAGAATTCACGGATTACTACGTCTGTCAATTATGCGCTTGATAAGAACAAATCTAAGAGCAAGAATCTATCATACTCAGTCGGCTATAGATATGAGTTATAATTTTAGTTCTATGTGTAAAGCCCTCATTTTGTTGAGGGTTTTTTTTTATTTTTTTGCGTGTTAAAATTAAATCACTCTCTAAGGTTTTGTGAAAAGGGAACGTGTATGGATTCCAAGAAAATAGTTTTATTGCATGGTTTGTTCTGTAATGGTCGAGTGATGTTTTGGTTATCTCGAAAACTGCATCGGTTAGGTTATACTTGCTTATGTCTATCATATCCAACACTTAAATGTTCTGTAGAAGAAAGTGCTCAAAATTTAGAGGAATGTATACGTGAATTTAAAGGGGAAGGTACTGTTTATTTTGTGGGGCATAGTATGGGAGGTATTGTTATTCGTTATCTACAGCATTTATTTTCAGATATGTTCGAAAATAGTCTTGTGGTGACACTAGGGACGCCCCATAAAGGAAGTAAGTTTGGTCGGGTGATACATGAGAAATGGCCTAAGTTTGTTTTAGGTAAATCATGGGAAAACTCTCTAGATGGGAATGTTCCTTTGTGGAATCCAGCAGTTCCCTTATTAAGTATAGGAGGAACTAGGACTGGTATTGAAAATTGGGTAGTTAGGGTTTTTGCTAAAGATGAAATTAATGATGGATTGGTTTCTATTTCAGAAACGGAAATGCCTGAATTTAGAGCGTGTAAGAGAATCCACCGATCACACCTACCCTTGTGTTTTGATTCACAAGTGGTTCATTGTATTGATGAATGGTTTAGACAAGTATAGGTTTACTTTTTCCTATGGAGTTATGTAAAAGGTAGCAAATTCAAAAATTATAGAATAAAATCAATGTTATCAATTAATCGGGTGGTGCCTAATTTAGCTGCGCCTAGTACAACTAAATCATTATCCTTATAGGTTGCACGTCGTAAGTCATGTTGGTTAGCAACTTCTATATAGTCAACACGCCAACCGTTGTGAGATAGTTTTTTAATGGCTTTTTGACAAAGATCATTAAAATTTTTATTTCCACTGAGGATATGATCTTTGATTTCTAGTAAGGCTTGATATAGCTGAGGTGCCTGTTCTTTCTGTTTCTGACTTAAATATTGATTACGACTAGAGAGAGCTAATCCTGAGTTGTTGTCCCTTTTAGTATCAATTCCAATAATAGAGGTTCTGAAGTTTAATTGCTCTACTATTTGTTTGATGATGACTAGCTGTTGGAAATCCTTTTTGCCAAAAAAAGCCCACTCTGGTTGAATAATATTCAACAGTTTGACCACTATGGTGGCAACGCCACGGAAATGTATCGGTCTCGTTTTTCCGCAATATTGAGTACTAATATTGCCAGGATTAACCCATATGGTTTGTTCACCATGAGGATATATCTCTTTGACAGCCGGAGAAAATATAGCATCTGCACCTATTTGGCTGGCTTTTCGAATATCTTCTAGTAGAGTTCGTGGATAGGTATTAAAATCCTCATTTTCACCAAATTGAGTTGGATTAACAAAAATACTTACAATAACATGAGATGCTTTATTTCTCGCTTCTTTAATAAGGGTTAAATGTCCTTCATGTAAGTTTCCCATGGTGGGTATTAATGCGATACCTTTAAGACTAGATCGCCAACTATGTAACTCTTCAATGGTAGTTAATTGTATCATTAGAAATGATATTCCTTTAGGGTAAAGCTATATCCTATCATAAACCTTATCAGCATTTTAATTAAAATATATTTTATAGAGTAATACCTTTTAATTATTTAAAAAATAAGCTATAATTCCCGGATTTCATTTTAAATTTGAAATGAATCTCTACAAGTAAGCGCGCATTTCACTAAAGGGTGCTTTTGTAAAGAGTTCTGTGTGAGATGTGTTAGTGATAACCCTTTAAAAGGAAAATTAAATGTCAAATATTACAATGCGTCAAATGTTGGAGTCTGGTGTTCATTTTGGTCATCAAACTCGTTTTTGGAATCCTAAAATGGGAGAATATATTTTTGGTTCTAGGAATAAAATTCATATTATTAATTTAGAAAAAACACTTCCAATGTATGTTCAAGCTCAGGATTATGTACGTCGTTTGGCTTCAAATAAAGGAACTATTTTATTTGTTGGTACCAAAAAACAAGCCAGGGATATTATTCGTGAAGAGGCAACTCGTGCGGGATCGCCATATGTTGATCATAGATGGTTAGGTGGGATGTTAACCAATTATAAGACGGTTAAGCAATCTATCAAGCGATTGAAAGAAAAACAAGAATTATTAGAGAGTGTGGTAGATGGAACCTATAGTAAGAAAGAGTTGTTAACATTGCAACGTGAGGTAGATAAATTAGAGCGATCTTTAGGCGGTATTAAAAATATGGAAGGGTTACCTGATGCCATTTTTGTGATTGATACTGGTTATCAAAATGGTACTATTGTTGAATCAAATAAGTTAGGAATTCCTATTATTGCAGTCGTTGATACAAATAATAGTCCAGATGGTGTGGATTATGTAATTCCAGGAAATGATGATTCCACCAAAGCGATTCGCCTTTATGCTAGAGGAATTGCCGATGCAATTTTAGAAGGTAAAGCTCAATCAATTCAAGAAATGGTTGATTCGTTGGGAACTGATGAGGAAAATTTTTCTGAAGAAGAAGTTATTTCACAAGAAGCTTCAGAGAACAATTAAGACAAAGACTTTGAATTTATACAGTCAATAAAATAAATTTTAGGAGGAACGATGGCTGAAGTTACAGCGAAAATGGTTGCAGAGTTAAGAGCAACAACTGGCTTGGGGATGATGGAGTGTAAAAAAGCTTTAGTAGAAGCTGGTGGTGATTTTCTAAAAGCTGAAGAAATATTACGTATTAAATCTGGGGCTAAGGCGGGTAAATTGGCAGGAAGAACTGCGGCAGAAGGTATTATTGCAAGTTACATAGAAGGTAATCGTGGCGCTTTAGTTGAAGTTAATTGCGAAACAGATTTTGTTGCAAAAGATGAAAATTTTAAGGAATTCGCAAATGATGTAGCTAAAGCGATAGTGCTTAATAAGCCATCAAATTTGGAGAGCCTTAGTGAGTCTGAGATCTCAGTTGATCAAACGGTTGAACAAAGAAGAAAAGAAATTATTGCTCAACTAGGTGAAAATATGACGATTCGTCGTTTTAAGTATTATGAAACTAATAACCAATTAACTAGTTATATGCATGGTAGTAGAATTGGTGTTATTGTGGAATTTAAAGGTGATGCAGTAACAGCGAGAGATGTTGCAATGCATGTTGCAGCCTCAAGGCCACAGTGTGTTTCTAGTGATCAAGTTGATCAAGAGTTGATAGAAAAAGAACGCCGTATCTATACTGAACAAGCAGCTGATTCAGGTAAACCAGAAGAGATTATTGCAAAAATGGTAGATGGCCGTTTGAAGAAATTCTTAGCAGAGATAACTTTGTTGGGGCAACAGTTTGTCAAAAATCCTGATCAAACAGTTGAACAATTATTAAAAGAACATGCTTCAACTGTGATTGATTTTACTGTTTATCATGTTGGTGAAGGGCTGGAAAAAAAGGTTACTGATTATGCTGCAGAAGTAGCTGCAGCTGCTAAAGTTTAATACTACTGAATCACTCAAAACACTCTAAAAGTTCTCTTAGAGTGTTTTTTTTAGGCTATAATCATTAAGATAATTGAAATGTAGTAAGGATGAATGATGTTTGACTTAAAATATAAGAGGATCTTATTGAAATTATCAGGGGAATCTTTGATGGGAAGTGATCCTTTTGGTGTTAACAGAGACACTGTCATGTTTATTACGAATGAGGTAAAAGAGATTGTTGATTTAGGTGTTGAAGTAGCAGTAGTTATTGGAGGTGGTAACATATTTAGAGGAATCTCAGGTGCTGCTGAAGGTATGGAACGATCAACAGCTGACTATATGGGAATGCTCGCCACAATAATGAATGCTTTGGCCTTGAATGAAGCCTTTAAGTCTATGGGGATTTCATCTCGTATTCAATCAGCCCTAAGTATTCAACAAGTAGTAGAAACTTACGCAAGGCCTAAAGCTATGCAATATTTAGATGAAGGGAAGCTTTTGATATTTGCGGGGGGTACTGGGAATCCATTTTTTACAACTGATACAGCCGCAGCCCTGCGTGCTGTTGAAATGAATTGTGATATTTTATTAAAAGCGACTAATGTAGATGGCATATATAGTGAGGATCCCAAAAAAAATCCAGAAGCGGTTAAATATAATAATATTACTTTTGATGAGGCCATTAACAAACAATTAAAAGTAATGGATGCAACTGCATTTACTCTTTGTAGAGAGCAAAAACTGGACATTATTGTATTTGGTATCTCTCAAAAAGGTATTCTAAAAAAGATTGTTTTAGGAGCAAGCGAGGGTACGTTAGTCCATTCTTGAATACTAATTACAATCTCCTACCATAATGACATTAAGTGTATAATTAATTGTTAATTGATAAGAGAGAGGTATTTGATCATGTTAAGAGAAGTAGAAAAAACAGTTGATGATAAAATGACTAAAACAATTGAGGTTTTAAAAGATAATTTAACTAAAGTAAGAACTGGTAGAGCCCACGTTGGTTTTTTAGATCAGGTTGAAGTGGATTACTATGGTGGTATGGTTAGGCTTAGTCAAGTTGCCAATGTGACCTTATTAGATTCAAGAACTTTAGGCGTAAAACCTTATGAAAAGAATATGTTAAATGTTATTGAAAAAGCTATTAGGGATGGAAATTTAGGGTTGAATCCTGCTTCCTCTGGGGATATGATTCGTGTGCCTATGCCTATGTTGACAGAGGAAACACGTAAAGAGATGACTAAAATTGTCAAATCAGAAGGTGAAGGGACTAAGATAGCTATTAGAAATATCAGAAGAGAAGCAAATAATGAAATCAAAAATCTGTTGAAAGATAAAGATATATCAGAAGATGACGCTCGTCGTTCAGAAGAATCAATTCAAAAAATTACTGATCAATACATTAATGAAGTTGCTTCAATAATTGAAGAAAAAGAAAAAGATTTATTAGAGTTATAATTCGACCAATATAAATATATATGAAAAAAGTTTCCTCTAAGAATAAAAGTAAAGCTATTCCTTCACATATAGCTATTATCATGGATGGTAACGGTAGATGGGCAAAGAAAAGAAAAATGCCCAGAGTTATGGGGCATAAAAAAGGTTTAGAGGTACTTGAGAGTATTGTTAAAGACTGTATTGATCTAGGAGTAAAGAATTTAACCGTGTTTGCTTTTTCTACTGAAAATTGGAAAAGGCCTAAGATCGAAGTTGATTTTTTAATGAATCTTTTTTTGAGATCATTAGAGTGTAAAATTCATGAATTACATAAAAATAATATTCGCTTTAGATTTATTGGTAATATTCATCGTTTGAGTCATGAAATAGTTGAGGAGATCAAAAAAGGTGAGGCATTAACTAGGAATAATAATCTGTTTACGATTACTGTTGCGGCGGATTATGGGGGGCGTTGGGATATCGTGAATGCGGTCAACCAGTTGATTCGAGATGGTTATCAAGAAGTTACAGAGGATGATATACAATCTCATTTAGCACTCCATGATTTGCCAGAGCCGGAGTTATATATTCGTACAGGTGGGGAAATTAGAATTAGTAATTTTCTACTTTGGCAGATGGCATATACAGAGTTCTATTTTACTGGTACTTTATGGCCAGATTTTGATAAAGCGCAGTTAATTCTAGCAATTGAATCATTTCAAAATAGGGAAAGAAGATTTGGTCGAACTTCAGAGCAACTACTGATACATGAAAGAAGAGACTAATTATGTTATTTCAAAGAGTTAGAACAGCAGTTTGTTTATTGCTACTAATATTAGTAGTTGTAGTATTCACTGATAAGGTTGGTTGGTTGTTATTTAGTAGTGTTCTAACTATATTAGCAATGTGGGAATACACTCGTATTGTTAAAATGCCTAAAATTTGGTCTATTATTTATTTATTATTGTCTTTAGGAATATTGGGCGTTGTATTTTACTGGGATATAGTGGATATTATCCAAGATGTTCCTTGTCTATCGTTGATTCTAGGATTATTGTTGTTGTGCTATTGGTTAGTAATTGTACCTTTAGTTTTAAAAAATAAAATTAAGCTTGAAAATATTGTACTAACATCTATTTTGGGTTGGTTAATGTTTATTCCTTTTGGAAGCTACATTGCGCAGTTGTTTATCTACAAGACAACTACAGGTGCGATGAGTTTAACTCAAGTTAACTTTGTTATTTTGTATTTAATTTTACTGGTATGGGTTGCTGATATTTCTGCATATTTTGTTGGAAGGCAATTTGGTAAAAATAAGTTAGCTCCACAAATTAGTCCGGGAAAAAGTATTGAGGGTGTATTGGGGGCTATTGTTATAGTAGTTATTTACGGTATAGTATATTTTAGTTTATATTATATGCAATTAGTTGATTCTTTTTCTTGGTTCAGATTATTTTTTTTGGTAGTATGCTCGGTTCCTTTAACTTGCGTGTGTGTCATTGGCGATTTATTTGAGAGTTGGCTAAAAAGGTGTGCAGGCGTTAAAGACAGTGGTAAATTATTACCTGGTCATGGAGGTGTCTATGATAGAGTTGATTCGTTAGTGGCTGTTTTGGGAATATATCCGATTTTGGTTTTGTGCTTACAAGCTTTTAGATAATTTAAGATGGCTAGACAAAAAATTACTATTTTAGGTGCTACGGGTAGCATTGGGTTGAGTTCCTTGCAAGTTATTGAACAGCATTCAGATTTATTTGAAGTTTTTGCTTTGACAGCTTATACACAAAAAGAAAAATTACTTAAACTGTGTTTCAAGCATCAACCTAAATTTGCAGTGATGGCGAATCAAACTGATAGTGATTGGTTGAAAGATCAATTAGGCGGATATTCTAAAACCCAAGTTTTAGCTGGATTGTCAGCATTGAGAGATGTGGCCAGTGATAGTGAGGTTGATGTTGTTATTTCCGCTATTGTGGGGGCAGCTGGGGCTATTCCCACTTTTGCAGCAGCTCAGGCTGGTAAAAGAATACTGTTAGCGAACAAAGAAACTTTAGTTTTGGCTGGGAAATTATTTCTCCAAGTTGTAAAAAAATCGGGGTCTTTAGTCTTGCCTGTGGATAGTGAGCATAATGCTATTTTTCAGGTACTACCTCATAAATTAGAGCAAGTCAAAAATATTGTTTTGACAGCATCGGGCGGGCCTTTTTTGCATACTCCACTTAAACAATTGGAACAAGTGGCTGTCGTAGAAGCTTTGAGTCATCCGAATTGGAGGATGGGTACAAAAATATCTATTGATTCTGCTACAATGATGAATAAAGCTTTAGAAGTTATTGAAGCATCATGGCTTTTTAACTTACCAGCAGATAAAATAAAAGTAGTCATTCATCCTGAGAGTATCATACATAGTATGGTCAGATTGATTGATGAGTCTGTTTTGGCGCAGCTTGGTGTGACAGATATGAAAATACCAATCGAGTACTGTTTGGCATATCCTGAACGAATAGAGTCGGGTGCTAATGAGTTGGATTTTGAGTGTATGTCAGAATTACATTTTATGAAGGTGGATCCTAAAAGATTTCCGGCACTTGGTTTGGCATATCAAGTGTTAGAAGAAGGATTAGATTCAGGTTGTATTTTAAATGCAGCGAATGAAGTTGCAGTAGGTCTGTTTTTAGAAAATAAAATAAAATTTACTGATATTTATTTTTTAGTTGTTGAGGTGTTGAATAACTTAGCATCAGAAGAATATAGTGATTTAGAGACATTATTATATAAAGATAATATAGTAAGACAAAAAACGCTAGAATTAGCAACTAGAAATTTTAATTGAAATTTACAGATGAGGATTATTATTTGAGTCAAGTATTTTATTTCTTAATAGCAATTACTACCATTGTGACTGTGCACGAACTAGGTCATTATTTAGTGGCAAAGTTTTTTGGTGTTAAAGTTGAAAAATTTTCAATAGGTTTTGGTAAGGTGTTGTGTAGTAAAACATGGAATGATACTACATGGTGTTTAAGTTTAATCCCCTTAGGCGGATATGTGCGCATGTTGGATACAAGATTAGGCGAAGTTGATGAGGTGGAGAAACAATATGCCTTTGATTTACAAGCGCCATGGAAAAAGATTCTAATTTATTTTGCTGGCCCATTTATTAATTTTGTTTTAGGTGTTCTACTGTTTAGCTTAGTTTTTTATCATGAGGGTATCACCTCGTTAAAACCAGAAGTGAATATGGTTGCTATAGATTCTTTGGCTGAAAAAGCTGGATTTCAAGAGGGTGACTATATTATTAAGATAAATCAAAAATTAGTAAAAGATTTTTCAGATGTGTCTATATTGACCATGGAAAATTTAGAAAATGGATTACAGTATGAAGTAATTGATGCCTCAGGACAACCACAAATAAGAAAAGTTGATACCGAAAAATACCCACAAGAAGTTAGGAGTATTTTATTAGGTAAAAGTGGTTTTGGCCTTTACCCACATAGAGTCACTAATGAGATAGAAATGGTATCACCTGATGGTCCCGCTAGTAAAGCAGGTTTGCAGGCTGATGATATCATTTTAGAATTAAATCACGAGAAAGTAGAAAATTATACCAATTTTGCTAGTATTATTAGAAACCATCCTAGTCAAAAAATTGATGTTTTGTATCAAAGGGGGGGAGAAAAGTTTGAAACCGTTGTAATTCCTGATAGTTTATTAGAAGCAAAGAATTCTAGGCCTATAGGGAAGATTGGAGTGCAAAATAAGATTGATGAGATACTGGCTAAAAAAAATAGCGACATTTATTATCCTAATTTGTTAGAGTCTGTTAAAATGGCGTTTGGTAAAGTTGGTTATTTTTCTAAACAGATATTATTCCTTTTGGGGAGGATAGTGGTCGGTAAGAGTTCATTAGTGAATATTAGTGGACCAGTTACTATGGCTAGTTATGCAAATGAAACAGCTGCGATCGGTTTAATGACTTATTTAGCATTTATAGCGGCTATTAGTGTAAGTATTGGGATTTTTAATCTGTTACCTGTTCCTATATTGGATGGGGGTGGTATTTTGTTTTCGTTTATTGAATGGGTAAGGCGTAAACCTATGAGTGATGCGGAGCGAGCGTTTGGAACGCGGTTAGGATTTTTGTTCCTCGTATTGTTAATGTTTATTGCTTTTTCAAATGATTTCGTTAGGATTTTTGGGTAATTTAAAATGAATAAAAAATTAATAGTGACATGTTTGGCGGGCTTATTTTTATCCGTACCTTCGATAGCTAAAGATTTTACAATAAAAGATATACGTATTGAAGGATTGCAGAGAATTGAACCAGAGACTGTGTTCAATTATTTACCCATAAACGTAGGAGGTCAATTTACTTCTACTAAGGGCGAACAAATTATTAAAGATCTATATGCGACGGGTTACTTCTCGGATGTACAGGTAGAGGTACAAAATGATCAAGTCTTATTGACTGTTATCGAGCGTCCTATTGTTGATTCAGTAGTGGTGACGGGTGGTAAGGCAATTTCTAATCAATTGATCAAGGATAATTTGAAACGTTTAGGTGTAGCTGAAGCTAAAGTTTATGATCCTGCTGTTTTGAAAGCGGTGACTCAGGGATTGCAACAGGAGTATTTGAATTTAGGTAAAAATAATGCTGTAGTGTCACCAAAAGTAACGGAGCTAGAGAGAAATAGGGTAGCATTGACTATTAATGTTGATGAAGGAGTTACGACAAGAATTAGAAAGGTAGAGTTTGAAGGTAATGTCAATTTCTCCGATGGAACGCTCAAACGTCGTATGAGTATGGGGCAACATAACATTATGTCCTTTTTTACTAAAAATGATATATATGCATACATTAAGAGTGATGTGGATCAAAAAGCACTTACAAAATACTACAAAGATAGAGGCTTTTATGATTTTGCTATTGTCAAATTTGAGCCAGAGATTGATATTGATTCCCCTCAGAATATGACCCTGAAAATAGTGTTAAATGAGGGAGTTCGTTATACTTGGGGAAAAATTAATGTTTTGGGAGATTTCAAAGAAGTTCCTATGGAGCGTTTGCAAGCAATAGCGGACAATCATAATACAAGATTCGCTTTTAACACTTCTAAGTGGTTTAATCAAACACAATTAGATAATGTTGTTAGTGACATCAAAATGGAATTAGGTAAATCAGGATATGCAAAAGCGGACGTGCAAGTCAATCCTCATCGTAATTCTGATAACTCTCTAGGATTTGATATTGTAGTGAATGCAAATCAGAAGATTTATGTACGTCAGATTAATATCACAGGCAATACTAAAACGAGAGATGAAGTGATTCGTCGTGAGATGAGACAGCAAGAGAATACTTCTTATGATGCTCAAAAAATTAAACGTTCTAAAGAGAGAATAGGAGACTTGGGGTATTTTGAAGATATAACAGTTCAAGAAGTACCAGTTGAAGATAGTGCAGATCAAGTCGATTTGGCAGTAGATGTTAAGGAATCGAACGTAGGGTTACTGGATTTCTCAGTGGGTTATGTTCAGGATGATGGAGTTGTGGTTAGTGGTAAATTTACTCATGATAATTTATGGGGAACAGGTAGACAAATTGCCTTAAATGTTTCTACTGGTGGTACTTCTAAAGCTTTGACATTAGACTATTTGAATCCATATTACACAAAGCATGGTGTGGGTGCTGGATTTGATTTTTCAGCCATTAAGTTTGATCCTAATGATGTTGAAACCAGCTCTTATAAGGCAAAAACACTTACCGGTGGGTTGAAGTTTGTTTTTCCTGTCACTGATTATGATAAAATCAATTTTAGAATAGGTGCAGAACATAAGAGAGTTGATTTATATGAGAGAAGCCCTATTTATTATAAAAACTATGTTGCTAAACACGGTAACTCTAGTACAATTTACCCGGTCTCTGTCTCTTGGAGAAGATCAACTATTGACAGTTATTTATGGCCCACTCGTGGTTATATCTTAGAAAGCCAATTTGAAGCAACTCTCCCTAGTGTGAGTGATCATGAGTTTTACAAATTAACACACCAAGAATGGTGGTTCTTTCCGTTAACTCAAAATTTGACTTTTATGTTGACTGGGCAGGCAGGCTATGTCAAAGGATATGGACATAGTCATGATGTGCCGTTCTTTTATAATTTTCATACGGGGGGTATGGGTTCTATCAGAGGTTATGATGCTTCATCAATAGGTCCTAAAATTAATAATTGGTATGGTGATGTTGATTATATTGGTGGCACCAGATTGGTCACTGGGACAGCGGAGTTATTCTTTCCAATGCCTGGTTTGAAGGATTCACAGACAGTACGTTTGAGTGTGTTTGCAGATGCAGGTAGTTTATGGGATGGTAAAACTCGTGGGCCATTGGATAACTTCGAATATAAAGAAAGCTATAAGAGTAGTTTTGAAAAAGAATTACGTTATAGTGCTGGTATTGGTATGGTTTGGTTATCTCCTTTAGGGGCTCTAAGATTCAGTTGGGCAAAGCCTTTGAATAAAAAAGCAGGTGATAGGGAACAAGCTTTTCAATTTAATATTGGTAATACTTTCTAAGGTTATTGTTTTTTATCTAAGGAACTGTGAATTGCAGTTCCTTTTTTTATTGATCGTTATAAATAGCTAATAATGGTATTATTATGTCATTAATAGTTTCTGGATTTGAATTATGTCTAAGATGGCGGTAGAGTTATCTGAATTAATTACTCTATTTGGAGGTATGTTAGTAGGGTCAGATTTGATAGTAGAGGGTATTTCATCATTGGATTTAGCTACGGAGAAACAGTTATCATTTTTAACTGATCATCGTTTAAAGAATGAGGTTTATCAATCCAAGGCTTGTGCTTTGATTGTGGGTTCTAATTTTGACTATACAGAATATTTTGATAAAAGCTTTATTGTTTGTGATAATGCTTATTTATATTTTGCACGTGTATTACAATATTTCCACCCCGCGGAAGTTTCGAATTGTACTACACACTTTAGTGCAGTGATCGAATCTGATCAAATCGATGCAACTGTTGAGATAGGTGCTAACGTGTTTATTGGAAAAGGTGTTAAAGTGGGTGCGTATACTCGTATATCATCTGGTTCTGTTATTGGGAAAGATGTAACTATTGGAGAGCACTGTTATATTCACCCCAATGTAACCATTTATAATGGTAGTACCATAGGCGATAATGTAGAAATTCATTCAGGTAGTGTTATCGGGGCGGATGGATTTGGATTTGCCTGGAATGGCGCTAGTTGGGAAAAAATTCCTCAAGTGGGTAATGTGGAGATACATGATGATGTAGAGATAGGTTCTAACGTTTCTATAGATCGGGGTGCTATTGGAAATACAGTGATTCATAAAGGCGTCAAAATAGATAACTTAGTACAAATCGCTCATAATTGTGAGATTGGTGAGCATACAGCTATTGCTGCTATGGTTGGATTGGCAGGAAGCACAAGAATAGGGAAAAGGTGTCGTATTGCAGGTGCTGCTAAATTTACAGGTCACTTAACCGTTGCAGATGATACTTTGATTGCTGGAGCTACTATCGTTAGTCACTCAATTGACCATCCTGGAAAACAATATGCGGGCTCATACCCATTTCACGAATATCAAGATTGGAAGTATAATGCAGTTTATTTAAGGCGATTAAGAGACATGAATCAAAGATTAACAAATATAGAAAAGAAATTAATAAAGGATCCAGAATAAATTAAAAGGACACATTGATGAAATCAGTTATTTTACCTTTGGAAGCCAAAGACATAGAGAAGATCATACCGCATAGAAGCCCATTTTTATTAGTAGACCGAGTTATAGAATTGGAACTGTCAAAGAGTATCAAGGCATTAAAAAGTATTTCTATGAATGAACCTTATTTTATGGGACACTTTCCAGGTTATCCAGTAATGCCCGGTGTTTTGATCATAGAAGCATTGGCACAAACTGCTGCTGTTCTAGCTACATTAAGTTTTGAAACCCAAGAAGATGAATTATATTTTTTTGCTTCTATTACTAATGCTCGATTTAAAAGACCCGTTTTTCCAGGAGATACACTGATATTGGAAGCTTCTATATTGAATCAAAAAAGTGGCGTAGGAAAATTTTCAGTTAAAGCTTCAGTTGATTATGAGGTCGCAACAGAAGCTGAAATAACATGTGCGAGGAAAAATATTGGATAGATAGGGAAGTGTTAATGAGTAATATTCATAAAACGGCTATTATAGATAGTAAAGCTGAGTTAGCACCTAGCGTGGAAGTGGGAGCCTATTCAGTGATTGGACCACATGTTAAAATTGATGATGGAACGGTGATTAAATCACATGTTGTTATTGAAGGTTCAACGGTCATTGGTAAATATAATCGAATATTTCAGTTTGCTTCTATAGGGGCTATTCCTCAGGATAAGAAATATAAGGGAGAGGATACCAAATTAATCATTGGTGATAGTAATACCATAAGAGAGTATTGTACAATTAATGTTGGCACAGTAACTGGTGTGGGCGAGACTAGAGTAGGTAGTCATAATTGGATTATGGCGTATGTACATATCGCTCATGATTGTGTTGTAGGAAATAATACAATATTAGCAAATGGTACGAGTTTAGCAGGTCACGTGATTATTAAAGATTATGTTGTGACAGGTGGCTTTACTTTAATTTTTCAGTTTTGTCAGATAGGTGAATACGCTATGACGGCATTTGCTTCTCGTGTTGATAAAGACGTTCCACCTTATGTTATGGCGGCAGGATATAAATTAAAACCAGTAGGATTAAACATAGAGGGCTTAAGGCGAAATGGTTTTTCAGCTGCAGAGATCTCCCACATCAAAGAGGTCTATAACATTATTTATAGACAAGATTTAACCTTAGACGAAGCTAAAGAAAAAATTAAACCTATGATAGAGATTCACCCAGAGTTATCAGTTTTTCAGGCTTTTTTCCGAGACTCGAGAAGAAGTATCATCAGGTAATAATCAGTTAGAATGACAATTTCATATATTCCTTTAAGACTATACTCAGAATACTCAATAGAGAGTAGCATTATTCGTATTAATGATGCAGTTAAATTTGCAAAAGATGAGAACTTTCCTGCTTTAAATTTAAGCGATAACATGAATATGTTTGCAGCAGTAAAATTCTATAATATATGTCGTAAAAATGGGATCAAGCCTATTTTTAGCGTAGATTTCTCTTTAGAGAATATAGATGATAACTCTCAACCTCATCGTGTGCTTTTATTGGCTAAAAATTATGTGGGATACTTGTCCTTATGCGAACTCTTGACTCATGCTTACATGGAGAGAGATAAAAAACTAGATACACCTATGATTCGTTGGCAATGGCTTGAGGAAATTGATAAAACAAACCTTATATGCTTATCAGGTGCACAACAAGGGGTTGTTGGGTATTATTTGTTGAAAAATAAATCGGAAAAAGCAAAGGAATATGCTCAGAAGTTAGCAGACTGGTTCCAAGATAACTTTTATTTAGAAATCCAACGTTATTTTGACGTATCTTTGGCAGGTGATGTTTCTATTCGTTCAAGAATGGACGAATTAAAAAAAGAAGCAGAAATTAACCTTTCAGGTTCGTTACTACTCGCTCAAGAGCTAAATTTGCCACTTGTAGCAACTCATCCTATCCAATTTATGCAACAAGAAGACTTTGTTGCTCATGAAGCAAAAGTTTGTATCGCCTCTGGATATGTTTTAGAAGATGAGCGAAGAGTTCGCAAGTTTCATCCTAGTCAATATTTTCTAGGAAAATATGAAATGAATCAACTATTTAAAGATTTGCCAAGTGCATTGCAGAATAGTTATGAAATTGCCAAACGTTGTACGGTTAGTTTAACATTGAATAAAAGTTTTTTACCTATTTTCCCAACACCTCATAATGAAAGTCTTGAGGATTATTTAATTAAAGTTTCAAAACTGGGATTACAAGAACGATTAACATTTTTATTTCCAGATGAAGAGGAAAGAGTAAGAGTATTTCCTATTTATCAAGAAAGACTTGATTCTGAGCTGGATATTATTATTCAAATGGGATTTTCAGGTTATTTTTTGATTGTGGCAGATTTTATTAATTGGGCTAAAAATAATGGATGTCCAGTTGGCCCAGGCAGGGGGTCTGGTGCAGGATCTCTTGTGGCGTATAGTCTCAAGATCACAGATTTAGATCCTATTAAATATAATTTACTCTTTGAGAGGTTTTTAAATCCAGAACGAGTTTCTATGCCTGACTTTGATATTGACTTTTGTCAGGATAATCGAAATCGAGTGATTGATTATGTGAGAAGTAAATATGGAGAAATGGCGGTTAGCCAAATTGTTACTTTTGGAACAATGTCTTCTAGAGCAGTCATTAGAGATGTGGGAAGGGTACTGGGTATTCCTTTTGGGGTATGTGATAGGCTATCAAAATTAATTCCTATAGAGACAAATCGGCCTGTTAGTTTGCAAAGAGCAATGGAATTAGAACCCGATATTCAACGGCTAATACATGCAGAAGAAGCAGAAGAGTTGATGAGACTCGCCTTAAAATTAGAGGATTTAGTTCGTAATACCGGTATGCATGCAGGGGGAGTACTAATTGCACCCAATAAGCTCACTGATTTTTGCCCTATCTATAAACCTTCTGGGACAGATAGTGCAACTATTTCTATGTATGATAAAGAAGACGTGGAGGCAGTGGGACTGGTTAAATTTGACTTTTTAGGTTTGAGAAATTTGACTATTCTACAAATGGCACAAGACCTGATAAAGAAAAATAGAGATAAAGAAGTAGATATTTCAAAAATCCCTTTAGATGATGTATTGGCGTTTAAAATTTTTCAAAATGCTAATACAACTGCGGTATTTCAATTTGAATCAAATGGTATGAAGCGAATGTTATTTGAGGCCAAACCATCTAAATTTGAAGAAATTATTGCTTTTGTTGCGCTATACCGCCCAGGTCCTATGGATTTAATACCAGATTTCATTCAGAGGATGCATGGAGCTAAATTTGAGTATTTACATCCTTTTTTACAAGAAATCTTAGAGCCCACCTATGGTATCATGGTTTACCAAGAACAAGTAATGCAGGCAGCTCAAATTTGTGCAGGTTATTCTTTGGGGAGTGCTGATTTATTACGTCGGGCTATGGGAAAGAAAAAAGTAGAAGAGATGCTAAAACAAAGAGAGATTTTTGTTTTGGGAGCTAAAGAAAAAGGAATTGATACTGTAAAATCAAATGAAATATTTGATTATATGGAACGATTTGCAGGATATGGATTTAATAAATCTCACGCAGCGGCCTATGCCTTGATTGCTTATCAAACAGCTTGGTTAAAAGCCCATTATGCAGTTGAATTTATGAGTGCTACGATGTCAAGTGAATTGCATAATACAGATCAGTTAGAGATATTTTATGAAGATGCCAAAAAAAACAATATAAAATTTCTTCCTCCTGATATCAATGAATCATTTTATTGTTTTATACCACAGGGTACAGACTCAATCCGTTATGCATTGGGTGCCATTAAAGGGGTAGGTGAAGCTGCAGTAGAAGCTTTAATTTTAGAGAGGGAAAAACATGGTTCATATCAAGATCTATTTGATTTCTGTGGCCGGTTAAGCAAAAATGTCATCAATAAAAGAACATTAGAATCATTAATCAAAGCGGGTACATTTGATAGCCTTGAAAGTAACAGAGCATTATTGTTTGAAAATATTGGTTTTGCATTAAGTTATGCTGATCAAAAAGGGGAGAATCAGTTTCAAGGGGGATTGTTTGATTTAGATGAAGAAGTAAAAACAGCAGCCAACATGCAGGAGACGATCCCTTGGAAATTAAGTAGGAGACTGGCAGAGGAAAAAGAGGCTATTGGTTTTTATATTTCCGCACATCCATTTGAGCCTTATAAGGTTGATTTACAGCATTTACCAAGAGTTCATCTAAGTGAATTAAAACCCTCAGATCGTAATATTTGGATAGCAGGTTTTGTTACTAAGATGAGGAGTTTGATTACCAAATCTGGCCGTAAGATATGGATTTTGGAGATAGACGATATGTCTGCTCGTCAAGAAATTATATTGAATGAGGAGGTTATGAGATCTTGTAGTGTGTCTATTCATCCTGATATGCCTATTTTTTGTTCATGCCGTGTTAGAACAGACGAATATAGTAAATCTAAAGAATTGAAAATAACAGTTAATAAGGTTGTAACTATTGATGATATGATAGTTTCTTATGCAAGTGGTTTACAATTGTGCTTAAATCCACACTCTCCTGTGTTAGAGTTATTTAAATTGTTAGAACGTTATAAGAGTCATTCATCTGCATTAAAGGTATCTATTATGTATCAAGATGAATTTATTGAAAGTTCTTTGATAATTTCAGATGAATGGCAGGTAAAACCGGAGCAAGCATTAATGGAGCAACTAGAAAATATGCTAGGATCTTCCAATGTAAAAATTCAATGGTATCAATGATTATTTATTTTTTGCGCCATGTTGTTCCTTCCGCTGCATCTTCGAGAATAATATCATGTTCTAATAAAGAATCTCTGATTCTGTCAGACTCTGCCCAGTTCTTTGTTTCTCTAGCAATGTTTCTTTGTATAATCATGTGTTCAATTTCCTTACTGCTCAAACTCGATAAATTATCACCTTGCAAAAAGTGTGTTGGTTTTTGTGTTAGAATGCCTATTTTGTTACCTAGGATCTTCAAATAATTAGCTAATTGACTATCTTGTGTTTTGTTAACTTCACTAGAGAGTTCGAATAGAACAGCAACCGCTTCGGTAGTATTAAAATCTTCATTCATGGCAATAAAAAATCTTTTTGTGAAGTGATTGTCCTCATAGGAAATATCCTGAAATTCTAGAGAAGGTGGTGTATTTTTTAATGTAGTGTATAGGCGCGTGAGTGCATTTTTAGCATCAGTCAGATGGGCGTCTGAATAGTTTAGAGGACTCCTATAATGGGTTCGTAGTAAGAAGAAACGTACAACCTCTGCAGGATATTTCTCTAAAATTTCTCTTATAGTAAAAAAATTACCCAAAGATTTAGACATCTTTTCATTATCAACTCGGACAAATCCATTATGAATCCAATATTTAACATGACTTTGAATTAGTTTTGGTTTGGTTGTTTCCAGAGCGAAGTGATGATTAGCCCCACAGTTTTGTGCTAATTCATTTTCATGATGAGGAAATTGTAAATCAGCACCACCTCCATGAATGTCAAAAACTTCACCAAATAGGCTAGCACTCATGGCTGAACATTCAATATGCCATCCGGGTCTGCCATCTCCCCATGGGCTAGGCCAGTATGGCTCATTTGGTTTAACAGCTTTCCATAGGGCAAAATCTAGAGGATCTTTTTTAGCTTCATTAATATTAACACGTTCACCGGCTCTTAATTCATCAGGATTTTTTCCTGATAATTGACCATAAGCAGGAAATTCTTTGACTGAATAATATACATCTCCATTTTCTGCCACATATGCTTTATGATTATTAATCAAGGTTTCAATCATTTTAATAATTTCAGGAATATATTCTGTTGCTCTGGGTTCTATATCTGGTCTGAGAACACCCAATGCATCAGAATCTTTATGCATAGCGTTGATAAACTTGGTAGTTATTTCTTCATAGGGTACATTGTTTTTTTGAGCAAGTGCAATAATTTTATCATCTATGTCTGTAATGTTTCTAACATAAGTTAAAGGGTATCCTAGCTCTTTAAGCCAACGGGCAATAATATCAAAAACTACCATCAATCTTGCATGTCCCAGGTGGCAGTAATCATACACGGTCATTCCACATACATACATTAATACAGATTTAGGGTTAATTGGCTGAAATTCTTCTTTTTGTTTAGTAATAGTATTGTATATTTTTAACATAGTAATTTTTGGTGGCAGCTAAATGTAGTTAATTCTACCTTGGAGAGGTAACACTTTCAAATTATTTTTAGGGAGTGTTGCTAGGCTGAATGCAATGCGTATTTTCTTTGTTATTTTGAGAAGATGAATTATCAATATCACAATTAGGGTTGATTTTGATCAACTTTAAATAATTTTGAATGGCGCACAACAAGGGCTCAAGACCTTTTTTCGTTATGGCACTGATGCTAAAGATTTCAGGGTGGGTTTGGTTAAAAGTATGAGGAATTAGTGCCTCTTGTTTTAGTCGAGAAACAATATTCTCCTGGATTATTTGTATTTTTTTTGAATCAACTAAATCAATTTTATTAAACACAATCCATCTAGGCTTTTCAGATAATTTCTGATCAAATTTTTTCAGCTCTTTCACAAGAGAGACAGCTTCTTCTTCTAAATTAATAGTCTCGTCCAAAGGTGCAATATCAATTATATGTAATAATAAATGATTTCTACTTAGGTGTTTTAAAAACTGGTGTCCTAGACCTGCACCATTTGCAGCACCTTTTATTAACCCAGGAATATCAGCTACTACAAAACTATTATCTTCATTGATTTTCACTGTACCTAAATTAGGGTGCAGTGTCGTGAAAGGATAGTCTGCAACTTTAGGTTTAGCTGATGATATAGCGCGAATAAAAGTAGATTTTCCTGCATTGGGTAATCCGAGCAGTCCAACATCAGCCATTATTTTTAATTCTAATTCTAAGGTTTTCACCTCGCCGTCTTCCCCGGGCGTAGATTGTCTGGGGGCACGATTAGTAGAAGATTTAAAATGAACATTACCTAGTCCCCCTTTACCTCCTCTGACTAAACAAACTGTTTGTTGGTTATAGGTTAAATCAGCAATTATTTTTTTAGTATTCTTATCTCTAATAATAGTTCCAACCGGCATTTTGAGATAAATATCATCAGCACCTTTGCCGTATCTATCCGAACCATGCCCTTTTTCACCATTTTTAGCTTGAAATCGTTTCGTAAATCGGTATTCAATCAGTGTATTGGTATTTTCATCAGCAATGGCAAAAATACTTCCTCCTCTTCCACCATCACCTCCATCAGGGCCACCTTTAGGAACAAACTTTTCCCGACGGAAACTCACAGCTCCACTTCCACCATTACCTGCAATTGTTTCTATTGTAGCTTCATCAATATATTTCATTATTATTCTTCACAAAATTGTTGTTGAACATAACCAAGTTGTCTGCGACTAATTGGTAACAGAGTATTAGAGTTGATAATTTTAGCATGCCACCTGTTATTACCATTATGCTCAATTTTCGTTAGGGATTCTAACATATGTTTCATTACCAGTGTATTGCGATGAACTCTAACCACCTTGTTTTTTAGTTGTTCTTCCCAATAGGTCAGGGTTTTAGGTAATTCATAACGCTCGTTATTGTCTGTCAACAAAAAAACAGATTTATCTTCAGCTTGAAGATAAGTAACCTTTTGCCATGGTATTTTAATCCATTCATTTTTTAATTGAATGGTAAAATAATGAAAATGACTATTATCCGTATTGTTTTTATATTTTAGGATTCTGCGTAGTGTTTCCTTTAATCGGTTTGCACATACAGGTTTTAGAAGATAGTCTTTTGCATTTAAGGAAAAAGCATCTACTGCAAACTCATCATAGGCAGTAGAAAAAATAATAGCCGTATCTTGAGTGTTAAATTGTTTGAATTGCTGGACGAACTCAAGACCACTAATTTCAGGCAACCTAATGTCAACAAAAATAATGTCGGTTTGATGGTATTGCAACCATTGCAAGGCTCTTTTCGCATTTGTAAACATTTCAAGAACAATTACATGATTGTCATGCAAAAGTAACTTTAGCCTTTCCTGAGCCAAAATTTCATCATCTAAAATAATAGCACTTAACATATTTTTGGTTTACTATAAACGTTTTACTTTTTCAAATTATAGACCATAGATATCAAAATGCATATACAAAAGACAAATAAAATTAAGATGATATATACTGGTGGGACAATTGGTATGAAAAGAAGTAGGAATGGACTTTCCCCAGATCCTAATAGTATTGAATGTTTTTTAGACCAAAATCAGTTAAAAGATAGAATTGAGTTGATTGTTGCCCAACCACTAATTGATTCAAGTGCATTATCAATACAAAATTGGAACCAATGGATCAAGCTTATTAATCAGGATCTAGGGGGTTATCAGGGGGTTATTATCTTGCATGGTACAGACACTTTAGCTTATACTTCTGGAGTATTAGGTTTATTATATTCTCAACAAAAAATCCCCATAGTTATTACAGGAGCAATTTTACCTCTTTTTGAAGAGGATTCTGATGGGCAGGAAAATATTATCTTATCAATACAAGCAATAGAACAAATCAACAGAGGGGTATTTGTAGTTTTTAATCGAAAAATGTTACACGCATTTGATTGTTTAAAAATAAGTGCTGTGAGTAAAAATGCTTTTATAAGCCCAAATTTATGTCCTGTCGCTAAATATGATCAGGATGCCTGGTTGTTTGAAAATGAATTTAATCACTTATTATTAAGTAAATTTCCAAAAATTGATTATGAAAATTTCCAATTTTGTGATGAAATCAAGATTTTAAATTTATTTCTTACCCCGACTCTTATATCGTGTATCCCCAGTATTGTTGACTCATCTCAAAATTGGAATGCATTAATATTTCAATCATTTGGCCATGGTAATTTCAAAATTAATAATGATATTAAAGAAATAATACGTTTGTTTTTGGAAAATGATAAGCCTGTTATTAATGTTAGCCAAGTGGTTATGTCAAGAGTAGATGGTACCTATGCTTTAGGTAGTGATATTATCGATACCGGGGGTATCAGCGCAAGATCTTTTACTTTTGAATTTTGTTATTCTTTGATAGCCGTGGCATTGAGTTGTCATAAGATAAATAAAATAAAATTCATACAAAAAATAATTACTGATATAGATGATGCATTAACCAACTGAACCTGAACTGAGGTAAATTAAAAATATTATTTCTTTGCTGCATCAGTGGCTACTTTATTTTATCAGCTATACTTCTTGACACATGATTGATATTTTTTCCAATTGAGTTAAAAGGCAGAATCAATAATAACATAGATTGGTGTATAACTTTGTTTCAGCATTAGTCTAGTTCTACCATGAGTTTTAAAATGATTAGTCCTCATTAGTATTTTCTGTTTTTTTGTATCAATTATTACAATATTTTTGGTATTTTTGTTGAAAATGATCATTGCTTTGTTAATCTTCTTACTTCCTCATTATTGAGCTATATTTTACATCTTGTTTTCTAAGTATTGCTTTTTGTTTCGTAGCCTTAATGTTGCCAAAATTTGGGTGAGAAAGCCATAAATGTAGCAGAGTTGATAGTGATAATTTGTTTTAGATATTGTGGCTAGTTCATAGTGTATTTAAGTACTAAGAAAGGAGTTATACTATCGTCAGTTACAACTACAACATGCTTAAATTATTTTAAGCTTTTGAAAATTATAAAATTGAATAAAGATTTTTTTAAGATCAGCCTTGTATATTCAAGTATAATGTAGAACGCGGTGGATTTCTCAAGTTTTAACTATGTTTTAATATTTTTGTTTTCGGTACGTATGCAGATAAATAGAAGATTTCTTGGTAATAGTCGCCTTTATGGGGAAGAAAAATTTTATAAGATTAATCAATCACATGTGTGTGTTATAGGTTTAGGTGGTGTTGGTTCATGGGTTGTTGAGGCTTTGGTGAGAAGTGGTATAGGTCAGATGACAATGATAGATTTGGATAATGTTTCGGAATCAAATGTTAATCGACAATTACCGGCTATAAATTCTAACTTTGGAAAATCAAAGGTAGAAGTTTTGAGGGAGAGGGCATTAGAAATTAATCCTGAAATTAGAATTATTGCTGTAGAAGATTTTGTAGATGAAAGAAATTATCTTGATTTATTTTCTTCTCCTTTTAGTTTTGTGGTGGAAACAATAGATGAAGTTCGGATAAAAACTCTATTGGCTAGTCATTTTATTAAAAATGGACAGCCTTTTGTTGTTTCAGGAGGGGCAGGAGGTAAACAATCAGCTAGGTTAGTTAAAACTTCAGATTTAAGTGAGGTGACGCATGACAGACTTTTGTCTCATATGAGATATCAATTAAGGAAAAATTTTAACTTCCCAAAGAAGGGGAATATGCAAATAAATTGTGTTTTTTCAGAAGAACCTTCTTCTAAACCAGTACAAACTTGTAAAAGTAATATTTCTATCCAGTCAGGGCTATCATGTGCTGGTTATGGTTCGAGTATGATTGTAACTGCAAGTTTTGCCATGCAACTGGCTCAAAGTGCATTGGAATGGGTTGTGAAATGAGTCATGACAGGCCAGTCGCTATTCTGTATGGAAGACCTGTCCTAGAGACGCCTAAGGATTTATTTATTCCTTCTAATGCACTGTATGTTATTCTAGCTGAATTTGAAGGACCTTTAGATTTATTGTTGTACCTAATTAAAAAGCAAAATTTAGATATTTTAAATATCCCGATTACTCTGATTACTAAGCAATATTTGCAATACATAGACGGATTAAAATACATGGATTTTGAACTAGCTTCTGAGTATTTGTTAATGGCAAGTATGCTGTTAGATATAAAATCTCGAATGATGTTACCTAAATCTGTTTTTCAAGATGAGATTGAAGAAGAGGAAGACCCAAGAAATGAGTTGGCTAGAAAATTAATTGAATATGAAATAATAAAGTCTGCTTCAGTAAAATTAGATAATTTACTTCATGCTGGTCGAGATTTTATTTGGGTACATTCCCCAGTTGAAAAAAAAGTATTCCATCGTTTGCCCGATGTTCATATGGAAACATTACACATGGCATGGCTGAGAATTTTAAATAGGCGTAGAAATTTTCAACATCATCAGATTCAGAGAAGTAAAAAAGTGACGGTTCAAGAGCAGTCTGATTTTATTATGTCTTATTTTGATAGAATTGAACAGGTTGATTTTAAAATTATTTTCCTAAAGTTGCCCAATAGACAAATGATGATAGTAACGTTTATTGCCTTATTGACATTAGTTAAAAAAGGCATACTGGTGATACAACAGGACAGACCTTTATCTCCTATTTTGATACAAAAATCTTAGATAAATGATTTTTGCTAGTAACTATTATGAAAAAAGATTTACCCAATCAATCTCATACATACACGTGATATTTATAAGATTTGTGTATTTGATTATCAAGCTATTTGCCTAAATTTTGATTAGGATCTGGTGGTATAATTCAGATGGTTTTACTAAATTGTATTTAGAATAACTAAATGTATTAATAGATATTTTAAAGTATGGACACAAAGGTTGATGGCTGTTGCAATGAAAGATATATTAATTTCAAGATTAAAGGTATTAGCTATTTCTGGTGGTGTGATTGGCTCTTTTATTTATTTGTTTATTTTTAGGTAGCCCTATTTTATGTTCCTTTAGTTGATTAATTTTTTTTAAGTTATTTGTTGATGGCTAAGCCACAAACTATGTATGCTCAACTTGGAAAAGGTAAAAAATATCAACCCTAAACTGTTTTATTTGTTAATAAAAGTTCTTTAAGCTAATTATTAATTGTGGAACATTGTTTGGATAAACTAATAATTAAGTTGTGTTTTTATTTCTAGGATGATGTTTCTTCATTATGTTTTTTAGTCGTTCATTGGTGACATGTGTATAAATCTGCGTTGTATTAATGTCAGAATGTCCCAGCAGCATTTGCACTACCCTTAGGTCTGCTCCATTATTGAGTAGATGAGTTGCAAATGCGTGTCGTAATGCATGGGGACTAATATTTTCAAATCCTACGAGTTTGGCATATTTTTTCACAATCATCCAGGCTAGTTGTCTAGTCATTCCCCCATTTTTTTGACTGACAAATAGAAAATCACAATTAGTATTAGCTTTTAGTAATTTTGGACGGCTTTTATGTAGATATTTTTCTATCCATTCAGTGGCGACTTCTCCAAAAGGAACAATTCTCTGTTTATTGCCCTTACCTATGGTCGTCACCATACCTCGATTTATATCGATTTCACTTAACCGAATTCTTATTACTTCTGAAACGCGCATACCCGTTGCATACATCAACTCTAAAAGAGCTTTATCTCTTAAGCCATGTGGATTAGATATCTCAGGAAGTTGTAAAAGCTCATCTACCAGTTTTTCTGTAATCACAGGAGGTAAGTTTTTTGCCTTTTTAGGAGATTTGAGATGTAGTGAAGGATTTTTATCAATATAATTTTCTTGAACTAAATAGCCATAGAATTTTTTTATTGTTGATAATGCTCGTGCCTGAGATGTCTTTTTTTCCTGGTTATCAAACAATGTTTGAGCCAATGTATATTGGTCTGCTGATAAGAAATTGCTATTCTGTGATTCTAGACGTACAAAAATCTTATTTAAGTCTCTTTGGTAAGAAAGTAAAGTGTTTTTTGATAACTGTTCCTGAAGCCAAAGATTCTCTAAAAAGGAATCGATTAACTGTTGTGTTGAAAATGTTATAGTGTATGTCATGGGCATTTTTAAGATTTAAATAAACAAGCTATATTTGGTATACATAATATCACTTAATTATTGACGAGCCTTAACATTTTAAATAATGTCTTTGTTATAAAAAATATACATACAGAATACGGACTTTAATTTTTTAAAAAAGTTATAGTTTGCTTTCCAAGTAATTACTTAATAGAACATATTGTTCAATAGACAACTCCTCAGGGCGAAGGGTTGGATTTATGTTTAATTTGAGAAGAGTATTTTGTTCTAGGATAGATTTTAAATTATTGAATATGGTTTTTCTCTTCATGCTAAAAGATTGTTTAACCAGCTTAGAGAAATGTTCCCAATTATTCACTTTACCGTGAGCTCCTTGATTAGGTAACATGCGGATGAAAGCCGAATCAACTTTAGGCACTGGTTTGAAAGCAGTGGGGGGAATTTCTAGAATGATTTCAATATTAAAATAGTATTGTAGTAAAACACTTAGCCTTCCAAACTGTGATGAGCCAGGTTGTGCAATTAGACGCTCTGCCACTTCTTTTTGTAACATAAAAAACATGCTCTCAATGAGATTAATATAATTTGTCAGTTTAAACAAAAGAGGTGTTGAAATATTATAGGGTAAATTACCTATTATTTTTTGAGGGGAGGGTAGCTCGTTGAAGTTATAGTTGAGAACATCTTGATGGTGTATCACTAGCTGATTAGAGTAAGTTTGTTTTGATAGAAAGTTAACTATATCATTATCAATCTCTATCACATGGATTGTTTTCACAGTTTGGCTTAATGGTGCAGTTAGAGCACCTAATCCCGGACCGATTTCAACTAAAGTTTCAAAACTAGTTGGACTAATTGACTGTAAAATATGTTGTATTAAAAAAGTATCTTGAAGAAAGTTTTGACCAAATCTCTTCTTTGCTTTGTATTTCATAAGGTTAAAATATTTATGTCCCAAATTTATTGAAAAAACTATTAAATATATTTAAATGATATTGCAGATATTGCAAAAAAATATTTTTTTGTGTTAGTCTAACATACAGTTTTGAGCTTTTTCAAAATATCAATTTTAAATTTGCTTTCCTCTTTAATCAAAGATCATAACTTTTTATTATTATAGTAGTTGATGGATATAGTGGGTGAAAACATGCTGACATCATTTTCGGTGCGGTTTGGTTTATGCCCTTGAAAGGTTATTATGAATAAAGAAAATAATGAAGAGATAGAAAAAAAGGTTTCCGTTGTTTTTGAAAAACAAGCTTCACCAACCTTGACTGGGAAAACGGAAACACGGTTAAATAAACGAATGCGTAATCTAATAATATTTAACATTATTTTAGTATTGGTTGGTTTATTTTTCCTATTTAAGTATTTAATGTTTTGGTCTCATGAAGTTAAAACCGATAATTCTTATGTTAATGGGCATATTGTCTATGTAAATACACAGATTTCGAGCACTGTCAATAAAGTATTGGTCGAGGATACTGACATTGTGCAGCAAGGTGATTTATTGGCTTTATTAGATAAAGAAGATTATCAACTAGCATACGATAAGGCCTTAAATCACCTTAAGAATGAAGTAAGAGTATTTAAAAATCTGAATAATTCAGTACAACAAGCAAAACTGAATGTAGATTTAAAACGAACAGCTTTGGCGAAGGTCAAGACAGATTATTATAGACGTTTGACTTTGTTGAAGTCAGGGGCTATTTCACAAGAAGAATTATCTCACTTAAAATTACAATTAGAACAAGCTCAAGAAGATCTGCATATAGCTCAACAAGCTCATGAAACAGCATTAAATAATATTAATGATGGTATTAGTATTGCAGAACAGCCTAATATTAGAGTCGCAATTGCAGATTTAAAACAAGCATGGTTGAATTTGCAACGTACAGAAGTTAGAGCTCCTATTGCGGGTCAAATTGCAAAAAGGAATATACAAATAGGGCAAAAGGTAGCAGTAGGACAAAATTTACTTCTGGTAGTTTCAAATACTAATTTTTGGGTGGATGCTAATTTTAAGGAAAACCAACTTAAAAGAATAAAAGAGGGACAATCAGTTGAACTGGAGTCTGATTTGTATGGTTCTGATGTGAAATTTCGTGGAAATGTGGTAGGAATCTCTGCAGGTACAGGTAGTGCATTTTCTTTATTGCCAGCTCAGAACGCTAGTGGTAATTGGATTAAAGTTGTACAAAGAGTACCTGTGAGAATTGCTTTAAAGCAAGAAGATTTGGAAAAGCACCCTTTAAAAATTGGGTTAAGTATGAAAGTTAGAGTATTGACAGATTCTCAAAACAACCAGAATAATATGGGTTCTAATATTTCATACCATGGTAATACAGACGAAGAAATTATCCCGATAGATTACCAACCTATTGAGAGTATTATTCAAGAAATTCTTGTTGGATCCAATTAGGGGTGAAAAATGAACCGACCGTTAAAAGGAAAACCATTAGTGTTGGTAACCATCGGCTTGTCCTTAGCAGTTTTTATGCAAGTTTTGGATTCTACCATTGCCAATGTTGCGTTGCCTACAATTGCTGGTAACTTAGGTGTAGCTGTTTCGCAAGGAACTTGGGTGATAACTTCTTTTGCCGTTGCTAATGCCATTTCTATTCCATTAACAGGTTTTCTGGCTAAAAGATATGGTGAGGTTAAACTTTTCTTAATATCTACCTCTTTCTTTTTGGTGGCTTCTTTATTTTGTGGGCTATCTACTAGTTTGGGGATGCTTATTTTATTCAGAGTGTTACAAGGATTAGTGGCAGGTCCAATGATTCCTTTATCTCAAAGTTTATTATTGGCAGTATACCCTAGAGAGAAGCATGCTATAGCAATGGGATTATGGTCCATGGTAATAATTGTTGCGCCAATATTTGGTCCTATTATAGGTGGTTACATTAGTGATAACTATTATTGGGGTTGGTTATTTTTTATTAATCTTCCAATTGGTTTATTAGGGTTATTTTTTTGTTGGGGATATCTAAAACATCGAGAGACTCCTAGATATAGAGTTCCAATTGATACAGTCGGAATTATTTTGATGGTCATTGGAGTAACTAGTTTTCAGCTAATGTTAGATAGAGGACAAGAGTTAGGTTGGTTTGAATCTAGAGAAATAGTTGTGTTGTTTTTGTTGAGTTTAATTACTTTTGGGTATTTTATTATTTGGGAGAAAGGGGATAGTAATCCTGTTATTAATCTATCACTCTTTAGAAAAAACAATTTTACTATTGGGGTGATAGTATTATGCTTGGCTTTTATGGTTTATCTAGGCGCAATCGTTTTAATTCCTCAGTTATTACAAATTCAGTATGGGTATACTGCTATTACTTCGGGTTTGGTAACCGCACCTATAGGCTTGTTCCCTGTTTTATTAGTTCCGATTATAGGTATGGTAGGTAAAAGACTAGATATGAGGGTTCTGGTTATTATTAGCTTTGTGGTATTTGCTATTTGTTTTTATTGGCGTAGTGTTACATTCAATATAAATATGACTTTTTGGGATGTTTTTTGGCCTCAGTTTTTTCAGGGTATTGCAATAGCATTATTTTTTACGCCATTGACAACTATTATTTTTTCTCAAGTAGAGGCAGAACAGATTGCTCAAGCGTCTAGTTTATCTAACTTTTTGCGGACACTTTCAGGTGCTGTGGGGACATCTATTACCATTAGTTTATGGGATAGACGTCAAGCTTTTCATCATGCTAGATTGACGGAATATTATAATGCATTGAATCAAAATGCAATTGATTGGGATACCCAATTAAAGTCATTAGGTATTTCTTCTCCAGACATAGGGAATTATTTAGTTAATCAGATGATTACCCAACAGTCTTTTATTATTGGCGCAAACGAGATATTTTATGCTTTTTCTATTTTATTTTTGATGTTGATTGGAGTTATTTGGTTCTCGAGGAGATTTTAAAACCATTTCTTTAGTTGATCTTTCGAAACATAGGGATGTGTGTAGTGGTAAACAACAGAAACATAGATTGAATTGGTCTCTTTGAGGTAAGTTTTCAATCTAGCTCTCCAATCTGAACTATCAAAATTGGAGTAAGGAGTCGCAGCTACTTGGACATGCATGCCCAAAAGTAAGCTGATAATTTTTGCTCTTGTTAAATGGTAGGGATCACTAACAATAATAAAAGTCTTGAAATTATTTTTGTCAGCAATTCTCTTAGCGTGTAACAAGTTTTCATAGGTGTTGCGACTAGTTTTATCAGTAAATATATGTATTTTAGGAATATTTTTATCAATGGCCCATTTGGTTGCAACCTCTCCTTCTGATGTGTAATTTTTATTTGGAGTGCCCCCCGTAAAAATAATGTTATTGGCTAAACCATTTTGGTATAACTCGATAGCATATTCAATTCTATTTCTAAAGACAGGTGAGGGGCGTTCTCCCCATGCGGCAGCACCCAGTACAATAATGGCATCAGCTGCATTTAAGTGTGATTTATGCTTTATGCTTACCACACAAATAAAAACTACTAGATAACCTATCAAAAAAATTATTATTGAGAGTTTAATCATAGCATAAATTTTTCTCATATGATTTTAGGCTTAAGTTTATTAAAAAGTCGTTAAAAATATCATAAATCAGTGAACTTTTAAAATATTATTACTCATAGTAGAAAGAGTGTCGATAAGTTTTAAGTATTTTCCTCTTAATTTTTATCATGTTAGATCCTTATGAGTTTGGGTGGTCTTTTTACGTTTGATTGAGTATAATGATAGTTGTGATATTTTAATGGGAAATTTAATAACGGGCGGATATGGTTATTTTATCTTAAGAATAGTTTTTATCCTAGCTAAATGAGTAAATACGATTTAATAGGTGAATTTATTTTAAAATCAAGTAATTTTATTAATTGGTTGGCAATTTGATGCGGTAAAGAATAATGTCATTATATATAACAGATGAATGTATTAATTGTGATGTATGTGAACCTGAGTGTCCTAATGAAGCGATATCTCAAGGAGAGGAGATTTATCAAATAGATTCTTCTCTTTGTACACAGTGTGTAGGCCATTATAATGAACCTCAGTGTCAGCAAGTTTGTCCAGTTGATTGTATTCTAATTGATCCTAAAAATCCTGAATCAGATCAGGAGTTATTGGATAAATATTACAAGATAATAAAGATTGAAAAAGTTGTTTGAAAATTTTTTATTATTTTGTTGTATTATTTGACATATTGTTTAATAATCGGATTAAAAAAAATCTTGACTTAGACGGCCGAAGTTTTGTACAATCATCCGCTCTGAATTGGAGGGATTCCCGAGCGGCCAAAGGGGGCAGACTGTAAATCTGTTGCGTAAGCTTCGAAGGTTCGAATCCTTCTCCCTCCACCATAGTGATTGCTTGGGTAGATAATAAGCGGGTGTAGCTCAATGGTAGAGCAGAAGCCTTCCAAGCTTAATGTGAGGGTTCGATTCCCTTCACCCGCTCCAATTTGCCCATGTGGCTCAGGGGTAGAGCACTCCCTTGGTAAGGGAGAGGTCGGCAGTTCAAATCTGCCCATGGGCACCATACAACAATTTTTGAGTAAATTTAAGATAACTAAACTAATGTGATTTTGGTTGCTAATTGTCATTTTTTAAAACTGGATTTTTTATTATAGATTTATTATTAGGATTAATATCAAAGGATTATTGCCATGGCTAAAGAAAAATTTGAGAGAAGTAAACCGCATGTAAACGTTGGCACCATTGGTCACGTTGACCATGGTAAGACGACATTGACAGCAGCTTTAACGACGATATTATCAAAGAAATATGGAGGAACTGCCAGAGCTTACGATCAAATTGATAATGCACCGGAAGAAAAAGCACGAGGTATCACGATTAATACATCACATGTTGAGTATGAAACAGAGGCTCGTCACTATGCACACGTAGACTGTCCGGGTCATGCGGATTATGTCAAGAATATGATTACAGGTGCTGCACAGATGGATGGTGCGATATTGGTAGTATCGGCGGCAGATGGTCCTATGCCACAAACACGTGAGCATATATTACTGGGTCGTCAAGTAGGTGTACCATACATTTTGGTGTATTTAAATAAATGTGATCAAGTAGATGATGAAGAGTTACTAGAATTAGTAGAGATGGAAGTAAGGGATTTATTATCTAGTTATGACTTTCCGGGGGATGACACGCCTATTGTTAAGGGCTCTGCATTGAAAGCATTAGAGGGAGATCAGTCAGCAATTGGGGAGCCTTCAATACTGGAATTAGCAGCTGCATTGGATAGTTATATTCCTACACCGGAACGAGCAGTGGATAAACCATTTTTATTGCCAATCGAAGATATTTTCTCTATTTCAGGCCGTGGTACGGTAGTGACTGGACGTGTTGAACGTGGTATTGTGAACGTTGGAGATGAGGTTGAGATTGTTGGATTGAAGGCAACGGAAAAGACGACGGTCACTGGTGTTGAGATGTTCCGTAAGTTGTTAGATCAAGGACAAGCTGGAGATAATGTTGGCGTATTATTAAGAGGTACTAAGCGTGAAGATGTAGAGCGTGGTCAGGTGTTGGCAAAACCAGGTTCAACCAAACCTCACACTAAGTTTTCAGCGGAAGTTTATGTGTTGAGTAAAGAAGAGGGTGGTAGACATACACCATTCTTTAATAATTATCGTCCACAGTTTTATTTTAGAACGACAGATGTAACGGGTGCGGTTAATTTACCGGAAGGAACGGAAATGGTGATGCCGGGAGAGAATGTTACATTGGATGTTGAGTTAATAGCACCAATAGCGATGGAAGAGGGTTTACGCTTTGCAATAAGAGAAGGTGGTCGTACGGTTGGTGCCGGTGTCGTTTCTAAAATCGTCGCTTAATTTTGGGGTTTAGATAGGCCAGTAGCTCAATTGGTAGAGTATCGGTCTCCAAAACCGAGGGTTGGGGGTTCGAGACCCTCCTGGCCTGCCAGAAATAGACTAATCGGCCTTGCCGATTAGTTTTTTGCATTATTTATGCAAAAAATTATATAGGCGTAAATTAAATAATCTAGAAATTAAGTATTCTATAAATTGGAAAAATGATGAAACAAAATAAGCAGGCTAAGAATAAGATAATACAAGCAGATGTTAAGAGGAACTATACTACTGAATTGGCTGGTAAAAGAGATGATAAAAAAATAAAACGAACATCCAATCAAACCAGTGAGAAGATAACTACTTTGGATAAGTTCAAGCTATTTTTAGGACTGGTTGTTTTGGGTTTGGGTATCTGGGGCTACTATCATTTTAATGGATCTAACCTTTTATCGTCGAATACTAATTCTTTACTTTCGTATTTGTGCCCAATTTTGGGGGTGTTTGTATTTTTATCAATCGTTATTTATGGGTGCTCTTTTGGTCGGGATATTATTAATTACATTAAAGAAGCAACGACTGAGTTGAGGAAAGTGGTATGGCCAGATCGTAAAACAACTACTCGTATGACGATGTTAGTGATGTTTTTTGTATTTATTTTAGCGTTGTTTATGTGGATTTCAGATGCATTTATTCAGTGGGTTTTGTACGATATTATATTGAGACGTTAAATAAGGAAGTTAATATGGCTAAACAATGGTATGTAGTTCATGCTTATTCTGGATTTGAGAAAAAGGTCATCAGAACATTAAATGAACGTATTGCCAGAGAAGGAATGGAGGATCAATTCGGAGAAATTTTGATTCCTACCGAGGAAGTGGTGGACATGAAAAATGGAAAAAAGAAAATAAGTGAAAGAAAATTTTTTCCAGGTTATATCTTAGTGGAGATGGAAATGTCTGACGAGACTTGGCATTTGGTAAAAAGTACTCCGAAGATAACTGGCTTTATTGGTGGTACGTCTCATAAACCATTGCCTATTACCAAAAGAGAAGTTGATAGAATATTAAATCAAGTCCAGTCTGGTGTCGAAAAACCTAAACCTAAAGTTGAATTTGGAGTGGGTGAGCATGTACGTGTTACCGAAGGCCCTTTTGCAGACTTTAATGGTATTGTTGAAGAGGTGAACTATGAAAGAAATAAACTTAAGGTGTCTGTGCAGATTTTTGGACGTGAAACTCCTGTTGAGTTAGATTTTATTCAAGTTGAGAAGGTATAAAAAAACCTATCAATATTGAGCTAGAGGTTAATATTAAGATATTTTTTTAAGTCTTGTTTAAGTAATTTTCCGAATAACTTATTTTATTGGTTGAATTTTTTATTAACCGTTTGTCTAGAGAGAAATATATATTAATAACATCATTCTTTTTTAAGATGAGGCGACATTAGAAAAATATTTGTGCTTTGGGATTGATTTTTTGAAGTATTATTTATTGTTTGAAATTAGAGCTCATTAGTAGGGCTCATGTGTGGTGTGAACTAATTAAAAGTTAATATTCAATAATTAAATTTGAGATTAATTTTAGTAAATATATTCAATATGTACTTAATGCCCTTGCTTTTTCTTTTTAATTATTTTAAAATATCCAGCTAACTTTTATTTAAGCTAA
The DNA here is from genome assembly GCA_016864895.1 of Neisseriaceae bacterium. Lineage (NCBI taxonomy): Bacteria > Pseudomonadati > Pseudomonadota > Betaproteobacteria > Neisseriales > Neisseriaceae > Neisseriaceae bacterium. Next base: position 656,928 of record CP046107.1, on the reverse strand, counting down.
CTTTTTTGGGGAGTGTAACTGAGTTTATACGTTTAACCCATAAGCTAAGGAGTGTTATTGTGGCAAAAAAAATTGCAGGTTATATCAAGTTACAGATACCAGCAGGTAAAGCAAACCCGTCGCCTCCTGTTGGTCCAGCATTGGGTCAGCGTGGGCTGAATATCATGGAGTTTTGTAAGGCATTTAATGCGGCTACTCAGAATTTAGAGCCGGGGATGCCTGTGCCAGTAGTTATTACTGCGTATGTAGATAAGTCATTTACGTTTATAATGAAAACTCCTCCCGCAAGTGTTCTGTTGAAAAAAGTAGCGGGGGCTGCAAAAGGGAGTGCAACGCCTCATACAATGAAGGTGGGTAAGGTGACTCGCGAGCAAATAGAGGAGATTGCAAAAACTAAACAGCCAGATTTGACAGGTGCTGATTTGGATGCGAATGTGAGGATTATTGCAGGTAGTGCGCGATCTATGGGTATTGACGTGGAGGGGGTATAAGTGGCAAAGAATTCAAAAAGATCGAGGGGGATCAGAGAAGGTTTAGATTTTAATAAGTTGTATTCTCTAGAGGATGCTATTTCTTTGGTTAAAAAAACAGCAACAGCAAAATTTGATGAATCTGTCGATTTATCCGTTAATTTGGGGATTGACCCTAGAAAATCAGATCAAGCTATTCGTGGTTCTGTTGTTTTGCCCAATGGTACTGGAAGAGTGACAAGAGTTGCTGTATTTACCCAGGGTGCTAATATAAAGGCAGCTAAAGAAGCTGGTGCTGATTTGGTAGGGCTGGAGGATTTAGCTCAAGAGGTTAAATCAGGTCATATTAACTTTGATGTTGTTATTGCATCTCCGGATGCAATGAGGGTTGTAGGGCAGTTAGGTACAATTTTAGGGCCTAGAGGATTGATGCCGAATCCAAAAGTGGGGACAGTAACATCTAATGTGACTGAAGCTGTTAAGAATGCTAAAGTTGGTATTCAATACCGTGCGGATAAAAATGGCATAATTCATACGACAATCGGACGTGCTTCTTTTGATGATAAGGCACTTAGAGAAAATTTTGATGCAGTGCTAGATGCTTTGATTAAGGTGAAGCCAGCTAGTTCTAAAGGTCAATATGTTAAGAGAATCGCGTTATCTAGCACGATGGGACTAGGAGTTGGTGTGGATACCGCTTCAGTGTCTAAATAATTTAGTATTTATGTTTATCATTGATACTATTGGGCTATAACTGTAAGGTTATAGGTGGTCGCAGACCGTAGGGATTGTTATAATTTAAACCAAAAACCCTACGCAGACGGTAATTCAGAATGATATTCCTAAAATATTCTTTTAAAATTGCCGAGCTGAAAAGAGTGATTTTTTTTACTCTAGTTTTAGTTTATATGGGAGGTTTAATTTGAGTCTCAATATTGAAGAAAAAAAAGCAGTTGTTGAAGAGATTAGCCAGGGTTTGTCTAAGGCTAAGACCTTAGTGATTGCTGAGTATAGAGGCATTAAAGTTGCTAGCCTAACTCAACTTCGATCGGAAGCTCGTAAAGCTGATGTATATTTGCATGTATTGAAGAATACTTTGGTGAAACGTGCGGTTGAAGGAACGTCTTTTGAGGTATTAGCAGATCAAATGGTGGGGCCTTTGATTTATGCAGCTTCAGAAGATCCAGTTGCGGCTGCGAAGTTATTGTACACTTATTCTAAGAAAGAAAGTGCATTAGCAATTAAATCAGGGTCTTATGATGGCGGTGTTTTATCAGCAGAAGAAGTTGCTAATTTAGCATCTATTCCTTCGAGGGAGGAATTGTTGACTAAGTTTGTGGGTATGATGCAAGCACCATTAGCGACATTTGCACGTACATTGGCAGCTTTGGCAGATAAGGAATCTGCGGGAGAGCCTGCGGCTTAAATATAAATATTAATTTACAAAAGTTTAGGAGTATATAGCATGGCTATTTCAAATGAAGAGATTTTAGAAGCAATTGGTAATTTAACCTTAATTGAATTAAATGATTTGATTAAAGAATTTGAAGAAAAGTTTGGTGTATCAGCTGCTTCTATAGCAGTTGCTGCTGCACCAGGAGCAGACACAGGTGCTGCAGCGGTAGAAGAAAAAACTGAATTTGATGTTATTTTAACTGAAGCGGGTGCTCAAAAGGTTGGTGTTATTAAAGTAGTTAGAAGTCTTACAGGCTTAGGATTGAAAGATGCAAAAGATTTAGTGGATAGTGCTCCTAAACCTGTTAAAGAAGGTGTTTCTAAGGATGAGGCTGATCAAATTGTTAAACAACTAGAAGAAGCTGGTGCTAAAGTAGAAGTTAAATAATTGAATTAAATTATTATGAGACAGGCTGGTGGCTTTTACCGGCCTAGCTCTGTTTTTTTTGTTTTTATTAAAAGTAGTTAAATATAAAAACCTAAAAATATTAAAATTTTAGATTTTCATATTTGGTTATTTCATCTGTTATTCATTACTGGAGACTCCATCAATGAGTTATTCTGTCACTGATAAAAAACGTATTCGTAAGTCCTTTGCAAAACGTCAAAATGTATTAGATTTTCCTTATCTGCTTGCTATGCAAAAAGATTCTTATGCACGATTTCTTCAATATGATATACCCACCGAGGCAAAGAAGGATGAAGGCTTGCAAGCTGCGTTTAATTCTATATTTCCAATTGTAAGTCACAACGGATTTGCGAGGTTGGAGTTTATTGGTTATAAATTAGGTCAACCGGAATTTGATATTCAAGAGTGTCAGGTTCGTGGTGTGACTTATGATGCTCCTCTAAGGGCTAAGATTCGTTTGGTTATTTTTGATAAAGAATCTTCTAAGAAGAATATCAAAGAGATTAAAGAGATTAGAGAAAATGAAGTCTATATGGGACAGATTCCACTAATGACACCTAGTGGTTATTTTGTTATTAATGGAACGGAACGAGTGGTTGTCTCTCAACTACATCGTTCCCCAGGCGTATTTTTTGAACATGATAAAGGCAAAGGACACTCTTCTGGAAAAAAATTATTTTCAGCAAGAATTATTCCTTATCGTGGTTCTTGGTTAGATTTTGAATTTGATCCTAAAGATTTACTTTACTTTAGGATAGATAGAAGAAGAAAAATGCCAGTTTCAATTTTATTGAAAGCACTAGGCTATTCTGTGGAAGATATTTTATCTATATTCTATGAATTTGAAGACTACCAATTAATAGGGAATGGAAAAGTTTTTACTGAGTTAGTGCCTAAGTATCTATTAGGTGAGAAATGTAACTTTGATATAGTTGGTGAAGATGGTAGTATCATTGTTAACAAAGGTACCAAAGTTACCAAGAAGAATTTGAGAGATATTAATAAAGCCAGTATTACAACCATTGAAATTCCTTCAGAAGCCCTCATAGGCAAAGTACTAGCTAAGGATATAGTTCATCCTGAAACAGGTGAGATCATTGCCTTTGCTAATGATGAAATCACAGAAGAGTTATTTGAAAAAATTGAATTAAGTAATATTAAAAGTATTCAAACCATTCATATTAATGAATTAAATCAAGGCCCGTATATATCAAATACACTACGTATTGATGAAACAAATGATGAACTATCAGCAAAAGTAGCGATATATAGAATGATGCGGCCAGGTGAACCGCCTACTGATGATTCTGTTACTCAATTATTTCAACGCTTATTTTTTGATCATGATGTTTATGATTTATCAAAGGTAGGCCGTATGAAATTTAATACTCGTACTTACGAAAATAAGATTGAAGATATTGCAAATGAATGGTTTAAGAAATTGATGAATGAGACTGTGAGTGATCAAAGAGGTAATTCTGATTTAGTTTTAAATTATTCTGATATCTTGGTAGTTATTGCCACTTTAGTTGAATTAAGAAATGGCCATGGGGAAGTAGATGATATTGACCACTTAGGTAATCGTCGTGTTCGTTCAGTAGGTGAATTAGTTGAAAATCAATTCAGATCGGGATTGGCTAGAGTAGAAAGAGCGGTTAAAGAGCGTTTGAATCAAGCAGAGTCAGATAATTTAATGCCGCAAGACTTGGTTAATGCTAAACCAGTTAGTGCTGCTATCAAAGAATTTTTTGGCTCAAGTCAATTGAGTCAATTTATGGATCAAACGAATCCTCTTTCAGAAATTACTCATAAAAGACGTGTGTCAGCCTTAGGGCCTGGTGGGTTGACTAGGGAGCGTGCTGGGTTTGAAGTTCGTGACGTTCATCCAACACACTATGGTCGAGTTTGTCCTATTGAAACACCTGAGGGGCCTAATATCGGATTAATTAATTCTTTATCAGTCTATGCACGTACAAATGAATATGGTTTTCTAGAGACGCCTTATGTTAAGGTGGAAAATGGTCAAGTGATTAATCAAATTGATTACTTATCAGCTATCGAGGAAGGTCATTACATTATTGCTCAAGCTAACTCTAATTTAGATGAGGATGGTAAGTTAGTTGACGAATTAGTTACCTGTCGTGAGAATGGTGAAACTATATTTGCTACACCAGATATGGTTAACTATATGGACGTATCTACTGGTCAAATTGTTTCAGTAGCTGCTTCTTTGATACCATTTTTAGAGCATAATGATGCAAACCGAGCCTTAATGGGAGCCAACATGCAACGTCAAGCGGTTCCTTGTTTGATACCAGAAAAACCTTTGGTAGGAACTGGTATTGAGAAAGCTGTAGCAAAAGACTCTGCTACTTTGGTGACTGCTAAACGTGGAGGGGTAGTTGATTATGTTGATGCAGGTCGAATTGTTATTCGAGTCAATGATGTAGAAACTGAAGTAGGTGAAATTGGGGTAGATATTTATAATTTAATTAAATTTACTCGTTCAAATCAGAATACTAATATTAATCAGACACCAATTGTTCAAGTTGGTGATGTGTTACAAGCGGGTGATGTTATAGCAGATGGTGCGTCTACTGACTTAGGGGAGTTGGCTTTAGGTCAAAATGTAACTGTTGCCTTTATGCCTTGGAATGGCTATAACTTCGAGGATTCAATTTTAATTTCAGAAAAAGTAGTAGCGGATGATCGTTATACATCGATTCATATTGAAGAATTGAATATTGTATCCCGTGATACTAAGTTGGGGCCAGAAGAGATTACTCGAGATATTCCTAATTTGTCTGAGAGAATGCAAAATCGGCTAGATGAGTCTGGTATTATTTATATTGGTAGCGAAGTAGGTCCTGGGGATGTATTGGTTGGAAAAGTGACCCCTAAAGGTGAAACGCAACTGACACCAGAGGAGAAACTTTTAAAAGCTATTTTTGGTGAGAAAGCTTCGGATGTTAAAGATACTTCATTGAGAATGCCTACAGGTATTAGTGGTACAGTTATTAATGTTCAGGTATTTACTAGAGGGGGTATTAAACGTGATGCTCGTTCAGAGTATATTATTGATTTTGAGTTAAAAAAATATCGACAAGACTTGAATGACCAGTTAAGAATTTATGATACAGATGCTTTTGCTCGTATTGAAAGAGCAATTATTGGCCAGAAAGTAAAAGGTGGACCAAAAAATTTGGCCAGGGGTGAAAAGGTAACAAAAGACTACCTAGATTCGTTTAGTTCAAAACATGAATGGTTTGATATACGTTTAGAAGATGAAGAGTTAGCTAAACAATTAATAAAAATTAAGGAAAATCTTGATCAGAAACGAGAGGAGGCGGAACTTCTATATCAAGTCAAGAAAAACAAATTAACTCGTGGTGATGAATTACAACCGGGTGTGCAGAAAATGGTAAAAGTTTTCGTGGCAATAAAACGTCGTTTGCAAGCAGGAGATAAGATGGCTGGACGTCATGGAAATAAGGGCGTGGTGTCTAGAATTTTACCTGTTGAAGATTTGCCATATATGGCAGATGGAAGGCCAGTTGATATTGTGCTTAACCCTCTTGGGGTACCAAGTCGTATGAATATTGGGCAAGTTTTGGAGGTGCATTTGGGTTGGGCTGCTAAAGGTCTAGGGGAAAGAATTAATAAAATGCTAGAGGAAAATCGACAAGTAGCAGAGTTAAGGGAATTTTTGGAGAAAATTTATAATACCAGTGGTAAGAAAGAAAATTTATCTGAATTAACAGATGATGAAATCATACAGTTGGCTAAAAACTTAAGGAAAGGTGCTTCATTTGCTTCTCCTGTTTTTGATGGTGCAGAAGAATCTGAAATTAAACAAATGTTAGATCTTGCTTACCCAAGTGATGACCCGGCAATACAGAAATTAGGATTTAATGATAGTAAAACTCAAATTACTCTTTTTGATGGCCGTACTGGTGAGCCGTTTGATCGTAAAGTAACTGTAGGGGTTATGCACTATTTAAAATTACATCACTTGGTCGATGAGAAGATGCATGCTCGTTCTACAGGTCCATATAGTTTAGTGACTCAACAACCATTAGGTGGTAAGGCTCAATTTGGGGGGCAAAGATTTGGAGAGATGGAAGTTTGGTCACTTGAGGCTTATGGTGCGGCATATACTTTGCAAGAAATGCTAACGGTTAAGTCCGATGATGTTTCTGGTCGTACAGCAATGTATGAAAACATCGTTAAGGGCGAACATAAAATGGTGGCAAGTATGCCTGAATCCTTTAATGTGCTGGTAAAGGAAATTCGTTCTTTGGCTTTAGATATTGATCTGGAAAATCGTTAAATATATTAATGTCGACAATGATTCGATAAAACTTGGAGCAAACAGATAATGAAAGCTTTATTAAGTGAATATAACCCGTTTCAAAATATGCAAGAAAATTTTGATGCAATTAAGATAGGTATTGCATCACCTGAGACTATTAGATCTTGGTCATATGGAGAAGTAAAAAAACCTGAAACCATCAATTATAGGACGTTTAAACCAGAGAGAGATGGGCTTTTTTGTGCTAAAATTTTTGGGCCAGTGAAAGATTATGAATGTTTATGTGGTAAATATAAGCGTTTAAAATATAAAGGTGTTACATGTGAAAAATGTGGTGTTGAAGTCACCCTGTCAAAAGTAAGACGTGAAAGAATGGGACATATTAATTTAGCCAGTCCTGTTGCTCATATTTGGTTTCTAAAATCTTTACCTTCCAGACTAGGTATGGTCTTGGATATGACATTAAGAGATATTGAGAAGGTACTGTATTTTGAGGCATATATTGTTATTGATCCTTTGCTAACTAACCTTAAGCAGGGGCAATTATTATCAGAAGAGGATTACTATAATTTATTGGAGGAGCATGGTGATGGGGAGTTTGTCGCTAAAATGGGAGCAGAAGCCATCAAAGAAATGCTACAACGTTTTGATCTAGATAAAGAGATTAAACTCCTAAATGAAGAATTGGATAGCACTAGCTCAGATGTAAAAATTAAAAAAATAGCTAAGCGTTTGAAAATATTAGAGGCATTTCAGCGTACAGGTATGAAGCTCGAATGGATGATTCTTGAAGTTTTGCCAGTGTTGCCACCAGATTTAAGACCTTTAGTTCCTTTGGATGGGGGGCGATTTGCCACATCTGATTTAAATGATTTATATCGTAGAGTTATTAATCGGAATAACCGCTTATTTCGATTACTGGAATTGCATGCTCCCGAAATTATTGTTCGTAATGAAAAAAGAATGCTTCAGGAGGCAGTCGATTCACTGTTAGATAATGGCCGACGTGGGAAAGCAATGGCAGGTGCTAATAAGCGTTCATTAAAGTCATTAGCAGACATGATTAAAGGAAAAGGTGGTCGTTTCCGTCAGAATTTGTTAGGTAAACGTGTTGATTATTCTGGGCGTTCTGTGATTACTGTTGGTCCTTATTTGAGATTACATCAATGTGGATTGCCTAAAAAAATGGCTTTAGAGTTGTTCAAACCATTTATTTTTAATAAATTAGAAGAACAAGGTATGGCCAGTACAGTAAAGGCCGCTAAAAAGTTAGTAGAACAAGAGGTGCCAGAAGTATGGGATATTTTGGAAGAAGTCATTCGCGAACATCCAGTATTATTGAATAGGGCACCGACTCTTCATAGGCTAGGAATTCAAGCATTTGAGCCAATATTGATTGAAGGTAAGGCAATTCAATTACATCCATTAGTGTGTGCTGCTTTTAACGCCGACTTTGATGGAGACCAAATGGCTGTGCATGTTCCTTTATCTTTAGAGGCCCAAGAAGAAGCTAGAACGTTAATGTTAGCTTCTAATAATGTGTTATCACCTGCAAATGGAGAGCCGATTATTGTACCTTCTCAAGATATTGTATTAGGTCTTTATTATATGACTCGTAGCAAAATTAATGTGAAAGGGGAAGGCGGAATTTTTGTAGATACCAAGGAGGTTCGTAGGGCATATGAGACTGGACAAGTTGAACTTTCTGCCAAGATTACAGTAAGAATTAGTGAATGGGTAAAAGATGATAATGGAAGTCATGTACCTGTAGTCAATCGTTATGAAACTACAGTTGGTCGGGCTTTATTGTCAGAAATATTACCCCAAGGGTTACCATTTAAGTATATCAATACTGTACTAAAGAAAAAGGAAATTTCAAAATTAATTAATGCTTCTTTCCGTTTATGTGGCTTGAGGGATACGGTCATATTTGCAGATCATTTGATGTATACCGGATTTGCTTATTCAACTAAGGGTGGTATCTCTATTGCGGTAGATGATATGTTGATTCCTGAAGAAAAATCGTCGATTCTACAAGAGGCGCAAGAAGAAGTAAAGGATATTGAAGAGCAATACAGGCATGGATTAGTTACTCAAGGTGAACGCTATAATAAGGTGGTAGATATTTGGGGTAAAATTGGCGATAAGATTGCTAAATCAATGATGGATAACTTGTCATTTGAGAGAACTTTAGATAAAGATGGTAATGAAGTTGAGCAAGAATCTTTTAATTCTATCTATATGATGGCAGATTCTGGTGCTCGTGGTTCTGCAGCTCAGATTAAACAGTTATCTGGAATGCGTGGTTTGATGTCTAAGCCTGATGGTTCTATTATTGAAACACCAATTACTTCGAATTTTAGAGAAGGATTAACAGTATTGCAGTATTTCATTTCTACCCATGGTGCACGTAAGGGGCTAGCGGATACTGCGCTGAAGACTGCAAACTCTGGATATTTGACAAGGAGATTGGTGGATGTAACGCAGGATTTAGTTGTCATTGAAGATGATTGTGGTACCAGAGATGGTTTGACACTTAAGGCTGTAGTGCAAGGGGGGGATGTTATTGAATCACTTCGTGATCGTGTTTTAGGTCGAGTATTGGCAGAACCTGTTATTGATCCTATTACTGGTGAAACATTAATAGACAGAAACACATTAATCACTGAGGTTTTGGCAGAGGTAATTGACAGTTTAGGTGTAGATGAGGTGAAGGTTAGAACACCAATTACTTGTAAAACTCATTACGGATTATGTGCCCATTGTTATGGTCGTGATTTGGCTCGAGGTAAAATGGTTAATATAGGGGAGTCAGTTGGGGTTATTGCTGCTCAATCAATTGGGGAGCCAGGAACTCAGTTAACAATGCGTACTTTCCATATTGGTGGGGCAGCCTCTCGTTCTGCTGCAGCTAGTCAGGTTGAAGTAAAAACAAGAGGCGCAGTTCGTTTTGGAAGTCAAATGAGGTACGTTGCTAATAAGAAAGGTGAATTGATTGTTATTGGTCGATCTTGTGAGATTGTGATCCATGATGAAATTGGGAGAGAGAGAGAAAGACATAAAATTCCATATGGTGCAACCTTGTTAGTTTCAGATGGTCAAGAAATCGTAGAAGGCACTGTTTTAGCAACATGGGATCCACACACCCACCCTATGATTACCGAGCATGAAGGAACGATTGCTTTTGAGAATATGGAAGAAGGGGTGAATGTTGAAAAACAAACTGATCCTATAACAGGAATTTCAACGTTGGTTGTTGTGGATAATAAAATTGGTTCGTCTAAAGCAAAACAGACAAAACCTATTATTAAATTACTGGATGAAAACGGTAATGAGCTTAATTATTCAGGTACAGAAACGCCTATCTTATTTACCTCATTTCCTGTAGATACAGTCATAACTGTCAAAGAAGGGCAGATAGTTGGTAGAGGTGATGTTTTAGCAAGGTTGCCGAAAGCATCTACAAAAACTAGGGATATTACTGGTGGGTTACCGCGGGTAGCGGAGTTATTTGAAGCACGTGTGCCAAAAGATGCGGGTATTTTAGCAGAAGTATCAGGAACTGTTTCTTATGGTAAAGAAACTAAAGGTAAACAAAGGCTAGTTATTACGGATGCAGACGGTCTTGATCATGAAACCTTGATTTCTAAAGAAAGACAATTGCTTGTTCATGATGGGCAAGTGGTTAATAAAGGTGAAATGGTTGTTTCTGGAAGTAATAATCCACATGATATTTTACGTTTGCAAGGAATTGAATCACTCACTCGGTATATTGTTCAAGAAGTACAAGAAGTCTATCGTTTACAAGGGGTTAAGATTAGTGACAAGCATATAGAGGTTATCATTCGTCAAATGTTACGTCGAGTGAACATTATTGATGCTGGTGATAGTGATTTTATTGTGGGTGAGCAAGTTGAGAGAACCGATTTAGTTATTGCTAATGAGAAGTTGGTAGCTGAAGGTAAAGAACCTGCGAAATATGAAAATATTTTGTTAGGTATTACTAAAGCATCTTTATCAACTGATTCTTTCTTATCTGCAGCATCATTCCAAGAAACAACTCGAGTGTTGACTGAAGCTGCCATCATGGGTAAAAGAGATGATTTAAGAGGATTGAAAGAAAATATTATTGTGGGTCGATTAATTCCGGCAGGGACTGGTTATATTTATCATGATAATAATAAAGAAGAAGTAAAATCATCCCAAATTGATAATAGTCATATGGTAGTAAATGAGTAATTAATTAGTATATCGTTAAATAAAAAAGTACAAATAAATTTACACTTTTTTATTTAACGATCGAGAAGCTTATTTTAAATGTAACCATTTTATTAGATGTAATTTTTAAAATTGTATAGTTTCGATAGGATGGATTATATCTAATTTTACCATTAGTTAAGTTGATGCAATCTTGACATTCTTTTGTATAAAGCATAGAATAAGCAGTTTACTTAATTAAAAAAGTGGTTTAGAAAACTCAGCTTCGCCGTAAGGCTTCGTTTTTGAGGACGAGGAAGAGGTCGATATTTGCAAAATAAATGTTGAAATGAAGGGAACTAAATAAAAATGCCTACAATTAATCAGTTAGTCCGTAAAGGACGTAAGGCGCCAGTTTATCCAAATAAGGTGCCTGCACTGAAACAGTGTCCACAACGTCGTGGTGTGTGTACGCGTGTGTATACTTCTACACCTAAAAAACCAAATTCAGCAATGCGTAAAGTTTGTAAAGTAAAACTTACCAGTGGGTATGAAGTCATTTCATATATCGGTGGTGAGGGACATAATTTACAAGAGCATAGTGTGGTTTTGATTAGAGGGGGTCGTGTTCCTGACTTGCCGGGTGTTCGCTATCATACTGTTCGTGGTGCTTTGGATACTGCAGGGGTTAAAGATAGAAAACAATCCCGTTCTAAATATGGTGCCAAGAAACCTAAGTAGTTTAAATTTTGACGATAGATAATTATCGAGTAAGTGGGTAGTTTGTTAGCTATCTAAGAGTGATACTCAACTGAAGAATATTAAGGAGTAAAAATGCCTAGAAGAAGAGAGGTCCCAAAAAGAGAAGTACTTCCAGATCCTAAATTTGCCAGTACTGACATATCTAAGTTTATGAATGTGGTGATGATTAGTGGAAAAAAATCTGTATCGGAGCACATTGTTTATGGTGCTTTACAGATTATTGAGCAGAGAACGGGGAAATCAGGAATTGAAGTCTTTGATGAAGCAATTGCCAACGTTAAGCCTATTGTTGAGGTTAAAAGTCGTCGTGTAGGTGGTGCTAACTATCAAGTTCCTGTAGAAGTAAGGCCTACTCGTAGAACAGCTTTAGCAATGCGTTGGATTCGTGATGCTGCACGTAAACGTGGTGAAAAATCTATGGAGTTACGTTTGGCAGGGGAGTTATTAGATGCACTTGAAGGACGTGGTGGTGCCATGAAGAAACGTGATGAAGTTCATCGTATGGCAGAAGCAAATAAAGCATTCTCACATTTCCGTTTTTAAATAAATTTTAAGAGGTAAGATCATGGCTCGTAAAACGCCTATTAATTTATACCGAAATATTGGTATTAGTGCGCATATTGATGCAGGGAAAACCACTACTTCAGAGCGTATTTTATTTTATACAGGTGTGAATCATAAAATTGGTGAAACACATGATGGCGCAGCTACTACAGACTGGATGGAGCAAGAGCAAGAGCGGGGCATTACTATTACTTCTGCTGCTGTGACTGCATTTTGGGATGGAATGGCGCATCAATTTCCAAAGCATCGTTTAAATATTATTGACACCCCAGGGCATGTGGACTTTACGGTTGAAGTGGAACGCTCTATGCGTGTATTGGATGGGGCGGTAATGGTTTATTGTGCTGTAGGAGGGGTTCAGCCACAGTCAGAAACTGTATGGCGTCAGGCAAATAAATATAAGGTACCTCGTTTGGCATTTGTTAATAAGATGGATAGACAAGGTGCTAATTTTTTCCGTGCTGTAGATCAAATGAAGACTCGTTTACGTGGAAATCCGGTTCCTATCGTAATTCCTATTGGGGTAGAAGATAATTTCCAAGGGGTTATTGATTTGATTAAAATGAAGGGGATTATTTGGGATGAGGCTTCTCAAGGAACTAAATTTGATTACATTGATATCCCTGAAGATTTGGTGCCTGTGGCTGAAGAATGGCGCGAAAAGATGATTGAAGCAGCTGCTGAAGTTAGTGAAGAATTGATGGATAAATATTTGGGCGGTGAAGTTTTAACTGAAGAAGAGATTGTTGGCGCCCTGAGACAAAGAACTTTAGCAACAGAAATCCAGCCAGTTTTATGTGGTTCTGCCTTTAAAAATAAGGGCGTTCAAAGAATGTTAGATGCAGTAGTTGAGTTTTTACCTTCACCAACAGATATTCCTCCTGTGGCAGGAGAGAGCCCTGAAGGAGAAAAAGATAGTCGTAAGGCATCAGATGAAGAAAGTTTTTCTGCCTTAGCATTCAAATTAATGAATGATAAGTATGTGGGGCAATTAACGTTTATACGTGTATATTCTGGTGTTCTGAAGTCTGGGGATACTGTGATAAACACAGTAAAGGGAACTCGTGAAAGAATTGGTAGATTGGTGCAAATGAAAGCTAATGATAGAGACGAGATTGAAGAAGTTAGAGCAGGTGACATTGCGGCAGCAATTGGACTGAAAGATGTAATAACAGGTGAGACTCTGAGCGCTGAAGCTAAGCCTATTATTTTAGAGAGAATGGAGTTTCCTGAACCTGTTATTCACGTAGCAGTTGAACCTAAAACAAAAGCAGATCAAGAAAAAATGGGCTTGGCCTTAAATCGTTTAGCAAAAGAGGATCCATCTTTTAGAGTTCGTTCTGATGAAGAATCAGGTCAAACAATTATTTCAGGTATGGGTGAATTGCACCTTGAAATTATTGTAGATAGAATGAAAAGAGAATTTGGGGTAGAGGCAGCTGTGGGTGCGCCTCAAGTTGCTTATCGTGAAACTATTCGCAAAGAGGTAGAATCTGAAGCCAAGCATATTAAACAGTCTGGAGGGAAGGGACAATATGGTCATGTGGTATTGAAACTCGAACCTTTGGAGCCGGGTTCTGGTTATGAGTTCGTAGATGAAATTAAAGGAGGTATTATTCCTCGTGAATTTATTCCTTCAGTTGATAAAGGTGTTCGAGACACTCTACAAAGTGGTGTTTTGGCTGGCTATCCAGTTGTTGATGTTAGGGTTCGCTTAATTTTTGGTTCTTACCATGATGTTGACTCTTCGCAGTTGGCTTTTG